>CAUQEY010000014.1:0-11304 GCA_963517175.1 uncultured Candidatus Saccharibacteria bacterium | reverse complement strand
TGGCGGTGATTTATGCTGGTTTTTCGATAATGAAAACTAGTGAGAAAATGACGAGCGCGATAAATAGTGCGAATGATTTTGGGGTGAAAATTAGATCATTAAAATCTGAGACTTTTAATGCGGAAAGTTTCGAATCGGTAGGTAAGGAACTTGGTGCGGAAATAATTTATCAATATGAAGGTATAGCAGAACTCAAAAATGGTAAGGTAGTGACGGGTGAGCAAATGGTGATGCGAGAAGATTTACCGGGCTACTTAGGAAACGCGGTTATGCTTCAGGCTATAAGTGATGTGAAGAAAGACCCGTTATTTCGGAGTGAAGTATTTAAGTTGATTGAAGGGAAAAATATTTCGCGTGAGGAAACTGGAAAGGTTTTGGTGCATGAAGCACTGGCGAAGAAGAACCAGTGGAAAATCGGTGATAAGGTGAGTCTAAAAGTTTTAGGGGAAGAGAAGGAATTAGAACTTTTAATTCAAGGAATTTTCACCGGGAAAAAGCGGGAAAAATACACTGGTATGTCTTCGGATTTTAGTGAGAATATGATGTTCACGGACTACGCGACGATGACACAGGTTTTTGGCAAGAAAAAACTGGTGACGAGTCTAAAAATATTGGTAGCTGATTCTGAAAAGTTGGTGTCCTTAAAAACGGAACTGAACAAAAAAAGTGTTCAGCCGGAAGATTTTGAGATGATTGAAGAGGAAAATCAATTTTCGGGGATGGTAGAGTCGCTAGACATGGTGAAGCAGATGATTTTTACGATGATTATGGCGGTGATTGGGGCGGGAATAATCGTATTGTCTTTAGTGTTAATTCTTTGGGTGCGAGAAAGAATGTATGAAATTGGGATATTGCTGGCGATTGGGCGCAGTAAAATTAAAATTGTGGGGCAATTTATCTTGGAACTGATATTGATTTCGCTGCCGGCAATGATTTTGGCGGCGATACTGGGAAGAGTTTTTGTGGGATGGATCTTGAACGCGGTTTTGCAGAAAGAGGGCTTAGATAATTTAGATTTAAGTAGCTTTACGACTGGTGGGGGAATGGATATTTTTGCGATGAGCTATGGACTTCTGATCTTAATTATGGTCCTAGCAGTATTAGTGGCGTCGTGGATGATTTTGACGAAAAAACCAAAAGATATTTTAGCGAAAATAAGTTAGGAGGAAAAATGAGTGTGCTAAAAATTAAAAATGTTTCATATGCTTACGCGGGAAATCGGGAAAATGTTTTGGAGGGGGTGGATCAGAAATTTGAGCGAGGGAAATTTTATGCAATTATCGGAAAATCGGGGGCGGGAAAATCTACCTTGCTTTCACTGCTCGCGGGATTAGATGAACCGAAGAGCGGCGAAATTTTGTTTGAAGATGAGAAGATTGGTAAATACGGTTATAGTTATCATCGCAAAAACCATATTGCTCTGGTTTTCCAGAACTATAATTTGATTGATTATTTAACACCGCTAGAAAATATTAGATTGGTGAACCAAGAGGCGACGGATGAGATTTTGGTGAAGCTGCGACTAGATAAAGATCAAATAAATCGAAACGTGATGAAGCTTTCGGGTGGACAGCAACAACGCGTGGCGATCGCGCGGGCGCTAAGTTCGGAGGCGCCGATTATTTTGGCGGATGAACCGACGGGAAATTTAGATGAAAATACGGCGGAAGAAATTATTGAAGTTTTGAAAAAACTGGCAAAGGAACGCAATAAATGTGTGATTGTGGTGACGCATAGTAAAAGGGTGGCGGATTCGGCAGATGTGGTCTTGGAATTAAAGGGAAGGAAATTGAAATGATAAAAAATGCATTTTTATATGTAACGCGTAAAAAGTTAAAAAGTTTGGTGATTTTTTCTGTGGTGCTAATAATGGCGGCACTAGGGATGATTAGCCTGGCGATTCAGGATGCGACAAGTAAGGCGGCTAAGGAAGCTTTTTCGGGAGTAACTAATAGTTTCTCAATGGAAATTAATCGCCAAGTAAATCAAGGTACACCGCGGGGTGGGGGTAATGTTAGGGGAACTGATATTAAAAAAATTTCTGAGTCGCCGGAGATTGAGTATACGATAAAAAGAATCAATAGCGTGGCGGATTTGGTAGATAAGGATATTATCGAGACGCCAGAAACGTTACGCGGAAGGTCGGCGGAACGTGCGAAAAATTTTAAGCGCACGGTGATGCTGACCGGCGTAAATGATTCGGCGAGGGAAACGAAATTTGTTTCGGGGGCCTATAAATTGGTTTCGGGAGAGCATCTAAAAAATGACGATAAATATCAAATTTTGATGCATGAAGATTTGGCAAAGAAAAATAATTTGAAGGTGGGGGATAAAATAAAAATTAAATCAAATTTATTTGATGCGGATAATGAAAAAGCGGCAAATGAAACCGTAGAAGTGAAAATTAAGGGGTTATTTGCGGGGAAAAATACGGGGGGTGTGACAGCGGCGCAGGAGCTTTATGAAAATACTTTAGTGACGGACGTTTCGACAGCGGCAAAAGTTTATGGCAATGATGAAGATACGGCGGTGTATCAGGATGCAACATTTTTCGTAAAGGGCGAGAAGAATCTTGACCAAGTGATGGCTGCGGTGAAGAAATTGGATGTGAATTGGCGCGAGTATAATTTGATAAAAAGCGCCTCAAACTATCCGGCTTTAGAGCAATCAATTTCGGGAATGTATGGAGTGGCTAACCAAATGTTTTTCGGTTCACTAATTTTTGCGGGAATTGTAGTGGCTCTAGTTTTGCTACTTTGGATGAACGCGAGAAAAAAGGAAATCGCAATTTTATTAGCGATAGGTTTGGAAAAAGGACAGATTTTTGGACAGTTCGTGATAGAACTTTTGATGGTAAGCCTACCGGCGTTCGTGGGGGCTTATGTCTTGGCAGGAAAATTTGCGAAAATAATGGGGAATGACATTTTAAAAAATGTAACAACTGGGGTGACAAAACAAATGGCGAAACAGGCTGGGGCGACGCAGTTGGGTGGGGGTGCAGAAATGGAAGGTTTTACTAAAACCCTTTCGGCAATTGATGTACAGATGACGACTAATGCAGTGATGATAACGGTGGTTTTCATGTTGGCGATCATGCTGATTTCGCTTGGTATAATAAGCTATCGAAATTTAAAAAAGAATCCAAAGGAACTTTTGACAGAGCTTTAAATTTGGTATATTTAGATTAATGAAAATATTGATCGTAGAGGATGACCGAATGATTCGGGAAGGGGTGGTAGAATTTTTGCGAGAATTTAAATACGAGATGGTCGAGGCGGGGGATGGACTAGAGGCGCTGAAGAAGTTTAATCATGAAATTAATTTGGTGATTTTAGATATTAAATTGCCGTCGATGAGTGGGCTAGAAGTTTTGAAAAAAATTCGTGAAAAAAGTCGGGTACCGGTTTTGATGATGACGGCATTTTCGGACGAAGAGTCGCAGATTATGGCCTTTTCGAATTTGGCGGATGGTTTTATGGAAAAACCGTTTTCGTTACCGGTCTTAAAAGCGCGAGTGGAAGCATTATTGAAGAAGACTTTAGGTGAGGATCTAAGAGAATTTAATTATCAAGAAACAAAAATCGATTTTGTGAGTTTTCGAGCTGAAGTAGCAGGGCAACCAGTAGAAGTGAAGCCGAAGGAACTGGAGATTTTAAAATATTTGTTTTTGAATGAGGGGCGAGTTTTGACGAGAGAACAAATTATTGAAAATGTCTGGAAGGAAAGTGAAGAGATTCCGTTTGATCGGGTGATTGATGTCTATATTAAAGAGCTAAGAAAAAAATTAGGACTAGATTGTATTTATACGGTGCGCGGGGTGGGGTATAAATTGGAGCGAGAATGAGAAGAATTTTTTGGAAGGGATTTTTCAGGGTCTTGATACTACTACTTGGAGTAGTGACGATCATTCACGGTGGGATATTTTTGGCACTGCCGAAATCTTATTTGGAAGAAAAAACAAAAGAAATTAGACAGACGGCTTCTGATGTGACGAAGAATTTGGCTGGTAAAAATCGTGAGTATGTGGAGCAAGCTTTGGATTTTTATTCCAGGAGTGGTGAGATTAAAGCTTATCTGAAATCGCAGAATGCAGAGAACGAGATGAAAGTTTCGGAGCTACTACCTGTGGATCGGACGAGTGAAAATAATTCGGTGATTATTGAAGAAAAAAGCGTGAAGCTCTTAAACGAAGAAGAGGCTTTGGTGCAGTTTGTTTCGACGGCGAATTTAGAAAAAGATGCGATTGATTTGAGCTTGAAGTTTTTGCCGGTGACATTACTGGGATCGCTGGTGTTATCGCTGGTAGCGGCGGGGTTTTATGCGAGACAGGAAACTCTGAGAATGAAGCAAGTGAATTTTGAATTTTTGCGTGGGGCTTCACATGAATTAAAAACGCCACTGACTAGCCTGAAAATTGTTTTAGAAAACATGCAATTTAAGGTAGGGAAATATAAAGACCGGGATTTTTATTTGGAAAAATGTGGAGAAATGGTGGATGAACTTGACGCGGGAATTCGAGAATTACTCTTGATGTCTAAAATGGATAGTTTCGAAAAATCTGAATGGATAAAAATCTCAGAGGTAGTCGAGGAGTCCTTGAGGCGAAATCAAATTATGATTGCGGAGAAAAATCTGCAAATACGAATTGAGGTGGGGGAGCAAAAAATTTGGTTGAATCGAACGGCTTTATCGATAGTGTTAGCGAATTTAATCGGGAACGCAGTGAAGTATGCGGAAGAAGGTGGTAAGATTTCAGTGCAGATGCGAGATGAAGCACTAGAGATTAAAAATTCTTATAAGGCGGGCGCCAATGAGCAGAGCGGAAGTGGCTTGGGGCTTTATATTGTAAAAAATTTATTGAAACGATATGGTTTACAGTATGAAATCTGTGACACGAAAAAGAGTTTTAGTTTTAAAATCGATTTTGGAACGGCGAAAAAAGAAAAAAACTCTTGCGTAAAGAGGAGTTTATCGGTATAATATGGGGTAGTGGATTCGTAGCTCAGTTGGTTAGAGCGCTGCCCTGTCACGGCAGAGGTCGCGAGTTCGAGTCTCGTCGGATCCGCCAGAATAAAGCCCTTCGGGCTATTTTTTGTGGTTTGAAAAATAGGGCTTGATGGAATTTAGGTGGTGGTGAGTTTTTAGATGTAGTTTGGTTTTTAAAATTGATTTAACTTAGAGGATTTTTTCGACAATGAACTGAGTGGCGAGGGGTTTTAGTTCGCTGAGAGTTTTTTCGTCGTCGATAGTATAGCAAAGAACTGGATGGTGGATTTTGAATTTTTGGATGGCAGGTCGGTTTAACATAGTTTGATTGACGCTGAGAAAATCTGGTTTGACGATGCGCCAAATTAGAGGATTATTGACGAAGAAATCATATTTTTTGGCAAGATCAGAATCATCAGAAAGAAGCAGCCCGACCGGGATTTTAGGATGATGCTTCTTAATCCAATGGACGATGCGGGGATCGAAACTTTGGAGATAAATTTTCGGGTCACGATAACTTTTGAGATATTTTTCGAGCGCAGTGAGGACGGTTTTACCGAAGAGGGAAATGTTAGAATGCTCGGTGGTTTTTAGCTCGATTAAGATAGGAACCTTGGCGTGAATTAAATCTAATACCTCGGAAAGTTCGGGGATGGTTTGATTAGTGGAAACACCATCGGAATTAATCAGTGGAAGTTTTTTAAGAGTATAAAGACCGGTATCTTCAAGATTGTAAGATTTTTTAGTCATCCGCAGGGTATCGTGGTCATGAAAAACCGCGAGCTGGTGGTCTTTGGTGAGATGAATATCCAGTTCGATGGCATAATTCGCGAGCAGGGCGCGCTTGAATGCGGAAAGAGAATTTTCGGGAAAATTCTTGGCGCCTTGATAAGTCCCGTGCATGCCGCGATGAGCGATGAGATCCGAGATGAGGCTCTTCATAACCTCATTATACATTAAAGAAAAAATAATGTATAATGTCTCTATGCCATTGTAGCTCAGTTGGTAGAGCAGCTCATTCGTAACGAGCAGGTCACAGGTTCGATCCCTGCCAATGGCTCCATTTTTTTTAATCTGGTGCGAGCCAGTTTTTTTATTGATAAAAATATGAATGCACCGTCGAATTAATTGAATCTAATTAAATCTGCGAAAGAAATTCAATGGCAGAATTGGCCGCAATGGCGCCGTCAGAAGAGGCAGTGACGAGTTGGCGGAAATTTTTGGAACGACAATCACCGGCAGCGAAGAGGCCAGCGAGATTGGTGGCACAAGAATCATCGGTAATAATGAAACCAGATTGATCAAAAAGCAGGAGGCTACGCAGATTACTGTTCTGGAATATTTCAGTGAGAGAAGAGAGGCGACCAATTTCAACAAAGAGGCTGGAAACGGGAAGGACTTGTTGATTTTTTAAGATGAGGGAATCGAGATGATTGTCTTCATTGGCATGGCAGGCGAGAATTTCTTGGTTATAGAGAATTTCGATATTGGCAGAATTTTGAATTTGGGAAACTAGGGCTTTTTCGGCAGTAAATTGATTGCGGCGATGAATGAGAAAAACTTTTTGCGCAATATGGGAAAGATAAGAGGTGGCGAGAAGGGCGGAATTGCCACCACCGACGACGGCGACGGTTTGGTTCTGATAAAAAGCGCCATCGCAAGTCGCACAATAGGAAATGCCGTGGCCGATAAGTTCAGATTCATTGATGAGATTGAGGCGACGTGGGGTGGTGCCGGTGGCGAGAATCACGGATTTAGCGGTATAAGTTTGATCGCCGATCAAAGTGAAATGGGTAGCGGTTTTTTCGAGATGGGTAATTTTGTCGTAAGTGAGAGAAAGGCCGAGAGATTTTAGTTGTTGATAAATTTGTTCGGAAAGTTCAGGGCCACTGACTTTGGCAAAGCCGGGATAGTTTTCAACGATGGGAGCTTCGAGGATTTGACCACCGTAGCCGGAATTTTCAAGTAGGAGGACTTTTTGGTGGTTGCGTAAAAGATAAAGTGCGGCAGTCATGCCAGCGATACCAGCGCCAATGATGGCGACGTCATAAAGTGAAGTGGAGTTTTCGTTCATAAATATATTATAGCGTAATTAATAATTATGTTTATGGTAAAATAAATCTATATGCAAGGCCAAAAATCACAACTACCGAACCTCGCGGGGGGGGGTGGTTTAGCTGGGAACTAAAGTTTCTCGGATTATTTTTGGCTTTTATTTCTTTTTTGAATTTGATTTTTAGCAAAAATACTTTTGCTTTATATACTCCGACGCTTTCGGCCTCGGTGGATAATTCTACGATATCCGTGAACGGAAATCAGGTGATAAATTCAGCTTCGCAAACTTCGGAACTACCGATTCAAGTCACAGTGAATACGAATAATAAAACTGGTTATACTGCTACTTTAAATACCGAGACGAATGAAACAGCTTTGGTGAATGCTGACTCGGTGAGTGGAGCGAAAATTGATTCGATTGATACAAATAAAACACTTACGAATTTTTCGGAAAATAGTTGGGGTTTTTTGAGTCCTTCAAACGAAAATTATCAACCGATTCCAAGTCTCTCTAATTCGGTAAATATTTTTAGTACCGCCGCAAAAACTTCAGGAAATGAAAGTTTTGATTTTAAAATTGGCATGAAATTATCAGATAATCTGGAATCAGGGAATTATACAAATAAATTAGTGATCTCTATCGTTTCAAATCCATATGAAAGAAGAGCGGTGATGACGACCGGGAAGGATTTTAATCGAAAAGTGGATTCGATTGTTACAAGTCTAAGCAATGATGATGGATGGGGAAATAAGGAGAGCGTGGACTATGTTTATAGAAGTACCGAATCGGCACGTTTTATCCCGACTGAAGCGATAAATGTTGAGGATGATGCTTCTTCGGATTATCCGATTAAAATTTGGTATGATGCGGCGAGTAAGATTCTATTTTATTGGACTGAAGCAGGTAGGATCTTTTTAAATAAAGATAGTAGATATATGTTTAGAGGTTTTACGGAGGCTAATTATATTAATAATTCAATATTTGATACATCAGAAGTAGAAGATATGGCGTACTTTTTCTATAAGATGAATAATTTACAGTCATTAGATTTATCTAAATTTAATACGGAAAAAGTGACCGACATGACGGGAATGTTTGCTTATGTAAATAGTCTAAAAAAGTTAGATCTTACTAATTTTGATACTTCAAGAGTGACAAATATGAGTGCGATGTTTCATAGTATGGCGGAGCTAAATGAGCTGAATATTGCATCTTTTAATACAGAAAAGGTGACAAATATGAATGGGATGTTTTATGGCGTGAATAAATTAGCGACACTTAATCTTTCGAATTTTAACACGAGTAATGTGGAGAATATGAGTTTCATGTTTCATGGCATGGGCAGTTTAGAAAACCTAAATCTTTCCAGTTTTAATACTAGAAAGGTAAATGATATGTCTAATATGTTTAACGCCGTAACGAAGTTAAAGACACTGGATCTTACATCTTTTAATACGATGAATGTGAAAACTATGTATGGGATGTTTTACAATATGTATGATCTTGAAACACTATTAATTCCTAATTTTAATACGGAAAATGTAACTAATATGAATAGGATGTTTTATGGTGTTATGAAAATAAATAGTCTTGATTTGTCTCATTTTGATACTAGGCGGGTTACCGATATGGACAGTATGTTTGCATATATGCCAGGTCTGACAAATATTAATCTATTATCATTTAATACGGAAAATGTTGAAGATATGAGTGATATGTTTAGAGACTCGAATAATTTAGCGACTATTGATTTATCGTCGTTTAATACTAAAAAAGTAAAAGACATGAGTTATATGTTTTCTGTAAGTAATTCACCTCAAAGATTGGAAACCATTTACGTGAGTGATAATTTTGTTGTAGACAATGTCACTAATTGGAATTACGTTTTTGCGGGTCAAGTAAGGTTGCGTGGAGGAAATGGGTCGTATCTTAATAATCCTGGCATTGCTGATAAATCTTGGCTCCGTATCGATGATCCCGCTCATGGCCGTCCAGGATATTTCACTCGAAGACCATAATTTTGAATATGTTTATGTTAAAATAAAAATATATGCAAGGCCAAAAATCACATTCTTTTAAATTATTTTTGTGGAAAAATATTTTTGTAGTAAGTGCTGGTTTTTTCGCTTCTTTTCTGGGGTTAGGTTTTAATTCAAATGAAGCTTCGGCGCTCTTTATTCCAACCCTTTCGGCTTCGGTGGACCAGGCAAATTTACAGGTGAACGGTAATCAGGTGATTAATTCTACAGACAAAACCACGGAAATCCCATTTAATTTCACAGTGAACACCAATAACCGCACTGGCTACACTGTGACATTAAGCGCAGAAACCGAAAACACAGCATTAACCAATACTAGTTCTACTGCTGGTGCGAAAATTAATTCGATTAGCACAAGTTTATCCTTAAATAATTTACCAAATAACACTTGGGGATATAAGTTCGGGACATCCACGAATTATGCACCAATCCCGGCACTGTCTAATCCAGCGCAAATTTTGCAGACTGCCGGGAAGACTAATGGCAATGAATCGAACCGGTTAAGTATTGGTATGAAGTTGGCCGACAATTTAGAATCAGGGAATTATACCAATAAACTGATTTTATCTTTTGTCTCAAACCCATACCAAAAGCGTGCCATGATGACGACGGGTATTGATTTTAATACTAAACTGAAATCCTTTGAGGCGGGTGGCAATAAAATTGAACGGATTACACGTAGCACTACAATGCCTAGACCTGGAGTAAACACGATGAATCTTGAGGATGAAGCTATTTCGGATCATGAGATTAAAGCCTGGTATGATTCTGTCACGAAGACAGCATATTACTATACGGAAGCCGAGAAGATTTTTTTGAATGATGATAGTAACGCGATGTTTTATAATCTGGTGAATTTAACTTCGCTTGATGTATCGAGCTTTGATACATCTAAAGTGAGGGGTATGGGGAATATGTTTTTTGGTGATGAAAAATTGGTTTCGCTGGATTTATCGAATTTTAATACGCAGAGTTTAACAAATATGGATAAAATGTTCTATGGAATGTCGAATTTAACGAATTTGAATATTAGTTCTTTTGATACTTCGAATGTGACAAATATGAATGCATTATTTTACGGTATGGCTAATATTGAAAATATTGATATCTCGAATTTTAATACACGTTATATCACGAATATGAGCTACATGTTTTCTGGTATGCATAAATTGAAACAACTGCAGTTGCCTGCTACTTTTGATACCTCGAACGTGACCGATATGAGCTTTATGTTTGCGAATGATCATAGCCTTCATGCTTTGAATCTTTCACATTTTAATACGCAAAATGTTACCAATATGCAACAAATGTTCTTTGGTATGTATGCCTTATCGTCTATCGATCTCTCTAATTTTGATACGAAAAAAGTCACTTTAATGGATGGTATGTTTAATGGTTGCGTCGGTCTTACTAGTATTAATGTCTCAAATTTTAATACGGAAAATGTTGAAAATATGAACGGCATGTTTGCCTTTACAGACAGTGTGGAGGAATTGGATTTGAGTAGTTTTCGCACTCCTAAGGTAAAAACTTTTAGAGCTATGTTTTTCACATTGAATCCAAACAGATTGAAAAAGATTTATGTAAGCTCAGATTTTGATACGAGCGCCGCATTCGCTTATCAAAATACTGACACTCTTGCCAATATTGATATTTTTCATATGCGGAATCAACTAGTTGGCGGTAATGGCACGACCATTGCAAACACGACAGTTGAGTTTCGTAATCTTTTGAAGATTGATCGCCCAGGTGTCCCAGGTCTTTTCACTAGAAAACCGTAAATATTCATTACGTTTATGATAAAATAAATTATATGCAAGGCCAAAAATCGCATACGCAAAAACCCCACGGGGGGGGGTGGTTTAATAGGGTATTAAAGCCACTTTTTGTATTTTTTGGTTTAATTTTTTCTTTTAATTTCATCTTCATTAATGACACTTCAGCTCTCTTCGTACCGACACTTTCGGCTTCCGTTGATCAGGCGAATTTGCAATTGAATGGAAATCAGGTGATAATTTCTACAGATAAAACTTCAGAGATTCCGTTTAATTTTACCGTAAATACCAATAACCGCACAGGTTACACTGCGACACTCAGTTCCGAAACTGAAAATACGGCATTAACTAATACTAGTTCTACTGTTGGAGCGAAAATCAATTCGGTTAGCACGAATTTATCTTTAAATAATTTACCAAATAATACTTGGGGTTACAAGTTCGGGGC
>CAUQEY010000013.1:0-13517 GCA_963517175.1 uncultured Candidatus Saccharibacteria bacterium | reverse complement strand
TTCCGTACCGTACGTACCAGCCTGGATTTTAGCTTAGTTGGCAAAAACAATAATTCCCTCGTATTAACCAGTACCGCACCAAATGAGGGTAAGAGTTTTGTTTCCGCGAACCTGGCAATTGCTTTTGCCAATACCGGTAAAAAAGTTTTGCTCGTCGATGCAGACATGCGCCTGGGACGTCAACACGAAATTTTCGAGCTTTCTAACCAAGCTGGTCTCTCGAACCTATTAGTCGAAACCGCCGGCGACCGTCTACGTAAATATGTACAAAAAACCGAGATTGAAAATCTTTCAGTAGTGACGCGTGGTGTGACCCCACCAAATCCAGCAGAGTTAATCGACTCGAAGCAAATGGAAAAATTCATCGCAACCGTAAAATCAAAATATGATTACGTAATTATCGACTCAGCTCCGGTCTACAACTTGGCAGACTCGCTAATTATTTCAAAGAAAGCTGACCGCACCATGATTGTTTGTCGCGCAAACAAAACTAATATCGATCACGTAAAAGACGGATTAAAGTCACTTCAAGCCATCGACGCTAATATTGCTGGTGTAATTCTCAACCAAATTCCCCTAGAAAAACGCACGGGATATTATAATCAATACTATCTATAAATCTAAAAACAGGAGGTGGCATGATTGACACGCATCTGCATATTTTGCCAGGAATCGATGACGGCAGTCGTGATTTTGAAGAAAGTATTGCGATGGCCAAAAAACTTGTCGCGCTCGGGTTCACCGGTGGCTTTACCACTTCCCATTTTATTCCAAATAGCGATCAGCTCGCGGACAATAAAACCAAGACGCGTCTGCGCAAAGAATTGCAAGCACAACTAGACGAGCTGGGGATTAAGTTTAAACTTTACCCTGGTAATGAAATATATGTAGATCCAGAAATGGTGAAATATATGCAAGAAGATCAGGCATCGCTAATGGGCGAAACCACTAAGTTTAGTGCCGACGCTGCGAAAAATAAAAAGAAGAAACACTATGTGCTTTTCGAAGTGCCATTTATGACTGAGGTGGGATATTTGCGTGAAGTAATTTTCGAAATGAAGAGTCAAAATATTGTGCCAATTTTAGCACATCCGGAGCGTTATGAATTCTTGCAAAAGAAACCGGAAAAAGCCCTGGAACTTCGTAAAATTGGCGTAAAACTACAGTGTAATATCGGCAGTATGGCCAAACAATACGGTCCGAAGCCAGCTAAGACAATGAAGTATTTTCTAAAGCACGGGCTAGTGGATTTTCTGGGAACCGATGCCCACCATGCAGATGGAAGTGTCTTCGAAAAGTACGAGAAGGCCTGCAAGAAAATTCAAAAAATCATTACCGACGAGGGACTGAAGAAGCTGCAGAAAAATAGCCTTTCGATTAATCATTAAAATAACTTCCGCGTGGGAAGTTATTTTATTAGAAGAGTGAGATAGTAATGACTTTACTATTAGAAGAGCAGGTCCGACTTTAATATTAAAAGAGTGAGCCGGTGCCACGAATCTCACTTTGGAGATTCAAGTATTTACGATAAACTGTTTGATATTCTTGGGTGGCCTTAGTGTAGGCTTCATCCTCGAATGGAAGAATGACGAAGTAAAGTGGGGAGTTTTTGCCGCCACAAATTTCCTTAGTATCACCATAGGCCAGGGTGCTTGGAATATGTAATTCACGGACACCGCCGAGCTTAGCGCCGACTAGACCATCCGACCAACCAGTAATTAAGCTACCAGAACCAGTAACATCCAGCGGATCCTTCAAAGATTTTGGATTATTATTATCATCGAAAGATGAATCAAACACAGACTCATCAGAGCACCAACCGAAGTAATAAGCTAGATATTTACTTTCTTTTTCAAGAGTGGCGCCAGTACCGAAGCTTAAATCGATAGATTTCAGACCATCATTTTGAGCGCGAGAAACATTGTAGGATTTAATATTACTACGAGCGGATTTCATGGTCTCAAAGTACTTATCATTGAGCGCTTTCACCGCATTATCTTTATCTTTTTTCTTCTCGTCTAGCTCCTTAGCCAGAACCTTAAGCTCAGCGTTTTGCTCAGCCGTACCTTTTTTACTCTTTTCGCCATTCAAGACAATCAAGGCATAAACCATAATTGTCGAAACGAAGAGTAAGACTGCGATAAAACCGATAATAATGCGTTGTTTAGTGCTAGTACGTAAACTTTTTTCGTCCATATTTTTACCTAAATAATTTCTCCACCAATTTTTTCTAATGATTTGCTAATACTGTTCATTATAGCAGAGATTTCCTCGGAAAGAAGGGTCTTCTCGGTGGAAGCAAAGCTTAAATGGAAGCTAAGATTTTTCGTATCAGCACTTTCGGCTTGATAGATCGAGGTAGCCGTGAGGTGAAAGATTAGGGATGGTTGACGCTTTAATACTTCGAGAATGGCATTTTCAACTGAAGCAAAGGTCTTATCTTCCGCGATTTTAACCGTAAGATCACGATTAACCGCTGGGAAGCGACTAAATTCCTTGATACGTTTATCAGAGGATTTTTGACCAAGGAGGGACTCAAGGTCTAATTCTAGGCTAGAAACCTCTTTGAGCTTCAGAGCGGTTTTGATGGAATTCTTTAACTCACCGAGGCAACCAATTTGCGTGCCAGAAAGAAGAATTTTAGCGGCGCGTTTTGGCTCGAAATAACCCGAAGCTTCACCGTCGGTAAAGGCTTGGATTTCAAAATTCAGACCGAGCTTGTCGGCGAGATTTTCTAAGATTTGCTTAGAATAATAATAGTCCGCAGTGGAAACTACCGCCAGGTGATGTTGCATTTTCGGAGTTTGATCGGAAATTAAGCCGAGAGATTTTCTAGTAACCTGATTCATTTCATAAAGTGAAAAATCGGCAAAACCGGCTTTTTGGTTTTCACGAACTTTTTCAAGTAGGCTTGGAGTAATGGAAGTACGGAAGAGCTGTAGTTCTGGTGAAATAGAATTAGTAATTTCATAAGCATCCTCAATATTTTCACCGACACGTTCAAGTAATTTCTTAGAAACGAAACTATAAGTCAAAACTTCATTCAGGCCAAGCTCGAGTGAAAGAAGATTCCTTAAAGTAGTTTTTAACTCAAACAAGACATTCTTTTCGGCGCCAATAAATGGACGGACCGGTAGACTGAGTGGTAAATTATCAAAGCCGAGCAAACGTCCGACTTCTTCAATGATGTCTTCCTTAATATGAATATCAGTACGCCAGAGTGGGGCCGTGACTAAAAGATTTTCCGAATCAGAAGTCACCTTGAAGCCAACATTTTCAAGAGTTTGGATGATTAAAGTCTGATCATAGTGTGAGCCGAGAAGTTGATTAATCTCAGAAACTTTCACGGATACCTGGATTTCAGATAAATCCTGCTTCAGAGAGTCGGCAAAACGAAGTTCAGCACCTGATTTTACACCAAGCTTAGCTAAACAATCTTTGATAGCAGGAATAGTATTGACGGCTGGCTGACCCTTGGTAAAGCGAGTGATCGCCTCGGAAAAAATACCGTGTGCCATCTGGGTTTTACGCAAATTATAGAGACTAAAAGTAGCAGATTCGAGCAAGATACGGGTGGTCGAACCATCAATTTTGGTCGATTCCCCACCCATGGCGCCAGCTAGAGCCACTGGAATATCATTCGAAGTAATTACGATGTCGTTAGAATTTAACTCAATAGTTTTACCGTCAAGTAAAGTCAACTTTTCACCGGAGCGCGCCGCACGTACGATGATTTTCGCGTGATCTAAACCGCCAATTTTGACAAATTTATCATAATCGAAAGCATGAAGCGGCTGACCTAGCTCTAGCATAGTGAGATTCGTGGCATCGACAATGGGGTTAACTGAATTAATACCAGATTTAGCGAGTAAAACCGAATCCTCCGTCATATTATATAAATCAGAAAACTCTGGCGTGACAGGCTGACTAAGATTTAAATCCTTCACCTCTACTAAGCAAGCCGAGTAGCGTGGACAAAGTTTTTGGTCGGCAATTTCAATCGTGATTTCGTCGCTAATTTTATCTATAGCCTGATCAAAGCTCACTGGTTCAGAGAATTTTTGGCCAAGAATACCAGAAACCTCACGAGCAAAACCAATCAAGCCAAAAGTATCAGGGCGATGCGTGAGGGATTTATTTTCGATATCTAAAATCTTATCATTTAAATCAAAAACATCCGCCAGAGCCTGCCCTGGGCGACCAAGTTCCGCATCAACCTCTGCGATGTACTTATGATCAGAAGAAAGTCCAAGCTCATCTGGTCCGGCTAACATGCCGAAACTTTCATAACCGCGTAACTTGCGAGCGCCAAGCACAAAATTCTCACCACCAAAAGTATCTGGCACGATACTACCTGGAGTGAGCCAGACGGCGATAATGCCAGCACGGACGTTAGGCGCACCACAGACGATTTGCACGAGACCGGAATCAAGAGTAGAAAACTTCTGATTAAGCTCTGGTCCGGCGTCGATTTGACAGAGATGTAGGTGGGTATCTGGAATATCTTCACAGGTTACCACTTTAGCAAGATGGGCACCACGATATTTTTCAGCCATGTCCATCACGCCTTCAACTTCAACGAGACGTGAGCCGATTAATTTTACTAATTCCTCATCGGAAACCGGAATGGATCCGACATATTGTTTGATTTTATTGAGTGAAATAAGCATTAAAATTCCTCCAAAAATTCAAGTTTGGCTGATTCAAAGAAGCGAATATCATTGAGATGATATTTCATAATCACCAGACGATCAATACCACCACCCCAGGCAAAACCGTGGTAGACTTCGGGGTCGATACCGGCAGCTTTTAAGACATTCGGATGAATCATGCCACAACCCATAAGTTCGAGCCAGCCGTCACCCTTACCACCGAGGGAAGCTGGCTTTTCAACTAGCAACTCAAGGGAAGGCTCGGTGAATGGGAAGAAACCAGGTTGAGTTTTAATACGCAATTTTTCACCATAATAGGTTTCAAAGAAATTCTTCAAGACGCCGAGCATTTCGGACATATTGGCGGTTTTGGAAACGAAGACACCTTCACATTGATAAAAAGTGTGTTCATGAGTAGCGTCGACATCTTCATTACGGAAGACACGACCTGGAATCACCACAGCGATTTGGCCATCTTTTTTTAGGTTATCTAACCGCGAAGTGAGCGCACGGTATTGCATGGTAGAGGTGTGAGCAGGTGGAATAAAACCTTCCTTAGTGCGGAAAGTATCATAACCATCGCGGGCTGGGTGGCCTTCTGGGAAGTTCAAAGATTCGAACATATGGAATTCATCATCGAGCTGAGTAGATTCCATGACTTCGAAACCCATACGAGAATAAATATCGATCACGCGATCTAGTTCGATCATCAAGGGATGGCGACTGCCACGGTGAAAAGTAATTTTCGATTGATTAACGTCGAATGGGGCGGTAAGATCAATCGCTTTCACGGCGGTATTTTGCTTGGCGGCTTCGATGGCCTTAATTTGTTCGATGACGGCCTGCTTTTTTTGATTTAAAGCTTGGCCAAAAGCCTTACGCTCTTCGGGAGCTAAGGTCTTCATTTTTGCGTATTCTTCGCCGAGAGATTTAAGTTCGGCTTTTAGCTGTTCCAATTCCATAACTCCTTCTATTATACTCTGTTTTGAGGTGAAGTTGAAGACGAATTGGAGAGAAAAAATCGCGCCAATTTGACGCGATTAATGCAGATTTTTAGAAGAATTTAATGAAGATTAAAGAAATCACTGCGAGGATGATTAATACTGGCCAAAACCAACCAAATTTACTGGTAGTTTTGAGGTCTTTAGCATAATCAGAATCTTCCACCAAGTCAGGATCGCTCATTTTAGCTTGCATCCTGGCACGATTTCGAAGGTCTGCGGTAATTCTTTGAGTGAGATCTGCATTTTTATCTTGATCTTTTTGTACAATTACGCCCATCTTTTCCTTTCGATATACATTACCATAGTTTATCATATTATGATATAATTTTTTTAATATTATTAAGGAGGTAAAATGGCAAAAAAGACTAAAAAGTCTGCACACAAGCCAAAAACGACTGTGAATACACCAGAGGTAACCGAAATTAAAGAAGAGGTTATCGAGGTCGTCGAAAAAGTTGTCGACGATAGTAAAAAAGCGACTGAGAAGGCTGAAAAGAAAATGACAAAAGAAGTCCTCAAAGTAGAAAAGAAAATTAAGGAAAGTAAAAATCCATTCAAGGGTTTCTTTGCTCGTAAATATCCTGAAGGTGAGAATATTTTAACGATTTTCGAAACTCCACGTATTTGGGGTGCAGTAATCGGTGAAGTAATCGGAACGATGTTCCTCTCAATGCTTCTACTCACCCTTGGAATCCAACAACCACTTTATATCTTGTTCGGTTTCCTTGCGATTACCTTGGCAGTTTTTGCCTATTCAGGTGCTCACCTTAACCCAGCTACTACGATTGGTATGATGGCCACTCGCCGCGTTTCTGCAATTCGTGGTGTACTTTACATCGTGGCTCAGGTGGTCGGTGCATGGCTCGGTTTATTAATCATCGGTGGTCTCCGCACGGCTAGCGGCGCCAGCGCTGAACTTCCAGCTCTTACTGCAGCAACCGGCAGTGACTTCTGGAAATACATGTTGATCGAATTCGTCGGTGTCTTCACCGTAGCATTCTTCTTCAACCGTGCTCAAGAATACAACCACAAGAAAAGCGCTTTCACCTACGCAGCAATTATCGCTGGTGGTGTAACTCTCGCAGTGCTCTTCTGCTTGATTCTTTCTGATAGCTTCTTTAAGCTTCGCAATAACTTCATCTTGAACCCAGCTATTGCTATCATGTACCAAATTTTCCCAACTTCTGCTGAGAAATTTGACGCTTTGATGGGTACCGTAGCTCTCGAATCTTTGGTTCACATTATCACCCCACTTGTAGCAGGTATCCTTGCCTTCTTCGTGGCAGATGTGGCTAAGGCTCTTTCTGATGACTGCGAATGTGATTGCTGTGAAGAAAAACATCATCACCACCACGATAAATAATCACTGGTGAATAGCAAACAAAAAAATAAGACTCCTACTGGGGTCTTATTTTTATAGATATATTTCGGATAGTTTTTTAGTCTTATATTAGATATCAAAAAAATAACCCGTAACGGGCTATTTTTTAGCGCTCCTTTGGAAAGAGGGGCGTAGCTGGTGGGGTGATTTCGGAAGCGGTAAAGATTTCTTCAATTGTAGCTGTGATTGGCAAAAACGGTTTAAGCATGTGACTTACAACCAGAAGTTCATTCACGAGATTAAGTAGAATTTGCTTAGCGGCTTCTGGATCGGTCTTAGTCACAGTCCATGGTTTTTGATCTTCGATATGTTTATTAATTAATTGCACGTGACCCCAAGCATAATCAATAGCACCAGAAAAGTTAAAATTATTCATCAATTCACGATATTCCGGAGTAAACTCAAGAACCGGCGTCTCTGTGATGCTGACCTGATTCTTTTTGCAAAGAGTAGCT
This sequence comes from uncultured Candidatus Saccharibacteria bacterium, assembly GCA_963517175.1. Taxonomy (GTDB): domain Bacteria; phylum Patescibacteriota; class Saccharimonadia; order Saccharimonadales; family Saccharimonadaceae; genus Nanosyncoccus. The sequence continues at coordinate 6,025 of CAUQEY010000013.1, read as the reverse complement.
AAGCGCTGAACGAGATTGCCATAATCGTTTGCAAGTTCATTATTGTAGGCATTTTCAAATTTTTCCCAAGAGAAATCCGAATCCAGGAAAGTGTCGATATGGCGAGAGAAGAAATAACGGAAAGCATCGACGCCGTGCTTATCAAGCACCTCAATCGGATCCACGACGTTACCGATACTCTTACTCATTTTTTGGCCATCAGCCAAGATAAAACCATGTGAAAGAAGAGTCTTCGGAAGAGGCAAGCCGAGGCCAAGTAAGATGGCTGGCCACAAAATAGCGTGAAAGCGCAAAATGTCTTTACCGACGATACTAACAGTGGCTGGCCAAAACTTGGAAATATCCTGATCCGGGTAACCGAGCACGGTGACGTAATTAGTCAAAGCGTCCATCCAGACATACATTACCTGAGAATCGTCACCTGGCACTGGAATACCCCAAGAGAGGTGAGATTTCGGACGCGAGATTGAAACATCTGGTGCATCCGCTAGTAGCTTCAAGATTTCATTTTTACGAAATTCTGGTAAAATCTGCATTTCCCCGCTTTCGATTTTGGCGCGAATTTCATCTTTAAAATCACTGATGCGGAAATAATAATTTGACTCAGAAAGACGATTATATGGAGTTTGATGATCTGGACAAATACCCTGATTTTCGGTGTATTCTTTTTCAGTGACGAAACTTTCACAACCTTCACAATACCAACCATCATAGCTGGCGGTATAAATATGTTTTGAAAGTTTTTGCCAAATCTCTTGCACGCGCTGCATGTGCTTCGGGTCAGAAGTACGGATATAATCTGTGTATTTTACATCAAAACGGGCGATGAATTCTTGGAATTTTTTGGCATTATCGTCAACATACTTTTGCGTGTCGAGACCAAGGGATTTAGCTTTTTTCTCGATTTTATTACCATGCTCATCGGTACCAGCCTGAAAACGCACAGAGTTACCTAAAAGCTCCTGATAACGTTTATAAATGTCAGCAAGCAAATAATCTTCGGCATGTCCGATATGTGGGAGGCCGTTAACGTATGGTATAGCGGTGGTAATATAGATATTTTTCATAATTTCCTAATAATTATAGCAAAAATCAAGTATTTCCTCAATTCAAAAAAGAGGCCCGGAAGCCTCTTTTGAATCTTCTATTCGGTAATACTACAAGAGAAACCCTGGAGATTTTGAGTAGTGAGAATATTATTGATCGAAAGATCAAGCTTACCATCAGCGTCAGCGGTAGCAAAACTTTGATTTTTAAAATCATCAGTCTTCTGATAGGCTTCGAGGTCTTCCGATTTTACAGTGACCGAAAGAGAGACGATTTTACCATCTAGGCCAGAGGTGATAGTCTTGTGATTTTCGGTTTTTTCGGTACGACCATTATTTTCGGTGAGTTGATTTTCAGAATCAATGGCTTGCTTGGCAGTTTTAGCAGCCTCAGTGGAGCTAAATTCATAGACCGTACGAATTTCAATACTGGATAAGGAATCGTGACTGTAAGTAAAAATCTTTGCGACTTCGCCAGAAGCAGCATTATATTTAGTACGATTCTCTTCGGAGACTTTGGTAGCACATTCGAGAATTTGATTTTCATTAGCAACAACGGTATTTTGATTATTGGCGCGAGAAGATTTTTTCGGTTGATTACTCAAGGCATTAATCAAGAAGATGGCGCCAAAAATTACAAAAATACCGGCAATGGCAATAATGGCGATGATTTTTGGATCGAGCTTAAGCGGCTTCTTCTCAGGATTTTGCGCCTTAGTGGCTTCTTCGTTTTTCTCTTTTTCGTAATCATGATAAGAAACTGCACTACCAATAGAACCCGGGACTGGTTCGGCGGCCTTCAAAGGATTTTTCTCTTGATCTTCAAGGAATTTTTCGTGTTCAGTTTTTTCGGCATCTTCTGTTTGATCTTCTTTAGTAAAATCAACATCATCTGGAGCTGAATCCTTGGTAGATTCAGCAGCTTTAACCGCCTCGGTATTTTCCGTACCATCCAAATTCATCAGAGGGGAAAGCGGAGTATGACTTGGGGTAGTGAGATTATCAGAATCTTTTGCGGCAGCCGAAGTAGTGGCGGTTTGATTCATAGAGGAAGCAAAATCAGCAGAGGGAGCAATAGTGACTGGCTGACTAGAATCAGCAGGACTAGCATCCAAATTACTTAAATCAATCGCAGGTGAAGCCTCAGAAGTTTGGTTTGAAGAATTAGTATTATCGGTATGGTTTTCCGTAGTGTAATTATTCAATTCTTCCATTAGATTGGCAAAGTCTTCGGTGTTGTCCGCTTGATTCATGAAACATCCTTTTTATGTGATAACTCTTAAGTTTATTCTATCATAAATTAGCGTAAACTTTATCAGTAAAACACAATATGCTATAATAATAAGGTGAGTAGTGCTTTCAAAATAGCCAAGACTTATAAGACGCTATATATTTTTAGCGCTTTTTTGCTAGTTTTATCTGGATTAATCTTCGGATTCTCGAGAGTGCGTTCAGCTTTTGCCGAGACTAAAGATCCAGATGCCGGAGAAATTTCAGACATGCATTATGTGACGTTTTTTGCCGACAATAAAACCTTGACGATTAAAACTAATGCTAATACTGTCGAAGAGGCTTTGAAGCGCTCAAATATTACCGTAGAAAATTACGATAAAGTGGAACCTGCCCGTACGGAACGGATTAATTCTGATAATTATCGCATCAATATTTACCGTGCTAAACCTGTCACCTTGAGTGATGGACAGAAGACGGTATTTTTAATGACTGCTACTACCGATGAAAAAGCCCTTTTCAAGGAAGCCGGTTTCAATGTTTATGACGGTGATGTAGTGACTAAGGTGGCGGGACATGACATTTTGGAGGCTGGACTATCGACGAAATATCGCCTAACCCATACGGGTGGCCACAAAGTGACCGTGGAGGAAGAAATTCCATACGAAGAAAAAACTGAAAACGACGCAAGTATGGCGACTGGTCAGACCAAGCTTGAAACCATGGGTGAAGTTGGTCGTAAGCAGTCCGTCTATAAGATCAATATGGTAAACAATGTGGAAGTTTCGCGTGAGCTGGTCTCGACTAATATTATTAAGCAACCAGTGGCTAGGGTGACCAAGGTTGGTAGTAAAAAATCAATTCCACCAGATTGGGAAACCTGTGCAAACTACGCCAGAAGTGCGGGCGTTTCAGAAAATGACCTTTACGTGGCTTTGACTTTAATTATGCGCGAATCAGGCTGTCGTTATGATGCATCAAATGCCGGATCAGGCGCTTATGGTATTCCACAGGCACTTCCAGGTTCGAAGATGGCTTCAGCTGGTAGCGACTGGAAGACCAATCCAGTGACTCAAATTCGCTGGATGATTGGTTACGTGACCGGACGCTACGGTGGCTGGAGTCAGGCCTGGGCCTTCTGGAGCAGCCATCACTGGTACTAGGAGAAAAAGATGTTACAGAACAAAAAATCCTTAGGGCAGAACTGGCTAAAAGATCGTTTTACTTTGGAAGAAATTGCCGAAAGTGCAAGAAGTGAGGTGGATTTCTGCGTAGAAATCGGCCCAGGACTAGGGACGCTAACCAGTTCTTTACTGAAGCGATTCCCAAAAGTAGTAGCGATTGAGTTCGACGAAAAATTAGCACACAATTTACCAAATTCCTTCCCTGGCAAAAATTTGGAAGTAATTAATACCGATGTTCTCGATTTTGATTTTAATCAACTTTCTGGAAATTTTTCGGTGGTAGGAAATATCCCTTACTATATCACTAGCCCAATTATTCGAAAATTATTACTACTTAAAAAGAAGCCGACAAAAATCGTACTTCTGATGCAAAAGGAAGTGGCGGATCGAATTCTAGAAGAAAAAGGTCGCTACTCGTTTCTAACTTTATTCGTGCAAAATTACGCGGAGGTCGAAGGGGGAATTTTCGTGGAACGTAAACTTTTTACTCCACCACCAAAAGTTGATTCGGCTTCGGTGATTTTTTATCCACGAGAAAAAGCTTTGGTTTCAGAAGAAGTCCTGAAATTCGTAAAGCAGTGTTTCGCAAATCCACGCAAAAAACTTCAAGGGATGTTACCACATTTTACCGGACGCAGCCGCGAAGAAATCGTGAAGATTTTTGAAGAACTTGGACTTGATTTAGATGCAAGGCCAGCTAATTTAGATTTATTAGAATACGAAAAATTATTAAATAAGATTAAAGAAAAATAACCACTAGTAGGGTTATTTTTAAAAATCGAATCCCTCATCTTCATAGAAAATATCATCGTAGAATGGGTCAAATTTTTTACTGGACTTTGGTTTTGATTGATTATAGCTGGAAGAACCACTAAACGTATCGGAAAACTCATCAAAATCATTATTGAATTTACGACTGCGATTGTCACCAAAATTATTACCATAGCCATTACCAAAACTATTATCAACGGATTCATTAAAGAGGTCTGGTTGATAGCCGAGCTCAGCTAGGAAGCGGGATGGCGTATTAAAATTAGACTTACCATGTAGAAACCTCACAGCGGTAAAAGTAAGGAAGAGACGCTTTTTGGCGCGAGTCACACCGACATAGGCCAGACGACGCTCCTCTTCAATACTATCCTCATCGGAACTCATAGAACTTGGAAAAAGACCTTCTTCCATGCCGACTATGAAAACAACCGGAAATTCAAGACCCTTGGCCGCGTGGAGTGTCATAAGAGTGACGGAATTATCGCGAGTCGATTCATCAGAGGAAGACATTAGAGCGGAATCGGCCAAAAAATCTTCAAGCGTATCAAAATCTTTGGTATTACCGACGAGAGCATCGAGGTTTTCTTGGCGTTCAGTAGTGGCCGGCGTGCCGTCATCGACGAGGTTAGCAAAATCAAAATAATTAATCACTTCGGTGATAATTTCCGAAGGATTGGCAGTGCGGTCGATAGTTTTGAGGAAGTTTTGTAGGCGTAAGAAACTATTTTTCGCCTTACCAGTGAGAACTTGATCAGCCGCCAGATCAGTTAATGCACTATCCAGGCCGAGTGCGAGATAGATTTTTTCCAAGCTGGCTGGACCGATACCAGAAATGATATTTTTAGTCACCCGCTCGAAGGAAACACGGTCGCGTGGATTAAGGACGAGGCGCAAAATAGCCAAGACATCTTTAATTTCTTTACGATCGTAGAAACGGATGCCACCAATAATTTTATAGGGAATATCGCGCGAAATTAGAGCTTTTTCCATAGCAAAACTCTGGGCGTTGGTACGATAAAGCACGGCAAAATCGGAGAAATTGCTTACCTCATTTTTGGCATTGGCTAAGAGATTAATAATTTTAAGCGCCACAAAACTGGCCTCAGCGGATTCGTCATTGAGGGCCTGAATTTCTACTTTTTCCCCGTCGCCCGATTCTGTAAATAATTCCTTAAAACTACGTGTTTTATTGTGCTCAATAATTTGCTGGCCAGCTCTTAGGATATTACCGGTACTGCGATAATTTTGCTCGAGCTTAATAACTTTAGCGCCAGGAAAATCTGCTTCAAAGTGAAGAATGTTGCGGAAATCCGCGCCACGCCAAGAATAAATCGACTGCCAGTCATCACCGACTACACAAATGTTTTGTTCAGGACCGGTAAGTAATTTAATTAAACGATATTGTACATGATTAGTATCCTGATACTCATCGATTAAGATGTGGCGGAAACGGGTCTGCCATTTTTGATGGACAGCTGGATTGGTCTCAAAAAGTTCCACGGTCTTCAAAAGTAAATCGTCAAAATCAAGGGCGGAAGCGGCGGCCTTAAGTTTTTCATATTCAAAGAAGACTTTGGCGATATTCTTCTGCTGAGGGTAACTGGCGGAAGCTTCATATTCTTCCGGCAAGACACCGGCATTTTTCGAGCTAGAAATCGTACTTTGAATAGTTTTCGGACGGAGATTCTTATCTTCGAAACGGAGATTTTTAATCGCGCGTTTAATCAGAGCTTCTTGATCAGAAGTATCATAAATCAGGAAGTTACGGTCCAGGTGAAGGTTTTCGGCTTCCAT
>CAUQEY010000012.1:0-17609 GCA_963517175.1 uncultured Candidatus Saccharibacteria bacterium | reverse complement strand
ATTTCCCACAAGTCCTCATCTTTGCCAAGAAAATCAATATCACCAGCAACGTCACCAACATCGATGCCTGGCTGATTCTCGATGAAGATTATGGCGATAACCAAATCGATACCTGTTCCGACAATCACTACCCGAACGCTCTCTCTTGTAACGAAACACTCACTATCACCGGCCCAGTCTTCGCTAGAAAACTCATTCTTAACCGTACCGCCGGTTCTCATACTGGTGGCGGCCGTGCTGGCTCCCACCCACTTCAGACCGGTCCTACCGGCACCTACTATGCTGAAGGTTCCATCCATCCCGCCGAAGTTTTCACCCTCCGGGCCGATGCCTACTTCTGGGCCTACCGCCAGTCCCTCAGTGGTGGCCAAGCCTATATGGTCTACTCTCGTGAAATCGCGCCAAGGTATTAGTTTTACGCTTGAGAAATTATTTTAGACACCAGTCGTATAAAGTTCAGTAGCTTGTAATTTTACGATGGACGTACTATATAATATATAACTTGTAAATAAATGGAGCATCGATATGTGGGAAATGACTGAAAGCGAATTAAGTGAGGTTATCTCAAAATATCAAATGCCAGAAGGTCGATATTTAGTAGAGCAAGAAGGCTCTTTTGGGGAGAGTGAATTCTTCTGGGTTATCCAAAATCAGTTGACTAACCAAAAGTATTTATTAATGAATACTTATTCACATCATGGTGTCGAGGCTGAAGTTAAATTTTATCGCGAGTGTGGTTTTGATAATCTGGAGGCTATCCCAAGAAAAATTGAAACTTTGGAAAACACAAGCGATGCTGATAATGAGATTTTCAAATATCTTTTTGGGCTATATTCTATTTTTGAAATAAAATCATAAAAAAGAGGAGTATAAAATACTCCTCAATAAGGCGGTTTTCAAGAATTATGGACATATACTTTGGTCCCAGATAGTAATGTCTTTAGTGCCTGGTTTTCTAAGAAATACAATATTCCCAGTTGAATTTTGAATAATCGCATGACCGTGTCCAGGTCCATCTGGCACACCGTTGGCTCCACCAAACAAGTAGTCGGTAAATTGGTTTGGCTTCTTTTTATTGGGATATTTCATAGCTGGATAACCCATAAAAGTAAGTTCGACTTCAGTTTTTTCTGGCGGTATAATCTTAATACTCGAACCGATACACCCTTCATATCCACCCAAATCAATGGCGACATGCCAATGTCCATATTTCGGGATAGTGGCATAGTATGGACTATGAGTGACATACCCACCTAGGTATTGAAATGAATAGCCGCTTTCATACGACATATAGTTGGCAGTATCTAGGACGCACACATTTGCAGCTGTGTCAAGAGAAACGGCAACCCTTGTGCCTTCTTCAAGAAAACCTAAATCATAATGTACGAAATCCAATTCATACACCCCCTTTCATAATCGCAATGAATAAACCTTTTGGTAAAGAACTTTTTGTTTTAAATAACAAAACAAAAATCATGAGTATTCTAAAATACTCTGATATTTTTATTATAACATAAAAAATAAAATATATCAAAAACGCTTTCAAAATCATCCAATTTATGGTAAAATAATCTAAATGAGTAAAACAAACCGTCTAGTTAATAGATATGGTCGCAAAATTCTTGAATCGGAAAATATGCAAATTGAACGCACTTTTTTCCAGCATGGATGCTTTACGACCTATGATCATTCCGTTCACGTCGCTATTATGAGCGTGAAAATCGCCCGTTTTTTCCCGATGAAATTTTCTTATAAATCTCTCGTCAAGGGTGCGCTTTTGCACGATTATTTCCTTTATGATTGGCACAATATCGGTGATATGCCGAAAGGCCACGCCTATATTCATCCGATTATTGCCGCCTCGAACGCTAAGCGCGACTTCGATATTAATGCCAAAGAAGAAAATATCATCGAGTCTCACATGTTCCCACTCGGTAAGGTCTTGCCAAAATCTCGTGAGGCTTGGGTAGTGACAGTTGCGGACAAAATCTGTGCCGTTACTGAATTTTTCAGCCTACGTCTCTCCAAGCGCTATCGCCGTATCAATAAAATGGCTGAACGCGAAACTACCAAAACTTATCGTCATACTGCCTAGATAAGTCGCAAGTATTTAGTTGATAAAATACAGTGCCTCTCGCACTGTATTTTTTATCTTCGCCCGTCATTTTTAGCATAAATACGATATAATTATTTATAGATGAAAAAAATTCAATTTCGCTCCGTCGTTGCTATGGCGAACAGTAAACTTAGTATCAAATATGCTGCTATTTTATTGAGTGTTTCCACTTTGATTTCTGCGCTGCTCGGTATCTTCCGTGATCGCTTGCTTAACTCTTATTATCTCGACACTTACCCGACTGGCGTGGATGCCTATACTGCTGCTTTCACCATTCCAGATTTTATGTTCTTTATTCTCACTTCTGGCGCTCTAGCCGTCAGCTTTGTTCCAGTCTTTAATCAGCGTCTTTCTTCTGGTAATAAAAAATCTGCCTGGGAACTTTCTACTTCCACCTTGAATCTTATGGCGCTAGTGACTTTTGTTGCCAGTATTTTTATTATGATTTTCGCGGATCCTCTGATTCGCTACATTGTCGGTCCAGGTCTTGATGAGTCTGGCACTATTCTCGCCATCAATATGACCCGCGTGATCGCCATTAATCCATTTCTGTTCAGTATTGCCACGGTTTTGAATTCCGTTCAGCAGGCGGTCGGACGTTTCGTCTTTTACTCGCTCGCCCCGGCACTCTATAATATCGGTATTCTCATCGGTATCACGGTTTTCACTAATGGCATTAATCTCTTCGGTGTACAAATTTTCGAGGGTGGTATCATGGGGGTGGCGCTCGGCGTAGTCTTCGGTGCGCTTCTGCAAATTTTTGTCAGCCTCGTCGGTCTTTTTGGTCTCGGTTTTGATTATCAATTCAAAATTTATTGGAAAAATCACGGCTTCCGCTCTGTTCTGAAATTACTCCCAGCTCGTTCACTCGACCAGGGAATTGATTATGTTTATTCTATTCTTGCTACCAACCTTTCCTCTCGTATGGGTACCGGCACTTTACGTGCTTTCCAGCAGGCTAATAGTTTACATCAAATGCCAGTTAATCTCATTGGCGTCGCCATTTCTACCGCTTTCTTCCCGAAACTCACCGAGCAAGTCAATGAAGATTCCTCCGAATTTAACGGCACCTTCCGCCATGCGCTTCGGATGATTATCTGGATTTCTTTGCCAGTCTCCGTGATTGCCTTTTTTGCTCGTGGCTACATCGTTAGTTTCATTAAAAATAGTGGTAATCCGGTAATCGCTAGCGTACTTGGTTCGCTCGTTGTCGCAATTTTTGCTCAATCAATTTTCCATATCGCCTCGCGTGGTTTTTATGCCAGACAGGATACCAAAACTCCGTTCGTCGTTAGTATTTTTGCCGTTGGTTTTACTATGGCGCTTTCGGTTATTTTTGCCATTACCGGTTTTGGTCCAGATGGCCTGGGCTGGGCACAATCCATCGGCGCTTTAGCTGAAATCATCATTCTCCTCACCATTCTGAATACTCGGTCTAAATTTCAATTACTCGATAAGACTTTTTGGTTAGCAATTTTCCGTATGTTGATCGCCAGCTTTTTCACTGCGATTGCTGCCTATTTTATGACCAAACTTTTCCCATTGCGCAGTACCGACAATTCAATCATCAGCACCATTCCGAAATTTATTTTGATTTCCGTTTTTGCTGGCCTGGTTTACTTAATATCGAGTTTCCTGTTTAATCTTTCGGAAGTGGTACCAATTTTCGAAAAAGTGAGCAGTCTGATTTTTAAGAATGTTAAAATATTGCCAAAACCTGAGAAGCCGAGCGAGTCGGAAGGTGAATCAGAAAATTCAGCTCAAAATCAGAAACAAGATAAATAATAAATGGTAAAATAGGAACTATGAATAAGACATCAAACAAGACTGCAAAGACTGCAAAATCTACCAAGGATACTAATTCTATGAAAAAATCTGCTACCACCAAAGATACTTCTGTTACTGCCAAGAATACCAAGTCTGATCACAAGGTCATCTCTGATTATAATGGCTATAATTATAAGAAAGTTTTCTGGGAAGATTCTGGGCGTGAGTATGAGGATCTTGCCGACCGCACTGCGATTCGTCGTTTGCTACCGAAAAATATGGATAATTTTGTCGATATTTGTGGTGGATACGGTCGTCTAGCTAATGAATATTTGCCACGTGCCAAGCGTGCTACTTTGTTTGATTATTCCAAACTTAACCTCGAGCAGGCCAGAGAAGAATTTGGTGACAAACTTCATACTGTTCAAGGTGATATCTATAAGACTCCATTTTCTGATGGTGAATTTTCCGCTCTGCTCATGGTGCGCGCCACTCATCACTTCGAAAATCTTGAGCAAGTTCTTCGTGAACTTAATCGCATCCTCGAACCGGGTGGCGTAGCAGTGATTGAAGTCGCCAATAAGCGTACTCTGCCAAAGATGTTCCGCTATTGGTTCAAGCGCTCTTCTGTCAATCCATTCGATAAACAGCCATCAAACCTGAAGGAAATTGATAAGGACGGTTTTTATAATTATCACCCAGCCTACGTCGAAGATCTTTTTAAGAAAACTGGTTTTGAGATCATGGATGTACTCTCTGTTTCGAATTTCCGCAGCCGTACCATGAAGAAAATTTTCAGCACCAAGGCTCTCATCAAGCTCGAAAAAGCTGTTCAGGGTCCGCTGGCTTCCGTGCGTTTTGCTCCAAGTATTTACTACCGATTGATTAAAACTAAATAATTCTCTCGAGTGAAAATTTTTCAAGAAACTACCTACAAACTTTATCGCAAAACGCCGCTTTTTTCCGGGCAATCCAAGTCTCTGAAAATCGCGGTGATTTCCGACATTCATTTTTCGCGCCTCGTGAAAAATCTTAAACTCCGCGCCATTATCAAACAATTTGAGCTTGCACGTCCAGATTATATTTTTATCACTGGTGACCTCATCGATACTTTGGAGTGTGTAGATTCTCTCAGTGAACGCGAGCGTTTTCTTGGTTTTCTACAGAATCTCACGGCTATTTCTTCTGTTCGCAAAATGATTGTCAGTCTCGGTAATCACGATTTTTATCGCATTCCGGAAAATAAAAAAGGCTGGCATATCGTGCGTGATAAGGAATTCCTTAAATCTCTTCGCGAGGTGCCAAATCTAGTTTTGCTCGATGATGAAATCTATCAAGATGATGATATTTTCTGTTTTGGCTACACTCAGAAAAAATCTTACTACACCGAAGATGGAGTGAATTTTGCTGAAAATGCCGAAGCGCAACTCGAAGATCTTACGAAAACCCTAGCGAATCTTCCAGAGCCACCTGCCGATAAATTGAAATTCGCTCTCATTCATGCTCCGACCCACCTTCAAACTCCTGATATTGAGTTTCTCCTGCAGCCCTTTGATTATATCCTGTCTGGACATATGCATAACGGCATTGTCCCACCCGTACTTGACGAATTTTGGCGTAATCAAAAGGGAATTATTTCTCCCACCAAGAAATTTTTTTCGGGCGCCTGTCGTCACACTTTAAAAACTTATGACGACAAATTAATCGTGGTCGGTCCGGTCACTACTTTCCATGCACATCTCGGTCTTCTCGAAAAGCTCAATGTTTTTTATCCTACTTATCTCACCTATCTCGAAATTTCCGATAAAAAAACGTACGCTCGCAAGCCGTACGTCAAACATACTTATAAAAATTGGTAGCGCCAATAGGGTTCGAACCTATGACCTTGAGCTTAGAAGTCTCCTGCTCTATCCAGCTGAGCTATGGCGCCAAGTTATTTTTATTCTATCACTAACTCGGGAAAAAGCAAAATCGGCTAGACTCAAGAGTTGTGTTGAGTTCTAAAATATACCCACAATCTTACAAAATTCATCTTACAAATTCCACCACTCATAATCTGAATTTAACCTGTATTTTTAAAATGTTTATGCTATAATAAGGGTAAAGAAGGAGAGAAAAAGTAGAAGATGCAGTTGTTGTAAATAAAACAATTGCATAAACTATTAAACTTATGTTATGATTACATGTGTGAAAAAATTAAGTATCACCGGGGTTCGAGTCCTTTCGTTCCTCGTTAACAGTTTTGAAAAACTTTTTCTCTCCCAAGATACTTTCTTCAAAATCACGATACTGATTTTTTCACTGGTATTATCCAATTTATTCTTTGAAGTACAATCATCTTATGCCCTGAAACCGACACCTTCGCTGTCGGTTTCTTTGTTGTCTGCCTCGAATATCGAGCTACATAGTAGCGATATTTTAAGTAAACCAAATCATGCCGTAACTTTGCCAATGTATCTTAACGTAAAAACTAATAACCCTACCGGTACAGGTACTTATGTTGATGTGGAGAAAACCGCCTTTACCGACATCCATGATTCTTCTAATACTTCTTCTATTAATATGATTTCTAGCGGGGTAGGGGTTGAACATTTAGCCGATTTTGCGGAAAATACTTTTGCTGGTAGTTTTGATTGCGAAATAGAGCATCCCGAAAGAGAGCCAGAAGAATGGGATCCACTTGATTTAGCTAGTGGCTCAGTGCATGATACTCATTATGGTATTAGTAGCGGAAATGAAACGCTGGGCAATAATATATGTTTTGCTATCGGCATAAAGTTAGGTCATAATCTCCCTACCGGAACTTATCAAAATAAGGTGATTTTTTCTACGGTTACTAATGAGTATCCGACCGAAGTAAATCTTATAAAAGGTGAGGACTTTAGGAATACAGTATGGAGATTATCCCCCACTCGTGATATTAAACACTTTGAGCGTAGCTCTGTGGCTCCACCCGAGGGTTCTACCACTGTACATTTAGAAGTGGACGAAACTTCCGACTACCCGTTCTTAGGCTGGGTAGATGAAGATAGAGAAACTTTTTACTATTATACTGAAGCTGAAAAAATTTATCTTAATCCTGATTGTAAATCTATGTTTGCCTCTGTAGATTATAAAAAAATAGATTTAACGCCATTTGATTCTAGTAAAGTTACTAGTACTTATGATATGTTTAGTAACCTTTATGGAACCAAGGAAATTGATTTTTCCAAATTTAACACCAGTAATGTTACAAATATGGGTAGGATGTTTTATAAAAATACTACTCCAAAGCTTGATCTCTCTAACTTTGATACACGTAATGTTATTTATATGAATGCAATGTTTATGGAGGCTTGGGGAATAGAGGAATTAAATCTTTCTAGTTTTGATACTAGTAACGTCTGGTTTATGGGTAATATGTTTAAGAATACACATAAGTTAAAAAATCTTGATGTTCATCATTTTAATACACAAAAAGTTAAACATATGCAATATATGTTCTATGGCTCCGGAGCTACAAGTCTTGATTTGTCTCATTTTGATACTTCTAAAGTTGAAGATATGAGCAAAATGTTTGCGGAAATGGCGAATATTACAGAACTTGATTTATCAAATTTTGATACTAGCAACGTGAAGGATATGTCACGTATGTTTGAACGTACTGCAGAACTTAGAACACTAGATTTGTCTAATTTTAATACGTCTAAAGTCACCGATTTTAGTAAAATGTTTGCTAATGAATATATAAATAAACTCGAAAGAATTTACGTGAAGCAAGATTTCGATACTTCCGCTGGTACAGATTTTACGAATATATTTACTGGGCGTACTAATCTTCGTGGTGGAAATGGTTCCTTCCTCCCGGATCCATCGACCGCCGACAAAACCTGGCTCCGCATCGATGACCCAGTCAATGGCCGTCCAGGTTATTTCACTCGAAAACCATAAAATATTTATTGCATCCGATAAATTCTGACTCCAAGACCATAAAATTTTCATTGCGTTTATGGTAAAATAATACATATGCAAAGCCAAAAATCGCATAATACAAACCCCCACGGGGGGGGGGTGGTTTAGATGGGAATTAAAAGTTCTCGGATTATTTTTAGCCTTAGTCTCTTTTTCTAATTTGGTCATCTTCCAAAATACTTCGGCTCTATTTGTGCCGACTTTGTCGGCTACGGTAGATGATTCTGCTGTTTCCGTAAACGGTAATGAAATTCTCAATTCTGCGAATCAAACCAGGGAAGTCTCATTATTACTAATAGTGAATACTAATAACCGGACAGGGTATACTGTGACTCTTAATTCAGAAACCGACGAGAATGCTTTGACTAATGCGGATTCAAGCACTAATGCCAAGATTGATTCGATCTCAGCTCCTAGCGCCCTAAATAGCTTTTCGAGTAATACTTGGGGCTATAAGTTCGGTACTTCAACAGATTATTCACCAATCCCAGCATTATCTAGACCAGCGCAAATTTTGCAAACAGCAGAGAAGACTAATGGCAGTGAATCGAACCATCTGAGTATTGGCGTGAAACTAGGAAACAACTTAGAGAGTGGTAATTATAAAAACAAACTAATCTTTTCTATCCTAACTAATCGATATGACCCAATCGCTAAAATGATGAATGGATATAGCTTTAACAATAGATTAAAATCGCTAGAAACCGCTACAGATAAGATTGAATATTTTAAGAAAAACTCTACTGCCCCAATTGCAACTATAAACACTGTAAATGTTGAAAATGATGATTCAGACTACGAAATTAAAATGTGGTTAGATCCGACTGATAAAACTGCCTATTATTATGCTGATCCGGAAAAAGTGTATCTAAATGAGAACAGCGTGTCTATGTTCTCTGATATGCGTAGTCTCACTTCCCTTGATCTTTCTAATTTCGATACTTCTAGAGTAATGGATATGGGTAGTATGTTCGCTTCTTCGTCCAACCTTACCTCTCTTGATCTTTCTAATTTCGATACCTCCAAAGTAACAAATATGAGTAATATGTTCTCTACCATGTTTAGTCTCAGCTCTCTCAATGTCTCTAATTTCGATACTTCTAAAGTAACGAATATGGATTATATGTTCGCTTATTTATATAGCCTCACCTCTCTTAATCTCTCGAATTTCGATACTTCTAAAGTAGCGAATATGAGTAGTATGTTCTATAATTCATTCGGATTCACTTCCTTAAATCTTTCTAATTTCGATACCTCCAATGTAACAAATATGAATAATATGTTCTCTAATATGCGTAGTCTCACCTCCCTTGATCTCTCAAGTTTTAATACCACTAACGTAACTGATATGTCTAGCATGTTTTCAGGTATGGCCGCATTGACTAGTCTTAATATTAGTTCATTTAACACGGAAAATGTTACTGATATGAATGGCATGTTTGCGAATATGAGTAGTATTGAAAGTTTGGATTTAAGTAGTTTTAATACAAAAAATGTGATTAAATTTCGTGGCATGTTTTACAATGATAACCCGAATTATACGCTTAAAAAGATTTATGCTTCAGCTGATTTTGAAACTCAAAAGGCTGTCGAAAATGAAGCAAATGACAATAGTGCAAATATTGATATTTTCTATAATCTGAAGGCTATCGAAGGTGGAAATGGTAGTCGAGGATTATCATTTTCATGGTCTCATCTTGGCGGTCTTAAAATTGATCGACCAGGTTCTCCTGGCTATTTCACTTATCGCGCTAAACCAAATTAATGTATAATTATATTAATGACTCAGCAGACAATTATTAAAATCGAAAATCTTGAGAAAAGCTTTGGTAAAGTCAAGGCTGTCCGTAAGATTAACTTAGAAGTTTATGAAGGCAGTCTCTTTGCCTTCCTCGGTATTAATGGTGCCGGTAAATCTACTACCATCTCCATGATGTATGGCGGACTGAAGATTGATTCCGGTCGCATTACTATTTGTGGCCAAGACGTTGCCACTCATCTCGATAAAATTAAAAATCAAATTGGCGTGGTTTTTCAGGATTCCATTCTTGATAAAACTCTCACCGTTTATGAAAATCTTAAATTCCGCGCTGGCTTCTACGGTATTTTTGGCCAAGAATTCAAAGCTCGTTACCAGGAATTGGAAAAACTTTTTGATCTCGCCGAAATTAAAAATCAGAAAATTCAAAAACTTTCTGGCGGCCAAAAACGTCGTGTTGACATCGCACGTGCTATTATTCATCAGCCGAAGATTCTCATTCTTGATGAGCCGACCACTGGCCTGGATCCAGGTACTCGCAGTAAAGTTTGGCGGATTATTTCCAAACTTCGTGAGGATTTCAAAATGACGATTTTTCTTACCACTCATTACATGGAAGAAGCTGCCGATGCGGACTATGTCACGATTTTAGACAAGGGAAGAATCATTGCTGAGGGTACGCCGCTCGAATTAAAAACTCAATACGCCACCGATGTTTTACATCTTTATGGTGTGGAAGAGGCAGATGTCAAAAAACTTAAATTACCTTATCAAAAAATCCATAAAGACTTCCAAATTAAAGTTAAAAATTCAGCAGTTGTTACTAAACTGATTACTAAATACCCGGAACTCTTTCAAGATTTTGAATTAATTAAAAGTACACTGGATGATGTCTTTCTCGCAGTTACGAAAAGTAAGCCAGGCGCCGATATTTCGGAATCAAAAAATAGCAAAACGAAAGCGGAGTAAAACATGAAAAAATTTCTCAATCTCACTGCACGTAATGTCAAAGTTTTCTTCAGCGACAAATCAATGTTTTTTGCTTCGCTGATCACGCCAATGATTTTATTGATTCTCTACGTTACTTTTCTTGGTCGCGTTTTTCATAACAGTCTTGATAAAGACGCCTTAGGTGTCGCACTCCCGGATTCCGTAATTAATGCTGTAGTGAATGGTCAAATTCTCGCCTGTCTTCTCGCGGTCTGTAGTGTCACCGTCGCTTTTTCTTCAAATCTTCTGATGGTTAACGATAAGATTACTGGTAGTACGAAAGATATCGATGTTTCTCCGATCAAAAACCACACAAAAAGTCTCGCCTACTTCACTGCGACATTTATTTCCACGATTATTATTAATCTCGTGGCGCTCGTACTTTGCTTAATTTATATTCGCATCCAAAATTGTTGGTACTACGAATTGAAGGATGTTTTGCTGCTGTTTGGCGATGTAGTATTGCTTTCTTTCTTCGGCACTGCACTCGCTTCTGTGGTAAATTTTGGCCTCAAAACTCAAGGCCAGCTTAGCGCTGTGGCGAATATTGTGAGCGCTGGTTATGGTTTTATTTGTGGCGCCTATATGCCAATTTCCAATTTCTCAGCTCTACTCCGCGATATTATTATGTTTCTGCCAAGTACTTACTTTATGTCGCTGATTAAAAATCATGCTCTCACCGCTCCATTCCAGGAAATGGCTAAGACTGAAATTCCATCGCAAGCTATCGATGCCGTTAAAACCGCCCTCGACTATAAAATCTCCTTTTTCAATCACGAAGTCCCACTTAACATGATGTATCTCATCGCCCTAACTTCAATCATTGGATTGGTCATCATCTTTGTTTTGCAGAATAAATTCAAGAAACAGGCTTAAATAAAAGGCATGCGACATTCTTCCTTTAATTAATATGATTTTTTTGTTATAATTATTTATTCAGAAGGAACAAACATGCTAAAATCTATCAAATATTTAAAACCTTATTTTTGGCAATGCCTTTTAATTGTCTTAGGCGTCGCACTACAGGTTTATACCGCCCTTGAGCTGCCTGCCTTAAGTTCAGATATTATGAATAAAGGCGTAGCCGAATCTAATATGAGCTTTATTTTTCAAACCGGCCTACTCATGCTTGGTGTGACCGCACTAGGTTCACTTGGTAGTATTGTTTCATCTTATTTTTCCGCCAAGGTCAGTAGTCGCGTCGCTATGGATATGCGCAAGGATATCTTCGCTAAGGTAATGTCACTCTCATTTGCTGACGTCGAGAAATTTTCCACTGCCTCACTCATTACCCGTACCACCGCCGATATCTGGACTGTTCAGCGCACTCTGATTATGAGTCTCACCATGATGGTGCGCGTACCGTTTATGGCTATTGGTGCGATTATTCAAGCTTTCCGCACTGCGCCGAACATGACTTGGATTATTGCTGTTTCGGTAGCTATTCTCTTTATCCAGGCGGCGATTTTAATCAGTCTTGCCATTCCAAAATTTAAGGTTTACCAAAAAATCTTGGATAAAATCAACTCCATTACGCGTGAAAATCTTACTGGTATCAAGGTGATTCGTGCGCTTAATAAGCAGAAATACGAAGAAAATAAATTTGAGCGCAGTAACGAAAACTTAAAAAACACGGATATTTATATTTCCAAAGTTATGGCTTTTCAGCAGCCAGTAGTGAATCTAGTTTTTAATCTTTCCGCCGTTCTCATTATCTTTATCGGTGTTTCTAATCTTCATACCGATATGAGTTATCTTGGTCGCATGATTGCCTTCTCGCAATATTCTGCTCAGGTTCTCATGTCCTTCCTCTTCTTAACTTTTCTCTTTGTTATGATCCCTCGCGGTAATGTTTCAAGTAAGCGTATCTCTGAAGTCATTGAAACTAAGAGTCAAATCACTTTTAAGGTCCAAATGACTGAAACGCCTAGCGAGGTTCCTTCGGTGGAATTTAAGCATGTGACTTTTTCTTATGGCAAAAAATCTGAAGCCATCATCGAGGATATTTCTTTTGTGGCGAAAGCCGGCCAAACTACCGCCTTTATCGGCTCTACCGGATCTGGTAAATCCACCTTAATTAACCTCGTACCACGCTTCTTCGACGCCACCGAGGGTGAGGTTTTAATTAATAATCTCAATATTAAGGAATATACCGAAAATGCCCTTATGGATAAAATCGGTTACGTTCCGCAGCGTGGTTATCTCTTTACTGGCACCGTGCGTAGCAACATTCTTTACGGTGTCGAAAATCTTAAAAAATCGGAACTTGATGCGCGTATGCGCCATGCCGCTAAAATTGCTCAAGCTGAAGAATTTGTCACTAAGCTAAAAGACCAATACGATGCGCCAATTTCTCAAGGTGGTACCAATGTTTCCGGTGGTCAAAGGCAGCGTCTCGCTATCGCTCGTGCTTTAGCCAAGCAACCTGAAATTTTAATTTTCGATGATGCTTTTTCGGCTCTTGACATGAAAACTGACAAGAAGCTCCGAGAAGATTTGAAGTCGGAAATTCAGGATACTGTCGTGTTAATTGTAGCGCAACGTATTAGTACGATTAAAGAAGCTGAGCAAATTATTGTTCTCGATCAGGGAAAGATGGTAGGGAAAGGGACTCATTTGGAACTCTTAAGAGAATGCAAAGTCTATCAAGAAATCGCGAAGTCCCAATTCTCGGAAGAAGAATTTGCGGATGAAATGCGCCAGGCTAAGGAGGGAAAATAATATGTCTAAAAATTCAAAAAGCACTCAAAAGAAAACTACTCGAGCATCTAAGCAGACTATTAAGCGCTTCCTCGCTTCTGTGAAAAAATATCGTTTTGGTTTGCTCGGCTCGGCACTACTTGCTCTAATGTCGGCTGGGCTTGTAGTGGCCGGTCCATATCTTTTGGGTCTCATCACTACTGAGGCTTTTGATGCCTTGCGTGCTGGTCAAGAAATTAATTTTGCTCGTATCAGCTCGCTACTTTTAACTCTAGTTGGGCTCTACCTTATCTCTGCTGTTGTGAGCTATGTCGAAGGCTATGTTGCCGCAGTTATTTCGGCTAAATATGCCAAAGAAATGAAGCGCCAAATTCTAGCTAAGTTTTCGCGTTTGCCAATGTCCTATTTTGATAAAACTCAAAACGGTGACACTATGTCGATTATGACTAACGATGTGGAGACTATCGCTTCTTCGCTTTCGCAAACCCTTTCTCAAATTATTACTAACATTACGCTTCTGGTTGGTTACCTTGGCATGATGATTTATATCTCCATTCCTATGTCTGCCGTCTCTGTCATTGTCGTGCCTGTTTCCATGCTGGCCGTTTCTAAAGTTGTAAAGAAGGGTTCAGAATATTATAAAAAGCAACGCAAAACTCTCGGTAAATTAAACTCGGAAATCGAAGAAAATTATGGTGGCCAGCTCATCATTAAGGCTAATAATCACGCGGAAAAATCCAAACAAGATTTTGCTACTGTCAATGAAAAACTCTATCAGGAAACTTTTAAGGGTGAATTTTATGGTTCACTCACCTACCCTATCACCCACCTTTTCCTCGATTTAGCTTTTGTTGGAATTTGTCTGCTCGGTGGCTACTATGCTCTAATTGGTGCTCTCACTGTTGGTAGTATTCTGGCATTCTTGCAGTATGTTAGTCGTTTCACTCAGCCAATCGCTGACACTGCACAGCTTTCTTCTACTATTCAGCAAACCTTGGCTGCCGCTGACCGCGTTTTTAATTTCCTCGAAGAACCAGAAGAAGCTGCTGAAGATTTTACTAGTCAATTTAAATCTATCACCAAGGATGGTAAATTCCGTGGTGAAGTCGAATTTTCCCATGTCAACTTTAGCTACGACGGCGTCAAGCCAATTATTAAAGATTTTTCTATTAAAATTGAGCCAGGCATGCAGGTAGCTATTGTCGGTCCAACCGGTGCCGGTAAGACTACAATTGTCAGTCTCTTAATGCGCTTCTATGATATTCAGAGTGGCGAAATTAAAATTGATGGCGTCTCGACTAAGCAAATGAAACGTAGTGAAGTTCGCAGTCTCTTCGGTATGGTACTTCAGGATACTTGGCTCTTTTCCGGTACTATCTTAGAAAATCTTAAATATGGCTCCTCTAATGTTACTTTCGAGCAGGTCGAAGCCGCTGCTAAAATGACTGGTATCGACCATTTTATCAAGTCACTTCCTGATGGTTACGAGACTAAAATTTCTGAAGATTCCGATAATATCTCCGCCGGTGAAAAACAGCTTCTTACGATTACACGCGCCATCATTACTAATCCGAAAATGATGATTCTCGATGAGGCTACTTCTAATGTCGATACGCGTACCGAACAAATCATTCAGCGTGCTTTTGATAAGCTCACTGAGGGCCGTACTTCTTTCGTCATTGCACACCGTCTCTCGACTATTCGTAATGCCGACATTATTCTCGTGATGAAAGAAGGGAACATTGTCGAGCATGGCAATCACGATGAGCTGATGAAGCTTGATGGTTTTTATGCTGAACTCTATAATTCTCAATTCTCCGAAGAAGCAGAATAATATGACTAGAATTAATCTCACGGAACTTCTCGCCTCGAACGATTTGTCGCCAGAGCTTCGTGAGTTTTTTCAGGCCGAGCTTGCATCCGGAAAATTTGATTCCTTGCTAGAATTTTTTAATTCAGACTCGTCAGGCTACCAAGAAATTTATCCTGCTCCAACCCAAATTTTTCGGGTTTTTAAATTGCCCCTCGAGAAAATCAAGGTTGTAATTCTTGGCCAAGATCCTTACCACACTCCGGGCGTGGCGGATGGTTTGGCCTTTTCGGTTCAAACCGCTAAGCTCGCTCCCAGTCTCCGAAATATTTTAAAAGAGGTAAAATCTGACATTGGTCAAACTATTATCCAAAACGGCGACCTCACGCCATGGCTCGAACAAGGGGTCTTTCTCCTCAATAATGTGTTAACTGTCGAAAAAGGTCATGCCGGCTCGCACCGTCAAATTGGCTGGGAACAAATTACGGAAGATTGCGTAAAGATGCTTAGCACTAAACTCCCACACGCTGCGTTTATTCTCTGGGGGTCGGATGCTCAGGCTAAAGTTAAATTTATTGATTCATCGAGGCACTTAGTTTTACAATCGGCTCACCCCTCACCGCTCTCTGCCTATCGCGGCTTCTTCGGTTCCAAACCGTTTTCCGCGGCTAATCAATTTCTTAAATCGCATCACCTTCAAGAAATTAAATGGTAAAATCACATAAAAAATCTCCCATCACTGGGAGATTTTCTAATTCAAGCTAAATTAGATTGAACGGCAGATTACACCACCACCTTCACGCTTGTAAAGGACGGAAACTTTGTTACCACCAGTTGAGTGGACGGCAGTTTCACCATCACAGGAAGAGTTTACCACGATACTTATAGTGTGGCCAGGAGTACCCTTGGATGCGTAACGGTCGTTTGAAGTATTATCTTCGGTACCTTCTGATTGTTGAGTAAAGGTATAGTGAGTACGTTGACCATTCTTACATTCCTTGGATTCTGGGTCGTAGCTATCAGCTGCCTTGCAGGAGCTAATCTCAAGACTGTATGGTTCTTGGTCTGGGTCAGCAAATTTTTGCTTAGTATCAGTTCCGATTAGATATGCATCGTAGAAGTAGGCCCAAGAAGTACGTTCTGCAGATTTGAAGACATCTTTATCAACATCTGCGTGACCACTCACGTAAGCATCTTTGTCCATGCTAGGAATTTTTTGGTTGTTGTTAGATTGGTATGAGTTTAATTGGGTGGTGATACGGTTTACGTCATTGGCACGTGCAGTATCTCTTTGCATGATTTGCATTGCAGGGAGTGCAATAAAGACCATGAGGAAAATCATTGCTGCGACCGCCAAAACGAGCACCACTTCGATGATGGTAAACCCATGTTTAAAATTTTTATTTTGCTTAAACATATGTCTGTTCCTTTCTGAGACTTTGTTTATCTATAACCCAATCATAATCTTTACGTACCAAAAATTCAAGAGGTTTATGCTAAAATAAAGCTAAACCATTATCGGGAAATATATAAAATGTTTGAACTTCAGTGGATTTTTCTAATTTTCGGCGCGATTTTTGGCGCCATTCTCGGTTCTTTTGCCTGCTGTCAAGCTTGGCGTATTCACCTACACTCGGAAGGTAGGAAACTCGGGAATCGCTCCGTGTGTCTACATTGTGGTCATCGTCTCAGTCGTTTTGAGCTAATCCCGATTTTTTCATGGCTTTTCCTTGGTGGTAAATGTAAAAAATGTAAAACCAAAATCGGCCTCATGGAATTTTTCTCCGAAATCACTATGGCTTTAATTTTTGCCAGCTTCTCTTTTCGTACAGGCTCATTAATCCAACAAATTCTACAACACACTGGTCCACTCAATTCGGCACCTCTAGTTATTTTTGAAGTTATCAAACTTCTGCTTCTCTTTGCGATTTTTACTATTATGTGGATACTACTGGTTTATGATAAGAAATGGTTAGAACTACCCGTCAATCTACTCCGTCTTGTGATTATTTTGTCTGGAATTTATTTTCTCTTTAATCTATATACTAAATACGGACTCAATTTATTAGTTGAAGTCCGTGGTAATGAAATTTTGCTAGTAAAAAATTCTCTGCACCTGCAAGATATTTGGCAATATATACTGCGTGATCTTTCGCGTTTTCTAGGCGCTATGTTGGCTCTGCCGGGTATCTACTTTGTACTCTATAAATTCTCGAAAGAAACCTTAGTTGGCGGCGGCGATTTTATCCTTTTAATCTCTGTCGCACTCCTGCTTGGGCGCTGGGAACTCGGCATTATTGAGCTCGGCTTATCTAATTTACTGGCCGCTATTTTTAATTACCGCATGTTAAAAAATCCCAAAAATCGTCAACCTTTCGGTTTTGCCCCCTATATCATTCTAGCCTGTATGATTACCCTTTTCTTTCAGACTGAAATTCTGCGTCTAGTTTTTCTTGTTTACTAATCTTCCGATTCACTATGAAATTTTTCGTGCACTTCTTTTAGGTGCGGGTCGG
>CAUQEY010000011.1:0-18309 GCA_963517175.1 uncultured Candidatus Saccharibacteria bacterium | reverse complement strand
CCGCGTCAGATTGGGACAACTGGTCGCAAAATGATAGTCGGTATCGTAAATTTGAATGCTTCAAAAAGTGGGACACTTTCAACGAACAAGCGGGCTCGATTGTAACGGGCGGGACAATCGTCCAACTTGCAAAAGATCACGGTTGGGTGAATCCGTACTCGAGCGATAGCGAAGGCGCTCACGAATTAGACTGGAACGATACCATCGATAGAGATTATCGCGTCATCGATAAAAACTGGATTGAGGGTAAAGAGATTCATGAGCCTACAGTTTGGAATCCAGTCCAAGAAATTATCCGATACCTCGAGGCCTTATTTGAATCGTCCGAAAATGTCGGATATGTTACGGAAAGCTATCCAAAAGTAAACGACGAAACGGGCGAAATTGAAAAATGGCTTCCAACTAAGGGGGCGTCTGACCGGACAGCCGGACAGTTAATTGAAGCTCTTAGTAAATGTAACGGCGATATCGGGGCAGTCCTCGGAGATTATCACCAAGAAGCCGGCGCGTGGATTCGTTTCAATCCCCTCGATGGTAAGGGTGCAAAAAACGAAAACGTGACCGACTACCGATATGCACTTGTTGAATCGGATAGCATGAGCGTAGAAAAACAAAACGCCATTTATAAGGAACTTGAACTCCCTATCGCTGCTCTTGTGTATAGTGGGAACAAGTCCTTGCACGCTATCGTTAAGGTGGACGCGGGCAGCTATGACGAATACAGAAAGCGCGTTGACTACTTATATAAGATATGCCAAAAGAACGGGATATCAGTCGATACGCAAAATCGCAATCCGTCGCGCTTGTCCCGTATGCCGGGATTCGAGCGAAACGGACAAAAACAATTCCTTGTCGATACCAATATCGGAAAAAGAAATTGGGAAGAATGGTATCAGTATATCGAGGACTTGAACGATGACTTACCAGATCCGGAAGGGCTGGTGGATAGCTGGGACAATCTTCCAGAGCTAGCCCCTGAATTGATTGAAGGCGTCCTTCGACAAGGCCATAAAATGCTGATAGCTGGACCGTCGAAAGCCGGGAAGTCGTTTAGCTTAATTGAAATGTCTATCGCAATCGCTGAAGGTCGAAAATGGCTGAATTGGAATTGTACGCAAGGGAAAGTTTTATATGTCAATCTCGAATTAGACCGCGCTTCATGTCTTCATAGATTCCGCGACGTTTACGAGGCTATGGGATTGCAAGCGAATAACTTACAAAATATCGATATCTGGAACTTACGCGGTAAGACAGTACCGATGGATAAGCTAGCGCCGAAATTGATTCGACGTTCACTCAAAAAGAATTATATCGCGGTTATTATCGATCCGATTTATAAAGTCTTGACGGGGGACGAAAATAGCGCAGACCAGATGGCACACTTTACCAATCAATTCGACAAAGTAGCGACAGAGCTCGGGTGCTCGGTGATTTATTGCCATCACCATTCTAAAGGTTCTCAGAGTGGTAAAAAATCAATGGACCGTGCTAGTGGTTCGGGAGTGTTTGCTCGAGATCCTGACGCCTTGATTGACTTAGTCGAATTAGAAGTCACAGAAGAATTATACACGCAACGAATCAATCATACAGCTTGCAGAATTTACAAAGAAGCCTTACAAAAAAAGAATAATACATATTATCAACAATACGTTAGTCTTGACGATTTATATAACGCTAGCAGCATGAGAGCACACTTTGAAAATGGAATTCAAGACGTGCTAGAACGTGCTCCATACGTTGACAAAATCAATGACACACGTCGAGCGATTGAGATATCGACAGCTTGGCGCGTTGAAGGTACGCTTCGAGAATTCGCGAAGTTTAAACCGGTGAATATGTGGTTCTCTTATCCGGTACATTTCTTAGACGATTCCGGCATTCTTGCAGATATCCAGCTTGACGGTGATAAGCCTATGTGGCAAAAAGGACAAGAGGGACGGAAGTCGAAAGAACAAAATCAGAAAGAACGAAATGAGAAATTAGAAACGGCTTACTCGGCACTTTTTGATGGTTCTTCACCCGTAACCGTGAATGAATTAAAAGAGTATTTAGGACTAAAATCGACAAAATCAGTCGAGAATTATATCCGTGAACATGACGGTTTTGATATCAAAAAAGGTATCGTTTTCCCTATAAAAGAAAAGGAAAAATAGGAAAAATACTAGAAGAATTCTTAGGAAAAATACAGTATTTTTCTTTTCCAGTTTTGGAAAAAGTCCAGTATTTTTCTTTTCTTTCCGAAATTGGAAAAATAGGAAAAAGTCTAGTATTTTTCCGGAAAAAAACTGCTATACCCTTATTCAGGGTAAAGGAGAAGTTTTCCAAAGTGGAGTCAAAGAGAAAAGGAAAAGGGGCTCAAGCTCCGCCCCTTTATCCTTTATCTTATCTTTGACAAAAGCGCGTATGGAAAAGCTAAAATAAAAAACTAAAAAGAAAAGGTAAAAAATGAGAAAAAAAGTTATATCTAAAAAACTTGAGATTGGCAAAAAAATGCCCCCTTTATTTCATACTTTACCCGGACAAGATTTTTGGTATTCAGATTCAGAAGTTTTGAAATGGATTGCAGAGCAACCGATACTTTTAAATTGGGTGAAAGAACAATTAAAAGCAGCGGGCTATATTACATATAACGGAGATACCGGAAAATGGACCGGAGTTGATTATAGAAAAGAGGATGGAATATGAAAGTAAAATTTTTTAAGTCGAACGTGAAATTCTTTTCAAAATTTGAAACGGAAGTCAATCTTTTTTTAGAATGGCTCGAAAAAGAAAAAAAGGTTTGGGTGAATACCGAAATCAAAACTTTAGGTGAAGATGTCATGATATTTGTATTTTACGAGGACGAATAATATGATTGAATTCTTTTTACCGATGGAAAAAATTCCGACGACAACTCACCAGCAAAAAAAGGTAAACGTCCGAAATGGTAAGCCGGTATTCTATGAGCCGGTGGAATTGCAAAATGCAAGAGCGAAATTTGAAGGCTTGCTAGCGCGACACGTTCCCCCGGATAAAATACAAGGCGCAGTTCGTCTAACCGTCAAGTGGTGCTTCTCGATGGTAAAAGGAGCATACGACGGGCAGTATAAAACGACGAAACCAGACACAGATAATTTACAAAAATTATTTAAAGATTGCATGACAAAAGTCGGCTATTGGAACGACGACGCTCAAGTGGCTAGTGAAATTTCTGAAAAGTTCTGGGCGAAGATTGTCGGAATTTATGTAAGAGTGGAGGAATGGAACGATGAATTACATACATTTCTTTAGCGTGGAAGTCCCGGAGTGGATGGCTAGAAGTAACCAGATGGCACAACTAGCCGGCTTCGGTTCAGACCGGTATTGGCATTGGGTGGCGTCCTCGATTGCTGAAATTTGTAAAAAGTACAATGATAACGATCTAGTCGTGCAGCAATTCGGGCTCTTGTTTGAATGGCTCGAGTCACAAGCGGAAGGAGCAAAAACATGAAAGAAAAAACTTATTTTGAAATTTTGGAAGAAATGGAACAAGATAAACTAAAAAAGTTTGATCCACAAAAGGCGCTTGGTGCTTTATGCGCGAAACTTGTTAAACGGTTACAAGATGATAAACAATTAACTGAGGATAATTTCATAATTCCAATTAAAGATCAGTTGTACGAGATATCAATCAAGAAGAAGGAAGTCTAAGTATGGAACTAGTGAAATATGACAACGAGCAGAAAAAACGCTTGCGGGAAAATCTGAAAAAATTCACAGAAGAACAAGGGCTTGCGAAAACAGATTTAGCAGATAAGCTCGGGTATGCTTACAATACAGTTATTTCATGGTTCAATGGTTCGCGATTACCGAGTCAATTCGGAATCGAAACTCTTTGTGATTTTTTCAAGGTGACAGACGTCGAATTATTGGGCTCACCGATGAAGGTCCGTACTTTTGCATATTACCGAAAAGACGAGCTAACAGCAGTCGGGAGTCTACAAGAAATCGCAGACCAGACCGGGGCGAAGGTTCGGACGTTAAGGAGCTTGATCGCTACAACGAAAAATAAAAAGAAGACACGGGGAACGTATATCATAGAGATTGAAGACGAAACGCGTTACACGGTCGAGTTTAAACAAACTTTTACGATTGATGAAATTAAAGCGAAAAATCTCGATTGGTTACTGGATAACCCGATGGTTGAATTAAAGGAAGTGACGGAATGAAGTATAAAGTAACAGAATATAACTCATATTTTCAAGAAGAACAAACGGGTACTTGTGACCTATGTTTTAGCACTGCTTGGGTTGAAAATGGTTCAATCACGGTTGAGGATGAAAACGGGAATGAAACTAAAATTAAACTAACCGTTTGGGAATGGGGCTATTATTCCACAATCTATATTGATAATGTGGTTAATTTTTCCGCTTGGTTGCAAGAAAGAGAAGTTGAGCCAATCGGTGAAAAAGCAGACTCTTATGCTTGCTGGTATTGGTTGAATGAATTGGTAGAAAAATATAGTGAGGGACGAGAAGATGAATATTAAAGAATTGATTGAGAAATACGAGTATTTGAATCATAACTTTTTCAGAAGGGTTGATACGTCTGAAGTTTTGAGAGATTTAAAACAACTAGACGAATCACAGAAAGTCAAAGTTCCGCAGTTTGTGGCGGATTGGTATGAAGAGAATAAGGATGATTTTGAAGCGAATTTGTATCGATATGCATATAACATTCCATCGGTTTTTGATAGCGCTAAACTTAATGAGTTTGAAAGGTGGTTTCTAACCGCTGGCAAAAAACCATTTCAAACCCTCGTCAATATGCACCAATTCGGCTACGAGGTCGAGAAAGAACCGAAGTATCGTATCTCTATGCCAAAAGCAAGAAACCACAAAAACCATGCTCAGTTTTTATGCGAGAAGGACGGTAAAATATTTTGGTGTGGTGAGTGGTATCCATTCCGAACTAAATTCACCCGCAAAGAACTAGAAGAAGCTGGGTTCGGATGGATATTTTCTTGTGAAGGAATAGAGGTGGAAGAAGTTGAATGAAGAATGGAAGACAATTTTAGAAGCTTCAGATTATGAAGTATCTAATACTGGAAAAATTAGAAATAAAAAAAACAAAAATAGCGTAAAGACAAGAATTGTGAAACGTTTTGGATACGTGTTAGTAAATCTTCAAGTTGGATCAAAAGGAAAGAGAAGGGGAAGAAGTTTTAGAGTTCATAGATTGGTTGCTAAAGCGTTTATTCCTAACCATAACAATCTACCTCAGGTTGACCATGTAAATGGTATCAAGACAGATAATAGAGTAGAGAATTTGGAGTGGGTAACTGGTAAAGAAAATACAGCAAGAGCCTTTAAAAAAGGTTTAGCTAAAATATCTAGCGACGAACATATGAAAGCTATGACAGACAAAACAAAGAAGGCGTGCGTAATTGTAGATATTTTAGAAGATAAAAAATATTTTTTCAACACACGAAGAGAAGCTAGTATTTTCTTTGGCAAAAGCTATTCTTGGGCGACAACGTTGATAAAAACTGGAATAGGGAATAAAGGAAGATATTATGGATATGATGTTTAACGGCTGGGTGTTTGATTGTGAGGGGATTGAGATTGAGGAGGTAACAGAATGATACCAAAATTTAGAGCATATCATCATGAGTTAGGCAGAATGATGTCAATATCAGATATGTGGTTTAACGTTGATTCGTTAGGAGAAATTGGATTGAATGACACAATCATGAATGATTATATTACAGTATCTCCTGACGAAATCGAACTCATGCAATCAACAGGACTCAAAGACAAAAACGGTAAGGAAATCTTTGAGGGGGATGTAGTTTCTATTGATACAGACGAGTTTGATTTATTATTTGTTAAGTATGAATCTGGTATTTACTGGTTAATGGATGACGAAGAATGTGTTGAGCATTTATCAGACTACTACAAATATGTTTCTATCGTAGGCAATATCTACGAAAATCCAGAATTTTTGGAGGTGTAAGATTGAAACACTTCTTAATTGGCTATTGCCTATTAACTACTTGCTTACTGTTTATGCAGAGGTCAATTAAAGTCACGCAAGTACAGACCTTACTTGTTTATCATGCAGATAATCAAGGATCAGGAATAAAAGGAATTGTGAGCGAAAAGAAGAAAATAGGCAGCTTATATACGGTAACGATAAATGATAATGTTTTTGTGATAAATGAACAGAAATATCAAAAAATTAAAATCGGGGACGAGGTGGAACTTTGAAAGTTTGGATTGTGAGAAAATATTTGAAGACTACAAGGATGGAATATAATCGATCGTCACCGTTTGAAGAAGTCGAATTTCAAACGAAAGAAGAAGCGATTGCTTATAGAGAATCACAAAAGAAAGGCGCCTTCGATATCTATCAAAAAGAATTTTAAACAGCTATCATGCTAGAAAGGTGGGAAGTTTGAGAATTGAAACACGATACGGATATTTAATAGACGCACTTAGACGCTATCCCTTCGATAAGGAAATAAAAGAACGTATCGAAGAAATTACTTTCCCGTATCAAAATTTTGACGAAAACTGGTATATCAAAAGTAAGACCGCAAAAAATACTCCCGAAGCCTTGAAAAATGTCATTATGAAAGAGAATGATCCGGAATTGATTCGACTTTACACGCTAGCACAAGCGATTGAAGAATACAAGGCGGAATGTGGGGCTACAAATTGGGAAGCAATCAAGGCTCTTTATGTAACGCGAACAAAGAACGTCGAAGGAGTGGCACTTGAGCTCTTTATGTCAAAAAATTCGGTCTATCGTCATATTATCAAACCTTTTTTTGAAGGACTAGAAAAGAAGTATACAAGTATTTTTTTAAAAAGTCGCTAAAAGTTGGGAAAAATGCACGAAAAAAGGTGATAAAATTGTATTATCAGGAGAAAAACGAAAAGAACTTTTTGAAGCGTATCAATACGCTTCTTACGCGGGCGAAAGGTTTAATGGATTCCTTTGTATTTAATCGTTTTTTACCAAACAGAAAAGTAGTTGCATATCTTCCTTTGATTTAATTTATTTTATATTTTCAGGCGGTTCGATTCCGCCCGTCCGCTTAGACAAGGTTTTTCATGAGTTTTCCTTGTCAACCTTTCCATTCTACTCGACAGCCCTTTTCGGGCTGTTTTTTATTACTGACAAAAAATATACTGTAAAGGAGGGAGGCGATGGCCGGAGATGGATCAGAAAACTTGATTCCAGTTACTAAGCGAAGCAAGGAAGAAGCAAGAGAAATTTCACGAAAAGGCGGTATCGCCTCTGGGAAAGCTCGAAGGGAAAAAGCAGACTTAAAAAAGAAAGTAAATGAAATATTGGCGATGGACGTCTTCAGTCCGCAACTCAAAGAAACACTCGAAGAAAAGGGCTTGAGGGCTACAAACCAGACGGCAGTCGTGACGGTTCTTTTGCAAAAGGCTCTAAAAGGTGATATGCGAGCGATTGAGCTATTGGCGAAGATGAATGGTAACGAGGGAACGAAAGATAGTCTTGATAAGAAAGAGCAAAAAGAACGCGTCAAGGCAATGCAGCTTGAAAACAAGAAACGCGAGCAGCAACTTGAAGGCGGGGTTGCTTCAGAGGATATCATGGCCGATTACTTCGATAAGCTGGAAGGGGTGATTCAATATGGCACTTGACCGGCTTTATACGGACAAACAAATTAAAATCTTGAGGCGTTCCCTTGCCCGTGATTGGTACATGATGATAAACCACGGTGCGGTTCGTGCTGGTAAGACTAAGCTAGACAATGATCTGTTTTTAATGGAGCTGAAGCGCGTTAAAAAGAACGCTGCAAAAGTCGGGGTTCAAAATCCCATGTACATTCTGGCGGCTGTATCGTCCGGAACACTTCAAACAAATATCTTACGCGAGATCACAGACGCTTACGGGCACGAATTCCAGTTTGACAGACACGGAAATTTTACGCTTTTCGGTGTATATGTCGTGACGACGTTCACGGGCTCGATAGCGGGCTTGAAAGCTATCCGTGGTATGACAGCGTTCGGAGCGTATATAAACGAGGCGACGTTGGCGAATAAAGAGGTATTTGACGAAATTTTAAAACGTTGTTCGGGATACGGTGCGCGTGTTATATGCGATACGAACACGGACCATCCAAAACATTGGCTGAAAGTTGATTATATCGATAAGGCTGACGGTGAAAAAATCATCGCTAATCATTTTTCAATTTTTGATAACACGTTTCTAAACCGAAGATATGTCGATAACTTAATCGCGACGACGCCTTCCGGTATGTTTACCGAACGGGGTATCTATGGCCGTTGGGTGATTGGTGAAGGTGCGGTATATCGTGATTTTAAAGAAGATATGTATATCAACGAATTGCCCGAGCATTTCGCGAAAATTTACGCGGGGGTTGACTGGGGTTATGAACACTGGGGCTCTATCGTGGTCGTCGGGCAAACCGAGGCCGGTGATGTGTATATTTTAGAGGAACACGCTCACCAGTACAAAGAAATTGATTTTTGGGTGGACCTTGCAAAAGATATAAAAGCGCGTTACGGTGATATCTTCTTCTGGGCTGACTCGGCACGTCCCGAGCACGTCGGACGATTTAACCGCGAACGGCTCAAGTGTTTTAATGCTTACAAGTCGGTATTATCTGGAATAGAGGAAGTAGCGAAGCTCATGAAGGGCGGTCGCTTTTTTGTTGCTTCAAATAAGGTACGCAAGTTCAAAGATGAAATATATCAGTATGTTTGGAACGAGCGAACGGGCGAACCAGTAAAAGAGCATGACGACGTTCTGGACGCGGTAAGGTACGCGATCTATTCACAGCACGTTTACGATACGAGCAGCACAGTAAAAGAGCGTATGGCAAGCGCGCAATACTATTTCTAAAAGGAGGAATGAAAGAAATTGAAATTCTTAAAAGGACGACGTTTTGACGAGAGCGCCAACCGTCAATTCATGATGACAATCGAAGATTTTGAAACAATCGAATTTGAAAGTCAGAAATGGATTGCACGGCTGAAAAATTTCGTCGGAACTCACCGAGCGGAACAACTGGACCGCTTGAAAGAACTGAAACGGTATTATCTAGCTGATAATAATATCAAGTATCGCGACGAAAAAAGCGATAAATACAGCGCAGATAATCGAATCGCGAGCGATTGGGCGAAATATATTACTGTTTTTGAACAAGGGTATATGCTCGGGAATCCGGTCGAATACAAGAACGAAAACGAAGAAATTCAAGCCTTAATCGATAATTTTAGCAAGCAAAACAACGAGCAAGAGCATAACGTGGCTATTAAGACAGACCTAGCTATTTATGGCCGAGCTTATGAATTGCTAAATACGTTTCAGGATGTGGACGGTAGCGTTTGGGTGAAACTCTATCGAATGAACCCGGAACAGACTTTTGTTATTTATGATGATAGTTACGAACAACGCTCTTTGATGGCAGTCAACTATTACTCTATCAGTTACGGAAACGGGCACAAGCGCGATTTTGTCAAAGTATATACAGACGACGCTATATATGAGTATGTGGACGACAATCAGGAAGCGGACACGCTTCGACTAAAAGAAACAAGCGAGCATTTCTTTAATGGCGTACCAGTGAACGAGTTTAGCAATAACACAGACCGAACCGGAGCTTTTGAAGCCGTGCTAGATTCTATCGACGCTTACGACTTATCACAATCGGAATTGGCAAACTTCCAGCAAGATAGTAACGAGGCTTTACTGGTTATCTCAGGCAATCCGTTTACCGGGGTTGACGATAAGGACTTTTTGGAAGACGGTCGAATCAATCCGAACGGGCGCTTGGCCGTTTCGCAGTCGTTCAAGAAAGCAAAAATCTTAGTTCTTGATGATAACCCGATTCCGGGAGGTTCTTCGCCATCCGCTCATTACTTAATTAAAAGTTATGACACGGCCGGAGCTGAAGCCTATAAAGAACGCTTAGTAAATGATATTTTGCGCTTTACGTTCACGCCGGACACAACCGATAACAACTTCGGAGGGGTTCAATCGGGCGAAGCGATGAAATATAAGATGATGGCAGCAGATAACTATCGAGGCAAACAAGAGCTTTTATTTGAAAAGGGGCTTATGCGTCGCTTACGTCTAGCGGTCAATATCTGGAAAATCAAGGGGAATGATTCAGGAAATTATGCCCTTATCAATCAGACCGATATCGTATTCACTCCGAACCTTCCACAAAATAATAACGAAATGGTGGCAATCGTTAAGAATCTTTATGGCGTTGTAAGTGAACAAACTATTGTCGAAATTCTTGAGCGCGTGACTGGAGTTAATGCTGAAACGGAATTGAAACGACTGAAGGAAGACACGGAAAAGGCGCTTGAAATGTTACCACGAATCACACAAGAAAACGAGGTAGCGGATGAACAAACTGAAGAATCTAACAAGCCATGATGAATACTGGACGGGACGTGCTCGAGAGATATTCGAGTACGTTGACCGAAAAGATATTGATTTTTTTGCTGAGTTAGAAAAAACTTACCGGGCGCAGTCGGTGAAGTTACAAAGAGCGATTTTTGACTTTTATACAAAATACGCTGAAGATCACGAAATGACCTATCAAGACGCTATGAAGCGCTTGAGGGGTGAAGACCTTAGCGATTATGTGGAAAATGCTCGGAAGTATCGCGAGGAAGCTAAAAACAATCCGGAATTGTTAAACCGTTTAAACGAACAATATTCGGCAGCTCGAGCAATTAGGATTGAAGCCTTACACGCTGAAGCAGTCTATCGCGCTGGCGTGCTTGCTGGGGCGCTTCATAAGAGTTTTGAAAAGTATCTATACGACGTTGCAGAATACGCCTATAAAAAGGCTCACGGTGGCCGTACGGGTGCGGTTAATCGTCCAGCGTTTGAAGAAGTTATCAAGACACCATTCAACGGCCGGAACTATTCCGAACAACTTTGGGGGAATACTGACACGCTAGCGGATAGCTTGAAGAAGGTTTTCCGTCAAGGTTTTATCCGTGGCGATAGTCCACACGAAATGGCTCGAGAAATCCGAAAAGAGTTCAACGTGGCACGCTCGAGGGCTGAAACGCTTGTCCGAACGGACGCGACGGCAATTATAAATCGGGCAACTATTAAGAGATACAAGCGCGAAGGCTTGAAATACTATCGAATTCTGGTCGTTTTGGATAATCGGACGACTCAAATTTGCCGGCGAATTGCACAAGAGGATAAATTATATAAACTCGAGGACGCGCAAGTTGGGGTTAATATGCCCCCGTTTCATTATAATTGTCGCTCTACTATTATGCCGGATGAAGGCGAATTAAACGGGGAAGGAGTGGAAGAAAAAAATGATGTTTAATATCTGGGACCTTGTTTCTTGGTTTGCTGGCTTAATCTGTTTTTTGATTTTGGTTTTGGTGGGTTGGTCTATCATTACCGGACTGATTGACGGAATTAGACAAGCGAATAAAGAACGTTCAAATAGATAAGGAGGGGATCCGGTATCTTGACAAACGGGAATAGACCGTTATCGTCCAGACTATGCGGAAGACTTTAAAAGCTGCATTGTTTCGCCGCCGGGCGTAAAACGAGAATATCGATTGATGGCGTAACCATCGGAGGAAATAAATGTCAGAAAATACACACGCAAACGTTGAAACTGAAGCACTTGAGCAAGACGTCACTCAGGAAGAACAAGTTGAAACTAAGCAAGAGAAAACGGAAAGAACCTTTACACGGGCAGAAATTGGCAAAATGCTAGCGGCTGAGCGTGCGAAGTGGGAAGACGAACAAGCGGAAATTATCGAACAAGCGAAAAGCGAAGGTGAACGCTTGGCAAAAATGACAAAAGACGAGCGCGCAAAAGAAGAAGAAGCGCGACGAATTCAAGCAATCGAAGAACGTGAGCGCGTACTTGCTGAAAAAGAAATGCGGGTAGCAACTCAAACGCTTTTGAGCGAAGAAGGATTGCCGGTTGAATTCTTGGATTTTGTTATTTCTGAAACAGCGGAAGTCACCAAAGAGAAAATCGGGCTATTGCGTTCGGTATTCGATAAAGCGGTAGAAAGTCGCGTCGATGAACGCTTGGCACAGAAAGCACCACGAAAAGGAACTGGACCGGTATCGCTGACAAAAGCTGAAATTATGGCAGTTGAGGACGACGACCAGCGTCAAGCCTTAATTGCTGCAAACATTGGACTATTTAAAAATTAGAAAGGGCTAAAATATGGCTGAAAATAAATTAACAACTATGAACGACTTAGGCGAAATTAAGTCTATTGATTTTGTCAACAAGTTTTCTAAAAACATTAACGACTTGCTTCGACTTTTGGGGGTTACACGTCGTCAAGAATTGACAAATGACCTTAAAATCCAAACGTACAAATGGACGACTGATATCGATAACACGGTTACGGCTGAAGGTGAAACAATTCCACTTTCAAAAGTAAGTCGTGCGAAAGATCAAGAATATACTGTAACATGGTTCAAGAAACGCCGTGCGGTATCTGCTGAAGCTATCGCTCGTCACGGTGCGTCACGCGCAATTTCCGAAGCTGATACACGTCTTCTTCGCGAAATTCAAAACGGAATCAAAGACGGCTTCCTAGATTACCTTAAAAAGACAAAAACTAAAGTTAAAGGCAAAGGCTTGCAAGAAGCACTTGCGCAAAGCTGGGGTAAACTAACAACTGTAAACGAGTTTGAAGGTTCTCCGCTTGTATCATTCGTAAACCCGCTTGATGTTGCAGAATATCTCGGAAATACTCCGGTCGCTTCTGACGCTTCAAATGTTTTTGGATTTACACTCTTGCAAAACTTCCTCGGTATGCAAAACGTTATTGTTATGCCATCATGTCCGAAAGGTAAGATTTACACAACAGCGGTTGAAAACTTGGTATTCGCTTATCTAAACGTTGCTAACGGTGACTTGGGCGGATTGTTTGCAGACTTCACCGATGAAACTGGCGTTATCGCTGTAAGCCGTGACCGTCACTTGAACAACCTTACTTTTGAATCTGTATTCTTTGGAGCTAACGTTCTTTTTGCTGAAATTCCAGACGGCGTGGTTGAGGCTACAATCGAAGCACCAGTACCAGTACCCGGCGGATAATTAAGAGGTAAACGATGGCAGCTATTGAACTAGAAAAAGTAACGAAAGAAATTCGTTTATTGAAAGGAATTCCGGAAAGCGACAAAGAACAAGACGAACTTTTGGCCTTAATTGTGAAGGATAGCTTCGAGCGTATTATCGCGTTCGTCAACCGCTTTTCGGACTTTCCATTGGCAGAATTGCCGGATAGCGTGAGCTATATTCTTCGTGATGTGGCTGTTAGTCGATTTAACCGCTTGAACTCTGAAGGGGCAACCGCTGACAGCGAAGAAGGCCGGAGTTTTACTTGGGAGGACAGCTATCTAACAGATGATAACAAGGCGATTTTGGAAAGCCTAGCGGTCAAGAATCGCGCCCGTGGAATCGCTAGATTTATTTAAAAAGGGGGCGCGTATGATTTATAATGATCGCGTTGTTTTGATTTTTGAAACACGTCCGAGCGATGAATTATTCGAGAAAACGGGAAAACGTAACAGCTCCCCGATACCTTGTATGAGAAATGCCATGTCAAACTATGAAATGATGGGGCTTTTTGGTAAGTACGACTTCGACGCGTTCAAGTTGCACTTACAAGGCATACACAAGGATTTTTCCGAAGTGGTTTACAAAGGGCGTAAGATGAAAATCAAAGGCAAAAGATACCATCATAATAGCACGGTGATTTATTTATGAGTTTTACTTATAAAGTCAAGGGACTTGATAAATACATTCGTCGCGTACAAGGTAAACCAAAACAGGCAAGACGGGCAGTAAGCGCGGAGCTTCAACGTTCGGCCTTACGGGTTGAGCGTAAAGCTAAAATGAAAGCAGCAGTAGATACCGGATTCATGCGGAACGGTATCTTTGTTGCTAGAGTGGGTATGTTACGATACAAAGTAACGTCCCCCGCTGGTTATTCCGTCTATGTGGAACTTGGAACGCGTAAGATGAAGGCGCAACCTTTCCTCGGTCCGGCATTGAAAGAAGAAAGTGAGGTTCTATTTAAGAATCTTCGCAAAATGTTTAGGAGGTGATTTATGACTTTTGAAACACCTTCAGTAAAAGCGCTCGCGAATATTCGCGAAAAATTGAAGCCGTTAAACTTTCCGATTTACTTTAATCTTCCGGAACCGGAAACGCTAGAGCCGTTTATCGTTATCGGTCAAACGAGCTCGGATACGTCGAAAACAGTCCAAACGGGGCTCATTATCGAGGATTTAGGCGTTCAGGTGGATATATTCCTACCGGGCGATGAAAGTCGCGGAGAGGTCGAAAGAGTGCGCTCTGAAGCTATCAGGCGTATCGGAAGAAATTCGAGAATGGCTACAAATGTATTAAAAGATAACACAGTAGGCCGAGAGGTCTATCATATCGTTTTAAATTTAACAGAAATAATTTATTAAAAAGGAGTTTTAAAATATGGGTGAAGCAGAAGACAAGGCAAAAATTAAAATTACGATTGCGAAGCCAATCGTAGGGAAAAAAGTATTTTACTTTATTCAATCAATTCACGCAGAAAAAGGCACGGGAGCAATGCTTCCAGCTTACCGTAAAGATGGTTCTACTACTATGGGTGGGGAATACATCGACGAGCAAACACAACAAGGGCGTTTGCTTGAAAAAGCAACAGATGAGCACTCAATCGAGTTGACTCAATATTTTGCACCAAAAGATCCGTCAGTACAAGTTATCTTGGACGCTCAAAAAACGGGTGAATCAGTCAAAATCTGGCGCGTTATCGTTGACGAAAGCGTAAAAGATACGTCAACTGGAAAAGACACTTATCCAGCACAATTCGGTTATGGTAAAATCACAGACGATATCGAATTCGACGACGCAATCGATGGATTTACTGAGCTTAATTACACAGTCGGAATTGTTGGACGTCTTCGCGACGGGAAATTCCCGCTTTCAACGGAAGAAATCAATATGCTTAACGAAGTATATGATTACCAAAATCCGGGCGAAACAACTGGCGATTACAACAGCATCACACGCTAATTTTTCAAGCAAGAGGGCCGTCAAAAGCCCTTTTGCTTTTATTTTTTTAACTAAAAGGAGTATAAACTATGGAATTTACAGTCGGAAGCCGTGCAATCGAAATTAAATTTGATTATATGCTTATGTTTAAAGTCAATCGTGAATTATCAAGTCGCGACGACAACGGACAACCAAACGAGGACGGCGTGGGCGCTTTATTCCTTCGAGTAGTTGAGCGTAACGATTCGGCCTTGGTTGATTTAATCAAGTTATGCGCAAGTAAGAAAGCGAAAGCCGTATCAGACGAGGAAGCATTGACAGCTATTTCAGCTAAATTGGAAGAATTGGACGCGACAACTACCGAGCCTATCTTTAAAGCTATTGAAGAAGAAATGGTGGATTCAGGTTTTTTCAACGAAAAAGTTTTGAAGTATATCGAGAAGCTCGAATTGGCCTTGAAGTATTTGAAGGCGAAAGCAGAAACAGCACAAGATCAAGCGACGGCACAATTCCAGATCGAACAAACGGAAGCACAAATTGGAAGGTTGAAGAACGCAATCTCTTAATCGAGTGCGCCCGTTTAGGTCTAACAGATACACGAATCATTTATTCTTGTAGCAAAAGGGAGCTTGACGCGATTCGTGAAGGTCTATACTATCGCAGTATTGAAGAAAGAGAAAATCTTGTCGAGCTTGCCTTCAATTTACGATATACGCTTAATGCTAAGAAAGCAGAAGTAAGTAAATTGAGCAAGAAAAAGGACCGCGATAAAGTTAGACGCTTATTCAGTCCAAAAGACAACGACAAGAGAAATAACGAGGATTTACTCGCAAAAATCGAACGATTGAACGAGCATTTCCGAAATAGACATTAAAAAAAGAAAAAAGGAGGTGAAGTGATGGCTTTTGATGGCTCAATCGAAGCCCTTATTGGTGCGGATTTAACCGAATACGATAAGGCGATGAACGAGGTCGTGAATTCAACTAAAAAAGCGTTTGAAACGGCCGCGCAATCTGCTTCTAAAAGCGCCAATCAGATGATTCGCGAAGTTGGGGAATTAATGAACCGACTAGCAAGTAACAATCAATCGATAGGCTCTAAAATCGGTCAAGGTCTGACTGGTGGCGTAAAAATCGCTATGGGTGAGCTTCAACGTATCGCTTCAAACATAGGCGCAAAATTGCCCGAACCCTTGAGGAATGGCCTTATCCGTCTATCAAATGATATAAAAGGCATTTTTGGAACGATGAAAAACGAAATTTTGTCGTTCGGTTCAAAAGTTAATTCAGGGTTTAAAAAAGCGTTTAGTTTTGATATCGCAAACGCGATAAAATCACCAAAGAGCGCTTTTGCAGAAATGGCGAATAGTGTTGACTCGATGGCGACACGAATCAGCTCAAAAGCTCATTCAATCGGTTCGGTATTCGCGAATTCTGCTAAAAATATGAGTGGACCTTATAAGTCCGCGTTTAATGACATTGCCAATAGTTTAGCAGCTTTCGAGGCTCGCGTTTTATCGGCAGCGCAACGAGTGACAAGCTCGCTCGGTCAAAGGGTTTTAAACCCTATCAATTCTTCATGGTCTAGCTTGTTTTCAGGCTTGACGACGAAAGTAAACAGCTTCGCGGATCGAGTTAGTAACTCCTTCGGTGGGCGTTTGTTATCAGCAACGAATAGGCTCGCGACACAAGTTGGAGGGACACTCGGAAATGCGTTTCAAACAACCGGGCAGAAAGCTGTTAGTGCTTTAACTGGAATTGTAAGCCATACGAACAGCGCTGCAAGTGCTTCTAGTGGGCTATTGAAACAAGTTATCGGAGTTGCTGCTGCATATAAGGCTTTTGATCTTGGAAAGCAAGCAATCAAGAGCACTATTTCAAAAGCGGCCGAGTTCGAAGCTAAAATGAGCAATATCAAGGCGGTTACTGGTGAGAGTGCGGAAACGATGAAGAAATTCAACGACGCAGCTATTAAAGCCGGGGCAGATACAGCCTTTTCAGCAGCGGAAGCAGCGGACGCCGTGGGTGAACTGGCAAAAGCTGGGGTTTCCACGCAAGACATCCTAAACGGTGGACTTACCGCGTCCCTTAACTTAGCAACCGCTGGGGAGCTCGACTTGAAGGAAGCGGCGGAAATTACTTCGACAGCTTTAAACGCGTTCAAGCGTGACGGTATGAACGCAACGCAAGCAGCAAACCAACTAGCGGGAGCAGCGAACGCTTCAGCGACAGACGTCCACGAATTGAAGTACGGGCTTTCTATGGTCGCGCCGGTCGCTTCAGGGCTTGGCTTATCATTCCGTGATACCACGAACGCCCTTGCAGTATTCGCTCAAAACGGGCTTAAAGGTTCAGACGCCGGGACATCGCTCAAGACAATGCTTATGAACTTGCAACCTTCAACAAAAGGACAATATCGAGCAATGCGCGAACTCGGAATCATAACCGAGGATGGGGCGAACCAATTCTTCACAGCAGAAGGAAAAGTAAAATCGTTCGCAGAAATTTCTCAAGTTTTGAAAGATAAGCTGGGAGGTTTAACAGACGCAGAAAAACAAATGGCCTTGAAGACGTTGTTCGGTACGGACGCGGTGCGTGCTGCAACTATCGCGATGAACGAGGGAGCAGACGGCGCAAACAATATGCAAGCCGCTATTGATAAAGTAACGGCGGCGCAAGTGGCAGCGGAAAAATTGAACAACTTAAAAGGGGCTATCGAAGCCTTGAGTGGTTCGTTTGAAACGTTACAAATTAAGGTCGGAACGGCAGTCTTGCCGGTTCTTACAACGTTAGTAAAATACGTTGATAAGCTAGTGGATAAAATTTCCAACTCTAAAGGCTTGCAAACATTCCTTGACGCTTTAAACTCATTGAATCCAGCTCTTAATCAGTTTTTGAACGGAACAAAAATGACCGAGGAACAAGCGGGCAAATTTGAAAGCACAATGGTAAGGCTAAAACCTGCTATTGTTGGCGTGGTAGGTGCTTTCGCGTTTGGTCCGGCGGTTAGCAATCTTACCTCGCTTTCTAAAGGATTGGGGTTTGTTGCTTCTAAAACGCTAGAATTCGGAAGTGTTACAGCGGGTAGTTTACAAACGGCTAGCGGTTTAGTATCTAACTTCACGGGTAAAATGGCGGGAGTTCCGGGGGCTATTGGAAGCGCCGC
This sequence comes from uncultured Candidatus Saccharibacteria bacterium, assembly GCA_963517175.1. Classification (GTDB taxonomy): domain Bacteria; phylum Patescibacteriota; class Saccharimonadia; order Saccharimonadales; family Saccharimonadaceae; genus Nanosyncoccus. The sequence continues at coordinate 104 of CAUQEY010000011.1, read as the reverse complement.
TTCACAAGGCCTTTCGATTTTAAGCATGATGACAAGCGGAATTTCTTCCGTTATGGGAATCGCCCTTGCTGCTATTGGTCCGGCAGCTATTCTCGGGCTTGTTG
>CAUQEY010000010.1:0-19416 GCA_963517175.1 uncultured Candidatus Saccharibacteria bacterium | reverse complement strand
CGGGGTATATTTTATTTTTTACTCTTACTCGAGAGTGATTTCTGCTTCGGCTTCGGCAGATTCTTCAGCTTCAGCGGTTTTCTCTTCGTTCTTACGGGCGACTACACCAGTACCTACTGGAATCTTGCGACCGATAATCACGTTTTCCTTGAGACCATTGAGGTGGTCAACACGACCAGAGATGGCAGCATTGATAAGCACACGAGTGGTGTCCTGGAAGGAAGCAGCAGAGAGGAAGGAATCTGACCAGATAGCGACCTTGGTAATACCAAGCAACATACGAGTGTAAGAGGCTGGCATGCGACCCTTGGCTTCGAGCTTTTGGTTTTCGTCTTCGACGGCAGAGAGGGAGACGATATCGCCAGTTACGAAGTCAGTGTCACCTGGTTCGTCAATCACGACGCGACTAAACATCTGGCGGACGATTACCTCAAGGTGCTTAGCGGAAACTTCATCACCGTTAGCAGCATAAACGGACATAATTTCGTTCATGATGTAACGAGCAGTAGCTTCGGCGCCCTTGAACTTCAATTGATCTTGAAGATTCAAAGAACCGGTAGTGAGACGATCACCAGCTTCGACGGTATCGGTTGGTTTAACCAACATTTCAGCATCGTTAGGAATCTCAACGCGAACTGGAGCGCTACCACCTTCGGTAAGAATAATGGCACCGTCAACGATTTGAGCATTTCCGTCAAATGGAGCGATGATTGGTTCAAGACCCTTAGATTTAGCAGCTAAGACATCACCAGTTTTAACATTGGCACCATCTTTGACCTTAATCTTGCGGCCTTCAGAGATTTCAATCTTCTCGGAGCGACCGGCGGTTGGGGTGATTTGAACCACAAAGTGATTACCATCTTCCCAGACATCGACTAGACCAGAAACTGGAGCAATCCAAGCTTGACCCTTTGGTGAACGGGCTTCGAGAAGCTCTTCCACACGAGGGAGACCACGGGCGATAGCACCAGAACCTGCGACGCCGGAACTGTGCTTGGTATCAAGGGTAAGCTGAGTACCAAGTTCACCGAGAGATTGAGCAGCAATCACACCGATTGGTTGGTTTGGCTCAATAAGTTTACGGGTAGCGAGGTCGACACCGTAAGCCTTACGAGGGACACCATTAATACTCTTGGTAGTGAGAACAGATTGAATTTTAATTGAATCGATATTTTCATCTTCAGCGATTTGTTCGGCAATTTCACGAGTGATGAGTTCATCGGCTTCCACATAACCTGGGACGGTTTCAGCAGCGAAGCGACCAGCAATGCGTTGAGCAAATTCAATACCAGTGTGTTCAGTTTCAGATTTGAAGATTTCGAAACCTGGATCATCGTTTGGTTTATCAACAGTGAAGACATCCTGAGCCACATCGACAAGACGACGAGTAAGATAACCAGAGTCAGCAGTACGGAGAGCGGTCGAGACCATACCTTGACGAGCACCACGGGTGGCGATGAAGGATTCAAGAGTGTTAAGACCCTTCTTGTAGCTAGACTTGACTGGAAGCTCAATTTCACGGTTGAAGATATCCACCATGATACCGATTTCAGCGGAAGCAATCTTAATACCAGAGACAGAACCACGAGCACCAGAGTTGGTCATCACGGCAATGTCGGTATCCATAGTTGCAAGCTTAGCCTTGAGGAAGTTAGAAATCTCAGTATCGATTTCACGCCAGTTGGCAACGGTCAAAGAGTAGCGTTCTTCGTCGGTGAGGAGGCCTTGATTGTACTGATCTTGAATAAGAGCAGTCTTAGCATCACCCTTGGCGATGAAATCTTGGATTTCTGGGTAGGTTGGGTAGTCATCCTTACAGGTCGAGATAGAAGCGATGGTTTCATACTCGAAAGAGAGGGCCTTGAGTTCGTCAGCAATACGAACCGTTTCATCGGCACCGTAAAGATTGAAGATGTCAGCCATTACCTTCTTCAAGTGCTTAGAAGTTTGAATGCCATTATCAAATGGGTAATCTTCTGGCAAAATTTCGTTGAAGAAGACGCGACCGAGAGTGGTATTTCGAATAGCTTTCTTAGCAAATACGCGAATCGGAGTCTGAAGGGCAATATCACCAGCTTCGTAAGCCATTTCAGCTTCATAGACTGAGCTGTAAGCGCGTGGAGTTTCCGATTCGGTACCTGGCTTATCGTAAGTGAGGTAGTATGCACCAAGTACGATATCCTGGTAGATTGAAAGCACTGGAGAACCATCAGCTGGCTTCAAGAGGTTACTGGCAGCCGACATCAAAGTCTTAGCTTCCTGCTGAGCTTCATCAGAGAGAGGAAGGTGGACGGCCATTTGGTCACCATCGTAGTCAGCGTTAAAGCCGGAAGCTACGAGTGGGTGAAGCTTGAGAGCCATACCGTCAACGAGCTTTGGTTGGAAAGCCTGGATGGAGAGACGGTGAAGGGACGGAGCACGGTTCAAGAGAACATAGCGACCTTGAATAACTTCGTCGAGGGCATCCCAAACTACGGATTCTTTAGCATCAATCATACGAGATGCGGCGCGAGAGTTGGCGGCATATTCGTGAGAGAGTAACCAAGAAACTACGAAAGGTTTGAAGAGCTCGAGAGCCATGAGTTTTGGCAAACCACACTCGTTAAGCTTAAGTTCAGGACCGATGACGATTACAGAACGACCAGAGTAGTCGACGCGCTTACCAAGAAGGTTCTGACGGAAGCGACCCTGCTTACCTTTGAGAAGGTCAGAGAGAGATTTGAGCTTGCGACGACCATTTTGGGAGCTAGCTTGACGGCCATGATTGGCATTATTATCGATCAAAGCGTCAACTGCTTCTTGGAGCATGCGCATTTCGTTGTGAATAATCACCTCTGGTGCATTGAGGTCGAGCAATTTCTTCAAACGGTTATTACGGTTAATTACACGACGGTAAAGATCGTTAAGGTCGGAAGTCGCGAAACGACCACCAGGAAGTGAAATCATTGGACGTAGGTCTGGTGGGATGACTGGAATCACAGTCAAGACGAGATCGACTGGTTTAATATTGGAATTCTTCATACCTTCAAGCAATTTAATACGCTTGATAAGTTTGCGTTCCTTTTGACCCTTAGCGTCTTCAGCTTGCGCAGAGAGATCTTCGATCATAGCATCAAGGTCAATCTCTTCGAGCAATTCACGAATGGCTTGAGCACCCATCTTGACGGTGACAAGTTCTTCGTATTCTTCTGGAAGATTGCGGTAATCAATTTCAGAGATTACGGCGCCCTTCTTCAAGCCTTCAAGAATATTCTTGCGAGAATAAAAATCAGCATCCAAGGCTTCAAGTTCTTTAGCTTCTTCATTAGCCAAGGTTTCAGCGTTAGCACCTTCAGCCTTAGCAGCTTCAGAGTAACGAATCTTGATAGCCTGAATTGCGGCATCGTGCTGAGCGATCAAATCGCTTTTAACTTGTTCAATCTTCGCGTCATCAGCACTGATGATGAGGTAAGAAGCGAAGTAAACAACTTTTTCAATCGACTTGACGGTAAGGTCAAGCAAAAGACTCAAAGCAGATGGGGTGCCACGCATGAACCAGATGTGAGCAACTGGCGCAGCGAGTTTGATATGGCCCATACGTTCACGACGAGCGATAGATTTGGTGACTAAGTTACCTTCTTTATCGACGGCGGCTTCACGAGAGCGGACACCTTTAAGTTTACTATCATGTGGGTTGATATCTTTGACTGGACCAAAGATACGCTCACAGAATAAGCCATCACGCTCAGGTTTCTGAGTACGATAATTGATGGTTTCTGGCTTCAATACTTCACCATAACTCCAGCTCAAGATGTCTTCGGCGCTTGCTACGCAAAGACGAATTGAATCGAAGTCGCTGGCTGAGATATAATTATCCATCCAAGCCATATTTTAGAGCTCCTCTCCGAGATCGACGTTGTCGTCGTCTCCTTCTGTTATTGATATTCCATCTTCTGTTAATGCTTCTTCAGTTTCTTCTTCAGTAAGATCGATGGTGTCATTACTGTCATCTTCAATATGAACATTGTGTCTAGCGTAAATTTGGCGGTCATCTTGAGCGCGTTCAATTTCGCGAGAGGTGTCTTCGATTACAGAGTCAGCGTCACGTGCTTCCCCATTGTCGAGAAGATCAACCTTAAGACCGAGACCTTGAAGTTCCTTGACTAAGACGTTGAAACCTTCAGGAAGCTTAGGGCCTTGAATTGGTTCATTCTTAATGATGGATTCGTAAGCCTTAGCACGACCGTAAACGTCATCAGATTTAATAGTGAGCATTTCTTGAAGGATGCTGGCAGCACCATAAGCTTCAAGAGCCCAAACTTCCATTTCTCCGAAACGCTGACCACCGTTTTGAGCCTTACCACCGAGAGGTTGCTGAGTAACCATGGTGTAAGGACCAGTCGAACGAGCGTGAATCTTATCTTCGACCATGTGGTGAAGCTTAATCATGTGCATCACACCAACTGCAGTCTTTTCGTGGAATGGTTCACCGGTGAGACCATCGTAAAGTTGGGTACGACCATTACTATCGATACCAGCCTTTTCAAGTTCCTTTGAAATAACTTCGTCAGGAATACCATTGAAGGATGGAGTTGCAACCTTGTAACCAAGGATACGAGCAGCCATACCGATGTGAATTTCATAAAGCTGACCGAGGTTCATACGAGAAGGCACGCCCATTGGGGAAAGTAGGACATCGATTGGGGTACCATCGGCCATGAATGGCATATCTTCGACGTTAAGTACGCGGGAAACTACACCCTTGTTACCGTGACGACCTGCCATCTTATCACCGACCTGGATCTTGCGCATTTCAGCGACGTAGATCTTGATTTGCATGAGAACGCCAGCCTTAAGTTCATGACCCTGTTCACGAGTGTAAATGCGGACGCCGATAACTTTACCGGAAGTACCACCACTCATACGGACTGAGGTATCGCGGACGTCTTTGGCTTTTTCACCGAAGATGGCGCGAAGAAGACGTTCCTCAGAGCTAAGTTCCTGTTCGCCCTTAGGGGTAATCTTACCGACGAGGATGTCACCATTTTTGACTTCGGAACCCACGGTTACGATACCGTCCTCACCGAGGTGGCGAAGAGCATGTTCTGAAACGTTAGGGATATCACGAGTAACCTGTTCTGGACCAAGCTTGGTTTCACGAACTTCTACGTCGAAATCTTTAATATTAATAGAGGTCAAAGTATCATCTTCGACAAGCTTGCGAGAGATCACGATGGCGTCATCCATGTTGTAACCACGCCATGGCATGAAGGCGACGAGAAGGTTGCGACCGAGAGCGAGTTCATTATTTTCAAGAGAGGCACCTTCAATAAGAGTGTCACCAGCTTTAACTTTTTGACCACGAACCGCCACACAGCGTTGGTTGTAACATTGATCAGAGTTGGTTTGTTCGAAATGCTCAACAAAGTATTCCTTAGAAGTTTTGTCAGCGTATTTGACGATTACGGATTGACCGTCAGCCTTTTCAACTACACCATCACCTTCGGCGACAATAAGTTGAGAGGTGGCGCGAGCGATATCATTTTCAATACCGGTACCAACAGTTGGGGCTTGATTACGAAGAAGAGGCACAGCCTGTTTCTGCATGGCACAACCCATGAGTGCGCGGTCGACACGGTTCTTTTCCACGAATGGAATCAGAGCGGCGGAGATACCAAGAATTTCCTTGTGAGCGGCATCGACGTGGGTAACCTTAGCCGATTCAACCTGAACTGGCTGACCGTTCACACGAGCGGAGACCCATTCGTCTTCAAATTCACCCTTGGCGTTCAATTTTACAGAAGTATCAGCGATTACCATATCACGTTCGACACTAGCATCGACATAGATAACTTCATCGGTAACTTTACCATTTTTCACAACGACATATGGAGCTTCGATAAAGCCATATTCGTTAATACGAGCGTAGGTAGCAAGGTTCAACACAAGACCCACGTTACCACCTTCTGGGGTTTCTACAGTACAGATGCGACCGTAGTGGGTAGGGTGAGTATCACGCACATCGAAACCGGCGCGTTCACGAGTGAGACCACCAGGACCCATAGAAGATAGACGGCGCTTGTGAGCAAGCTCGCCAAATGGGTTGTAAGAGTCCATCAGCTGAGAAAGCTGGGAAGTGCTAAAGAATTCACGAACTGCAGCGACCACTGGACGTGGGTTAAGCAGCTGAGATGGCGTGACTTTTTCTTTAGCGTCAACCATCGACATGCGGTCTAGGATATTACGTTGCAAACGAAGCATACCAAGACGGAATTGACGTTGGACAAGTTCACCAACCATGCGTACACGGCGGTTAGAGAGTGAATCGATATCGTCAGCTGGTTCTTGAGTATTATTCAAACGAATAATTTCGGCAATAATCGCTACGAGATCATCCATTTGCAAAGTACGGTGAGTGCTGTCGTTAGGAGTATCAAAACCTAAGCGTTGGTTAATCTTGAAACGACCGACACGAGAGTAATCGTAACGCTTGTAGTCGAAGAAGGTACGTTCAACCATGGAACGAGCGTTTTCAACGGTAGCCAAGTCACCTGGGCGGAGACGGCGGTAGACTTCGAGAAGGGCAGCAGCTTGAGAGCTGGTAGTGTCCTTGTCGATGGTGGAATCGATGTAATTAATCGCACCAGTGTCAACATTTTCGAATTTGGCCTTGATATCAGCATCCTTGACAACGCCAAGAGCGCGAAGCAAAGTGGTAACTGGGATTTTACGACGGCGGTCGATCTTTACATAGATACAACCATTTGGCGCGGTCTCGAATTCGAGCCATGCACCACGACCTGGAATCACCTTAGCACCGTAATAGCGCTTCATACCAATGGTTTCGGCGGTGAAAAAGACACCAGCTGAACGGATCAACTGAGAAACGATCACACGCTCAGTACCATTAATGATGAAGGTGGCACGGTCAGTCATCCATGGATAATTACCGAAGTAAATTTCCTGTTCGACAACTTCGCCGGTTACTTTGTTTTGAAGTTCTGCTTTAACATGCAAAGGAGCTTCGTAAGTTTCAAGATTATATTTGGCTTCCTGAATGGTATGCTTTGGAGCCTTAAACTCATAATCTTTAAACTTTAGTGACAATTTTTGACCGGTATAGTCATCAATTGGATTAAGTTCGGTGAAAACTTCACGTAGACCCGAACGTACAAATTCTTCCCAAGAATCTTTCTGATGTGCAGTAAGATCAGGGATAGGCAATTTGTCTCCTTCAGTGAAAAAGACACGATTGCCATCTGGAATGGTACTATTTTTACTCACTTTTCCCTCTTATTTAGTGTTGATAATCTTTAGCGCCGAAGATTACTGCCACTTATGTCTTTCCACCTCGCTAAAATAAAAAGACATGTTAATAGTAGGCACACTACTTCTTGTAGCTATTTTAACGCATTTTAGGGATTTTTTCAAGGGGCATTTCTGATTTTTAGAATCAAAAAACCACCTGATTTCGGGTGGGATTTTTGAACATATAAGCTCTCAACTTGTTTATGTAAGCCGACTCGCAGTTAGGCTTCGTTCAAAAATGAACTATCATTAGTATAACCATTATCATATTGAATGTCAAGAGAATTTAGCAAGAAAAATACCCCATTTTCCGGGGTATTTTCGGCAATTACAAATTGATTCTGTGTAGCCTATTATACTTCGAGATCATCGAGATCGGCAAGCTCGGCACGAGTTTTCTCAGCGAGACCGTCGTTTTCTGCTTCAGTTTCGTCATCGTAATCCGCAATGGTGCGAGCAGCAGTAGGTTCACCTTCACCATCCAATTCATCAGTATTAACAATCTTAAGATTGTAACGGGCATCATTCTTCGTACCAAGAGCGCGAAGCAGAGTGCGAATAGATTGAGCGGTAGCACCACGGCGACCAATGACGCGACCGACATCTTCTGGGTCGACAGAAAGTGAAAGTAAGACACCTTTTTCATCAATTACACGATTAATAGCGACTTTTTCTGGATTACTGACAAGAGTTTTTACGATAAATTCGACAAATTGTTGGTCAATGGTTGACATAGGTTCTCCGGTTAAGTTTATGGTTATATTATAGCACTTTTAGTGAAAAAACGCCCCTCTTCGGAGCGTTTTTTAAGAAATTAAGCTTCAGCTTCTTCTTTTGGTTGATTTTTGCGAAGCCTATCTGCGTGTTTTGGAGCTTTTTGCTTCTTGGTAGGTTCTTTGACCCAGTCAGGAAGTTTGACACCTTCGAGTTTCAAGATGCGAGCTACACGGGTGGATGGTTGGGCACCATTCTTGAGGTAGAACTCGACTTTTTCCTTGTCGAGGGTGGTTTTCTTAGTTTCTGGATTGTAATTGCCGACCTCAGCCACAACGCGTCCAGAAAGTGGATGACGCTGGGATTCTTGGACGACTAGTCGAAATGTTGGGTAGTGAGTACGACCATTACGCTGCATACGAATCGCGAGCATGTTTTCTCCTTAATTAATTTTAAATATTTTAACTGATTTTTTGAAAAATTGCAAATTATTCGAAAAGCAATGAGGCTTATATTTGAGTTGGACGATAAATTACTTGCGTAGTGTGAGGCGACCAGTGGCTGGAAGTTGATTGCCGAGGTGTTTTTTATAATATTTGATACCCTCAGTAGCAGCATTAGACTGAGCCTCCTGCTTGCTATGTCCTGAACCAGTACCACGAATATGGCCTGCGACTACTACGTTAACCGAGAAGACACGGTCATGGTCTGGACCTTCCTCTTTGATAACGTGATATTGAGGGGTAGCGCCGTCGGTTTTTTGGGCTAATTCTTGCAAATAGCTTTTGGAGTCGCGCCAGGATTCATTGACGATGATTTCGTCCATTTTAGTCAAAATGTGTTGATAGATAAACTGCTTAGCACGAAGATAGCCCTGATCAAGATAGATTGCACCAGTCACCGCCTCGAAACAGTCAGCAATAATCGAGGCATGAGTGCGATCACTTCCGAGTTTTTCACCTTTCGAGAGGCGAATGAGATGGAGATAGCCGATTTCAGTGGAAGCACGACCAATTGATTCAGTGCGCACCAAGGCGGAACGCCAAGCAGTCATAATCCCCTCCGGCTCAGTAAAATTACGATAGAGAAAATCAGAGGTGACGAGCTCTAAAATCGCATCGCCGAGAAACTCGAGACGTTCATTATGCTCGATGTGGGCCTTTTTATGTTCATTGACATAACTTCGGTGAGTGAGGGCGGTAATAAAGAGTGAAATATCCTTAAATTCGATACCCATTTTTTCCTTAGCGAAGTTGGCGTAGAGAGCTTTAGTATCGGCAGTGAATTCTTCGGCATTTTGGGGTTGTTTCTTGGTTTTATTGACTGCTACCTCGTCAATATGCTGCCTAATATCCGCGATATTAATTTGATAATCAGCAAGATTTACTTCTTGTTCCATAACTACTTTCTTGGGAATCTTTTGGATACTTGAACTGTTTCAAGTATCCTGAGAAACTCAAATTTATTTAATATTCTCCTTGACGGATGCGTTTTTTGGCAATAAGCATGAGTTTTTCAATATCTTCATACTCAATCACATTAATCGCATCCTGAAAGCTAAACCATTTGATGCCATTCATCCATTTTTCTTTGGTTGGGCGCTCCGTAGTATCCAGTGAGCGTACGAGATAAATCTGGGTAGTCATTAACACTAATTTATCAATACGACGATACTTAAAGTGGATTTTACCGAGCCAAGAGAGAACTTGGATGTGGTTCAGACCGGCTTCTTCGCCAATTTCGCGAATGGCGGTCTGTTTTGCGGTTTCACCCGGTTCGATGTGCCCCTTGGGAATAGTCCAACGGTTTTTTGAATCTTGGATGAGTAAAACTTCAATATCTTTTTTATCTTTGGTCAGTCTAAAAACGATGCCACCAGAGGTCGGTTCGCGGACAATTTCTTTGATGGTTGGTTTTTTCTTGAGAATTTTTTGTTGAAGTTTTTTAAGATTGGAGTCGCGAGAATTTCGAGTCTTGGGGGTAAATGCGCGACGAGAATCAGTTTTGGCCTTTGGTTTAGTCTTCTTGAGGTTTTTCACCTTCGACTGAACTGGTCTTTGATTGTTCATTTGTTCCTTCAGATTTCTCGAACCCGAGCTGTTTGTAAGCGGTACCGAGAACACCGTTGACAAACTTGGAGGAATTTTCCGAACCAAAAGCCTTAGCTAACTCAACGGATTCATTGATAGCAACTTTTGGTGGCACAGCTTGAGCTTCAAGCTCATAAAGCCCGAGGCGCAAAATATTACGGTCAATTGCGGCAATAGATGCAAGTGGCCATTCTGGTGCCAATGGATGTAATTCTTGGTCAAGTTTTTCTTGATGTTCCAAAATACCTTTGGTGGTATTGATAATAAAATCAGTATCACCAACGGCTTTAACGTATGGTTCGATATTTTTTGCGATAATAACATTAATGTCGGCTGTAGCGTCGCCCGCCAAACTTCTCACCTCATATTCATAGAGGCTTTGAAGGATAATAATTCTGCCAAGGTGCCGATTACTTGCCATTATTTTTCGCTTTTCTTTGTCTTTTTAGTAGCTTTAACTGCAGTTTTAACAGTTTTAACTTTAAGATTTGGGGTTTTCTTAGCAGTTTCGAAAGCCTTAACAGGTGATTTCTTGTTAACTGCACGAGCTAAGACAAGACGAAGGTGGCTACGACGTAGACCAGTCTTTCTTGGGCTGCTTTGCTTTTTAGGTTCAGGCATTAAATGCTCCTTGTTAATATATAAATTTGTATTATTGTACTATAAAAACCCATGGTTTGCAAGAAAAATCAGAGCGGGCGAGAGATTTTTTCGTGGATTTTTGAGAAAAGTTTTTAGATTTAGGCCACGATGCTGACGAGGCGAGTATTTGGTGGGAAAATAATTTTTCGTGGTTCCCCATTCAAATATTTTTGAACATTTTCGTCAGCTAGGGCGAGTTCTTGAATTTCTTCTTGAGAAATATCGGTTGGAAGTTGCAATTTGGCACGGACCTTTCCGTTCACTTGAATGATATATTCGGCGGTCTCGCTGACTAAGGCCGATTCATCGTAGGTTGGCCAGGTAAAATCGGCTTCTAAGGTTTCCAGCATTTCAGAAGCAAGGTGTGGGGCGAATGGATAAAGTAGTTTGGCTAAGACTGCTAGGTCAGCCTGGGCGGCGCCGTTTTTATAGAGATGATTAACGAATTCCATGAGAGCAGCTACTACGGTATTAAAGTTCGCACGATTCATATCGTCGGTGGCTTTTTTGATAGTTTTATGGCGAGCCATAAGATTAGTCTCGTCATCGACCTTGGTGGTGGTATTTTCGAGATAAACTAGATTAAAGCAGCGGTTGAGGAAGCGATATACACCACCAATGGCTTTAGTGCTCCAGGCGGCATCTTCATTGTAAGGACCGATGAAGAGTTCATAGGTACGCAAAGTGTCTGCACCATAGCCAGAATCAATCACATCCAGCGGATCGATCACGTTACCTTTAGACTTACTCATTTTTTTGCCATCTGGCGCATTGATGTAGCCGTTATAAAGCAAGGTCTTAACTGGCTCTTCGAAAGGTAGCAAACCTAAATCATGGAAGAACATGGCCCAAAAACGCACATAGAGAAGGTGAGCGACAGCGTGGTCACCACCGACATAGATATCGGTCGGAGCCCAATATTTGACAGCCTCTTGATCCCAAGCGTGCTCTTTATCATGAGGTGAAGTATAGCGCCAGAGATACCAAGAGGAACAAGCGTAACCATCCAGGGTATCGGTTTCACGCGTCATTTCTTCGCCGTTAATTATGACCTTCTTCCAATCTTCAGCCTTGGCGAGAGCGGAGCGACCAGAGCTATCTGGTTTATAGTCAGTAATATCTGGCAAAACTACCGGCAATTGATCTTCTGGAATGGCGTGAGGATTCCCGTCCTTGTCATAAGCAATTGGAATTGGACAACCCCAGTAACGTTGACGAGAAATTAGCCAATCACGCATGCGGTAGGTGGTGCGAGGGGCGGCAATCTGGTTTTTTTCAAGATCTGCAGTGATTTTTGCTTTGGCTTCTTCAGAGCTGAGACCGGTGTAATCGCCAGAATTAATTAGAATTTCATTTTCATCAATCACAGTTTTTACTTCGAGGCCATACTTTTCTGCAAAGGCTTGGTCACGCTCATCATGAGCCGGAACCGCCATCACCGCACCTTCACCGTAGCCGATTAAGACATAATCTGCGACATAGATTGGCATTTTGGCACCGTTAACTGGGTTAATGGCGTAACTACCAGTAAAGACACCGGTTTTTTCCTTGTTTTCTTGGCGTTCGATTTCGGATTTTTTAATGGCATTTTTAGCATATTCTGCCACTTCGGCTTTTCGATCTTCGGTAGCAAGTTCAAGAGCGAGTGGGTGTTCTGGGGCAAGCACCAAGAAGGTGGCGCCAAAAATCGTATCGATCCGAGTAGTAAAGACCTTAATTTGACGATTAGAATCGGATACCTGAAAAACAACTTCTGAGCCGACTGATTTACCAATCCAGTTTTTCTGCATGGTTTTGATTTTCTCTGGCCAGTCGAGACTGTCAACATCAGCGAGCAGGCGGTCAGCATAATCCGTGATTTTGAAGAACCATTGCTTCATTTTCTTCTTCTCAACTTCGGTACCGCAGCGCCAACAATGACCATTTTCTACCTGTTCATTAGCAAGGACAGTTTGGTCGTTTGGACACCACCACTGATAGCTCTCTTTTTGATAAGCTAAACCGTTCTTAAATAATTGCAAGAAACACCACTGGGTCCAACGATAATATTCAGGATCGGAAGTATTAATTTCACGCGACCAGTCAATGGCAAAACCGAGACGTTGAGCCTGCTTGCGGAAGTTTTCAGTATTAATGCGAGTAGCTTCTTTTGGAGAAACACCGGTCTTAATTGCATAATTTTCGGCTGGTAAACCAAAAGTATCGTAACCAAATGGACGTAGAACATTATAGCCATTCTGAGAATAAAAACGCGCTAAGGCATCAACAATCGAAAAGTTACGCACATGCCCGACGTGAAGACCTGCACCAGATGGGTATGGAAACATTTCGGCGAGATATTTTTTCGGTTTTGTCGAATTTTCTTCTGCCTTATAGGTTTCCTGTTCGGCCCAAATTTTTTGCCATTTTTGTTCGATTTTTAAGGGATTATAACGTTCCATTTAGCTCCTATTTTCTATATTATAACACTTTAATTCATAGAGTATCATCCCAGTGGCCACCGAAACATTAAATGACTCTTTGCGACCCACCATGGGAATTTCAACAAAACGGTCACATAGTGCCTTGAGCTCGTCGGAAATTCCCTCAACCTCCTCACCTAGAATCAAAACAATTTTTTGCCCAATCTGGCTTTGAAAGTTAGGTGAATTTATCTGGATTAGACGTGGGTCGTTAAAATTATTTTCTAGGCCAACTAGCTGGAAGCCTTCTGCATGATAATCCTCTAAGATCTGAATGATATTATCAGTCGCCGCTAGGTTAAGATAAGCCTCAGCGCCAAGGGCGGTTTTATGGATTTTGGCGGTAATATTCTCGGCGATATGTGGAAGCTCCTTCGATACAGGGAGCGGAGTGGGAGTGTAACCGGAAAAAATCACCTTTTCGACCCCTAACCCCTCTGCAGTGCGCAAAATCGCCCCCACGTTCAAGATGGAGCGAATATTGTGCAAAATAAGATGAATTTCCCGTGACATACTATTATTATACTAAATAGAAAACAGTTATGTTTAATGTTATAATTAAGCTTATGGATAAAATAACATTAAACTGGTTAAATGAGCTGAAAGATAATAATATTGCTGGACCTGATATAGACCGCTCGATGGCTTACGCCAAGGACCTCCTAAAGGGGTTGTCGACGATTAGTCAATTCTCCCAAGGGGTGACAATTTTCGGTTCTGCCCGAACCAAAGAAAAAGACGTCTATTATCAAAAAGCTATGAAACTCGGCCGTCTACTTGCAGAAAATGGTCACCCAGTGATCACTGGTGGTGGTCCTGGGATCATGGAAGCAGCGAACCGTGGCGCCTTCGAATATGGTGGTCGATCGGTCGGCTTAAATATCATTTTGCCACATGAGCAAAAAATCAACCCATATCTTACCGACACCATGGAATTTCACTACTTCTTCGCCCGAAAAGTGATGTTAGTAATGTCGAGTAAGGCTTACGCTTTCTTCCCTGGTGGTTTCGGCACCCTAGATGAGCTTTCTGAAGTTTTGATGCTAATGCAGGGCAAAAAGATGCCGAAGATGCCATTTTTCTTCATCGGCAAGTCATATTGGAAGCCACTAATCAAGTTCTTCACTAACAAAATGTTGAAAGAAGGCATGATTAAGAAAGAAGACCTGAAAATTTTCAAGGTAACGGATGACGTGCGTGAAGTGGTTCTAGCTGCAAATAAGATTGGTCACCTGAAAATTGATCAAAATATCTATAATACTTTCAAATCAGTCTAGGTAGTTTAAAAACAACTTCAAATTCAACAAAAATAGAGCCGATGAAGCTCTATTTTTATTTTTGTTAAAGTCTTTGGATTGGCATGGGATGAAGATCTTCGTCGCCGTAAAGCGTGCCCGCTTGAGCGCCAATATAGGAAATTACCGAGGTAGCATTAGCGGCGGCAAAAATTAGTGCATCCTTAAATTTTTTACCGTCTAGGGTGGCGGACAAAAATCCTGCACCAAAGGCATCCCCTGCACCGGTGGTGTCTTTCGGAGTCTTCATTTCATATTCCGCTAAGCGATAGGTTTCTTTGCCATTGGTCGCAATCGAACCGCGAGCTCCAGCGGTAATAATCACGGTTTTAACATAACGCGCGAGTTTAACCAAAAGCTCTTCGAGGATTTCCCCGCCGATCAAGGTTTTCGCTTCTTTCTCATTCAAAATTAAAACATCGACATCTTGAAGTAGACCTAAAAGCTTCTTCTTTTCGGCAATTTCTTCCATGCCGGGGTTCCACATAATTTTAATACCCTTTTCTTTAGCTTTTTCGAAAAAGCGCAAGCAGGTATTCATATCGCCATTCAAGCTAGTGACGTAAAGCCAATCTGGGTTAGATAAATCAAGATCGGAGGCCTCGAGCTTAGCAAAACTTTCGGAAGCGCCACGGCAAGTCAAAATCGTGCGCTTACCAGTTTCGGAATCGAGCAAAATCACCGAGATGCCGGTCTTTTTACGAGTGAAATTCAGGTAGCTAGTATCGACATTTTCATTTTGGAGGAAATTCAAAATCGCATTGGCGGCACTATCACGACCAAAATTAGATATGACAATAGTTTCGTGGCCGTGTCTAGCAAAATTTGTGGCTGCATTGACCGCACCGCCACCCACTTCAAAACTATTTTTATCGATGGTGAGCTTCTCGCCAGTCTTAATCTCGCCGAGATCGTTGTGGTCGATCATATAGATATCTTGTAAAACACTACCGAGACAAACTACGCGACTCATAGGAAGACTCCACGTTTTTTAGCTTCTGCCACTAAGGCCTCATAGGCAGCCTTTTTATCTTCGGGCTGAGAAAGTGCGGAACCAACATTAATCACATTTACTTCGTAATTAGCGAGAGCACGCACATTAGTTAGATTAGCACCACCATCCCAACCGATTTCAATATCTGGCTTGATACTGCGGATAATTTTGACTTTTTCGGCTTGCAAAATATCCGCCTTGGCGCCTTGCTGACCGAGATTGCCAGCGAAAATCAGGGCATGATCAGCCACTTCAAGATATTTCTTGATCAAACCTGGGTAGGTGGTCGGAAGAATGGCTACTCCGGCTCTTATTCCGGCTTTTTTCAACTGGTCGAAAATTGGTAATAAATCTTCAGAAGCTTCGGCGTGAAAAATCGCAAGATGCGGACGTAAACGCAAAACCTCCGACAAGTGGTCGCTTGGACGAATGGCCATAATATGGAAGTCGAACTGGATGCCGTTCGGAAGTTGCGAAATTGAACTTTCGGGGACACTACGATTTGGCGTAAAAGTGCCATCCATCAGATCAATTTGAATGCGCTTGGCAAATGAAATGTAGGCCTTCATCTGCTCGACAAAAACACTCGTGTCATCAGTTAAAATCGTTGGTACGATAATTGTGTCCTCACCCATATTTTTCCTTTTTAGTAAATATTTTCCTCATCTAGGCGCTGATTACGGCGAATATAACGCTCTTCTGGAATAAATGGCTCCTCTAAAAATCCTGTGACAGCTGCTTCGATTTCTTCCTCCGTCATGTAATCTGAAGAAAGGCAGAGGACATTGGCGTCGTTATGCTTGCGGCCGATACGAGCGAGAGATTCAGTGTAGCCACAGATAGCCCGGATACCGCGGAAGCGATTAGCCTGCATCGAGATGCCGTGAGCGGAGCCACAGATTAGGAAGCCACGTGCAGTAGGGTTTTCACGTACTGCACGAGAGACGGCAATTGCGGAATCATTAAAATCGTCGCCTGGTTGAATAGTGAGCGGACCTAAGTCCTTCACCTCAATATTCATTTCAGGATGGTGATTTTGATATGCGGCCAAAAAAGTCAGAAGACGTTGCTTAACAGTAAATCCACGATGATCAGAGGCGACGTAAAGTTGCATTTTATTCCTTTCCAAAATCAGCAGTTAATTCGACAAGACGATTAGAATAGCCCCATTCGTTGTCATACCAAGCCACAATCTTGATCAAATCGCCGTCCACTACATCGATAAGTGGAAGGTCGACAATACAAGAGTGCGAATCGCCACGATAATCGGATGAAACTAATTCTTCATGAGAAACACCGAGAATACCTTCGTAGAATGGCTCGCTGGCAACTTTTTCGAAAAGCTGAGTAAGTTCTTCCTTGGTAGTAGGACGAGAAAGTACGGCAGTAATATCAGCAAGTG
The DNA here is from genome assembly GCA_963517175.1 of uncultured Candidatus Saccharibacteria bacterium. Lineage (GTDB taxonomy): Bacteria > Patescibacteriota > Saccharimonadia > Saccharimonadales > Saccharimonadaceae > Nanosyncoccus. The sequence continues at coordinate 2,530 of CAUQEY010000010.1, read as the reverse complement.
AAACTACAGGGGTCGGAACACGAACGGAGAGACCATTGAACTTACCCTTGAGACTTGGAATAGTCAAGGCCGCAGCCTTTGAAGCACCCGTGGTAGTTGGTACGATGTTTTCAGCAGCAGAACGGGCTTCACGAAGATCCTTAGCTGGAGCATCAAGCAGACGCTGAGAACCAGTATAAGAATGCACGGTAGTCATCATGGCTTTTTTCACACCAAAATTATCTTCAAGCACTTTCATAATAGGTGCAATACAGTTGGTGGTGCAGGAAGCGTTGGAAAGAATCTTATCTTCCTTAGTAACTTCGCGTTCGTTCACGCCGAGCACGATAGTTTTAGCACCTTCGCCCTTGGCTGGAGCAGAAATTACTACCTTGCGAGCGCCGGCAGTGAGATGAGCTTTAGCTTTTTCTGGATCAGTGAAGAAGCCAGTGGATTCGATCACTACATCGACACCTAGTTCACCCCAAGCGAGATTAGCTGGATCCTTTTCAGAAAAGACGCGGATTTTTTTACCATCCACGATAATATTTTGATCATCAAAAGTCACTTCACGACTGTAAGTACCATAGCTGGAATCATGCTTGAGAAGAAAAGCGAGCGTTTTGGTGTCGGTCAAATCATTGATAGCTACAACTTCGAGATCACGTCGCATCAAAGCAATTTTTAGAGCATTTCGACCGATACGGCCAAAACCATTGATTGCAATTTTAATCATTTTCCTCCTTTTTCTTTTATTATAGCATAAGAGAGTTCCTGAAAACAAAAAATACCACCCTGAAGAGGTGGTATTTTCGTACTCGCAATTTAAGCGCGAGCAAAGTGAGCGAATGCACGGTTGGCTTCGGCCATGCGGTGAGTGTCTTCCTTTTTCTTGAAGGCAGCACCGGCACCATTGAAAGCGTCAACGATTTCAGCTTCGAGACGGCGTGAGTATGGCATACCCTTGCGAGAACGAGCTGATTGCACGAGCCAAGAGAAGGCAAAGTGCATTTGACGGTGACCAGAAATTGGGAATGGGATTTGGTAGTTAGCACCACCGACACGGCGGGATTTAACTTCAAAATCTGGAGAAACATTAGCGACAGCCTTTTCGAGGACTTCCACTGGATTCTCAGAGTTCAATTTCTTGGCAGCACCTTCGATAGCAGCGTAAACTGCGCGTTCAGAAGCTTGCTTTTTACCATCAAGCATTGATTTGTTGATCAAGCGTTGAACGAGGACTGATTGGTATTTACGATCTGGAAGAACTTTACGTTCGAGAGATTTGGTAGTTTTACGTGGCATAATTACTTACCCTCCTTCTTAGCGCCGTACTTAGAGCGGCCTTGCTTACGACCATTAACACCTTGAAGATCGAGAGTACCACGAACGATGTGATAGCGGACACCTGGAAGGTCAGGCACACGACCACCACGAACGAGCACTACAGCGTGTTCCTGAAGGTTGTGACCTTCACCACCGATGTAAGCCCAAACTTCTTGACCGTTGGTAAGACGCACACGAGCGACCTTACGAAGAGCAGAGTTAGGTTTCTTTGGGGTTTTAGTAGTAACCTTAATACAAACACCACGCTTGAAAGGTGAAGCTTGGTTGTAGTAACGAGTTTTAAGAGTGTTGACGATAGAACCAAGGGCTGGTGACTTAGACTTTCTAGCAGCAACCTTACGAGGTTTACGGATCAACTGATTAATTGTTGGCATTAGTTTCCTCTTGTGTTATTGATAAAAATCTGATTCTTCATCAGTGGTGAAGCTCTAGATAAAACTTCACAGCTTGAATAGCTATAATACGATATTTTACAACCTCAAGCGAGCCTTTTCTTTACAGCAGTAGAATTGGCTTGAAACTCGTTAGTTATTATACCTTTTATTAGGAATTTTGTCAAAAAAAATACGGCCATTTTCGGACCGTATTCATAAATCAAATTAGCTAGATTTCTTGGATTTGGTTTTTACGGTGGTTTTTCGAGTACGAGCCACTGGTTTTTCGACAAGAATTCGCTGGTTCGCGTCGTCAGTGACTACCTTGCGATAGGTACGAGGTTGGTTATCAGTAATTTCTAAATCGCCTAGATCGTCATTCTCAAGATTTTGACTGATTTTTGATTCAAGAAAAAGTTTTAAGAGAGCCCAGACCACCACATTGGTCGCAAGAGCAATAAAACTAATGAGCGGGATGATTAGGAGCGCAACACCAAGTGCGCGATCAAGAAGAGAAACTACGGCTGCAAGTAAAAAGAAAACTAGGGCGACCAGGCCATAAGTGGTCTCAATCAGGGTCAATTCTTGCCTATTTTGATAAAGTTTTTTGAGGTATTTAACAATTCCAAGTTGCATAATGCTTATATTATATCACATTTTTAGCATAATTACAATAGGAACACTAAGTTAATATCTCAAGTGCAATACTAATATCTCGGGGCGATCTCGCGGGAGTAGACCATGTAGGCTTGGCCGCCACTGAGGGATTGGCGGTAGGCCCAGAAGTAGGCATCGGCTCGGAGGGTGAAGACTTCGGCTGGGTGGATGGA
>CAUQEY010000009.1:0-22295 GCA_963517175.1 uncultured Candidatus Saccharibacteria bacterium | reverse complement strand
GGTGAATTACGTCTCATCGCGACTTTCGACATGTCGACTACTACTGCTACGGCTTCTAGGCCAGATGTTGCGACTGTTCCTCAGGGTTCCGCCTTTGCCTACCGCAATCTTAATTTCTTAACTAATCAAGAGGTGAAAATTTCTTGGGATGGCTCAATCTCGAATTGCGACGCCGGTCGCCACAGTGGTAAATGTCAGGTGGCCAAAACTGTGAAAGCTACCGCGATCGAAGGTGGTGCGAAATATAATATTGAAGCTGTTAGCTCCGGTTGGCAATCTTCTGTGGCTGGGGTTGAGGGCTATGCTAATTCGGCATTTAAGGGTGGCACTGACAAGATTCAAAAAATTGTCACAGCTTCTGACATTACCAAAGCTAAGGAAAAATTAACCGAAGCTGATGGTGTAAAAGAGGAATTATTCGAAAAAGTACCTTCTGACGATATTAAAATTGAAGATAGCTACAAAAAAGTTACCGCCGATCCGACTTCCAGCCCTGCCGTCGACCAGCCAACAGAGAATGGCAAGGCTAAGCTCACGGCCAAAACTACTTATAGTGTAAATTATGTTGATAAGGCGGCAATTGAGGAATATGTTAAGTCTGTGGTCTCTACTCGTCTCGGTAGTGATCAGAAAATCTACGAAACTGGCAATATTTTCATTGAAAAATTCCAAAACAATAATAATTCCGTAACTGCTAAGATTAAGGCTACCTTGAAAACTGGTCCAGAAGTCACCGAACAATCTGTACTCGAAAAATCTCTCGGCAAAAAAGTTGGTGAAGTGACTACCTTGATTAAATCTATCAATGGCGTTTCTGATGTTGAAGTGAATACTTCCTTCCCATGGGTCCGTCAAATTCCAAACGACGCTAATAAAGTATCAATTAAAATCACGGTAGAGAACTAATGCGCATTATTGGTTTAGATGTGGGCACTAAGCGTATCGGTGTAGCAAAAGCGGACACTTCTGTTCGCATCGCTATTCCGAATGGTTATGTCTTGGTGAATGGTCAGGAAATTCCGGAAATTCTCCGTATTGCCAGACTGAATGATACGAATTTCTTTGTCGTGGGTTTACCTCGTAGCAATGACGGCAATGAAACCGCTCAGTCGGCCTATGCGCGCAAATTTGCCGATACTCTCGCCGCCTCTATGCCGGGCGCTCGCATTTATTTCCAAGACGAATCACTGACCTCTGTGGTAGCTGAAGAGCGTCTGAAAAAACGCAAAAAGAATTTTGAAAAAGGCGAAATCGATGCCGAAGCTGCCAGTATTATTTTGCAGGATTTTATCGAACATTATGCCTCTAAACTTGCTCAAAATGCCGCCAGTAAAATACCGAATCAACTAGTTAATACTAACACCAATATAAATCTATCTATTAATCCAGCCACCACGCTCGGATCACCAGAAATTCAATCCATAATCAACGAGCCCACCAAATCGGAACCTGAATCTACGGAGTCTCCCAGGCCAGATAGAAGTTTAGAAAAACCTATGAAAAAAATTAAACGTATTTTACTTTCACTCTTTATTTTACTATTTCTCGCTGGGTTATTTGGTGGTGGGTATTATTGGTATTCCTTGCAACCGGTTTCTTCAGCTAATTGTCGTTTTGATTCCGCCAAGGCCGCCGCTGAATCTAATGAAAAAGAGTCAAACTCCGTCTGTGAATACCAAACTATTGAAATTAGCGCTGGTGAGTCCGTTAAGCAAATCGCGAATAATCTCAAGCAGTCCGGCTTGATTAGAAACCCCCTAGCTTTTGAGCTTTATGCTCGCATTAATAATCTTCACGCCAAACTAAAAACCGGTAAATACAGTTTTCGTAAAACCATGTCAGCTCGTGCCATCGCTAAACAATTAGTAAATGGTGTGGTTTCTTCTGATGTTTTTAATCTAACAATCCTACCAGGCACAAACTTGCTTGGCGATAAAGGTAAATCACAAACTGGCATCATTCATCAGTTCCGCACTCTCGGCTATTCCGAAGAGGAGATTAACCAGGCCCTCACTAAGCACTATGACAACCCTGTCTTAAAAGGTCTCTATGCTGACGAAACTAAACTTTCTAACCCAGAAATTCCCGCGAAGTTAGCCCTCGAAGGGTATCTCTATGGCGAAACCTATCAATTTTATAATCACGAAAAACTCGAGAATGTCATTACCACGATTCTGAACCAATTTAATGACGTGGTGGCTTCTAATCAATTAGAAGAAAAGTTTAAAGCTCGCGGTTTTACTTTGCGTGAGGGGATTATTCTCGCTTCAATTATCCAAAAAGAAGCTCGTACCGAAGATATGCCAGGCGTCTCCATGGTCTTTCAGAACCGTTTGAGACAAGGGATTGCCCTGGGTTCCGATGTGACTGCGACTTATGCTGCCGATATCACTGGTATTGATCGTGCTAATGCCACCAATGCCGATATTTTAGCTGTCAATAGTCTTTATAATACTCGTAAATTTCCGGGGCTACCTCCAGGTCCGATTGCCGTGCCTTCGAAGGCGGCACTTCTCGCGGTAGCTGAACCAGATAGCTCGAAAGCCTCTATGCTTTATTTCTTGACAGGTGATGACGCTTTAATGTATTATAGTGGCACCGACGCTGAGCACAATCAGAAGATTCGCGACCACTGTCAGAAACTCTGTAAGGTGCAAATTTAGGGGCAGCGACCGGCTAATTATGACAAAGAAAAAACGATCACAATTTAGCTTAAATTACTTTATAACCAAGATATTTCCTTATTTCGCCCTATCTGTCCTGATTTTTGGTGTGGCTTTTGTTGGTTCTAGAGATAAACAGCAGTCCGACGATAGCTCCAGTCCGAACTTGGAATCCATTTCTAAAAAAGATTATGCCGTCTCCGCTGACCAACTTTCCGAATTCTATATGGTTTCTGAACTGGCTAATACCATGAGTTTAGCCTCCTCTGATGTACTTAACGTGAACTATAACTCCTTCACCGTGCTCCAGCAGTCCGGCCAGGCTTCTGTCGAAAAAATGGAAAAGCCGACTACTTTGAATCTTGCCGCCTGTGCCAAGGTTGGCGTGATTAAGCATGTCATGGCCGAAGGGGAAACTCTCGATACTTTAACCGCCAAATACGCTTCCTGTGGCGTCGATATCAATATGATTCGTTGGTCTAATAAATTTAAGGCCTCCTATGTGCCAAAAGTTGGGGAATCGATTTATATCCCATCTCGTGCCGGTATCGTTTATACTGTGAAATCTGGCGAAACTGTCGCCTCGATTGCCGAAAAATACAAATCTTCCGCCGATGAAATTATTACCTCAAATAACCTTGAGCTAGATCAGACTCTTGTCGAAGGCCAGGTTATCTTGTTGCCGAACGGTGAATTGCCAGATAAGGAACGTCCTGATTATGTGGCGCCTGTCGTGCGTAATACCTCTTCTTACTCTGGTAGCTCATCCTATTCGGTTTCTTCTTATCGTACTTATTCTACTTCCAGAAACCCAATGCCATGGGGTTGGTGTACTTGGTATACCTGGGAACGTCGTGCCGCCATGGGTTCCAGTCATATTCTTCCGGGTGGTCTCGGTAACGCCAATACTTGGGGCTATGCACTTTCTGGTCTCTTCCCAACCAGTCGTGGTACCAACCCACAAGCTGGCGATATTTTCCAGACTAATAGCGGTTATTATGGTCACGTCGGTATCGTGGACTCCGTCAATGCTGATGGTACGATCACGATTTCCGATATGAACGGTCGTGCTGGTTGGGGTGTGGTCGGTTCTTACACTATTGGCCCAAGCGAGTACGCTAAATATCTCTTTATTCACGGTCGCTAAAATATTTCCTTCTGTCAATTAGAAGGAAATATTATCTTACTTAAATCAAGCTGTATTAGTATGGTGTTTATGCTAATATCGGAATATGGAGAGAATTTGGCAAAAACTGCGAATTATTTATTGTTTTTTCATAGAGAAACGAGTTATTTTACTCGGTTTTTTGTGTCTTTTATCTGCTATTATTTCTAATAGTGTTCTTACCTATACTAGTTTTGCAGTCGACCCAACTTTAACTGCTTCTCTCGACAAGGAAAACCTTGATTTTGATTTCTCTGGATCAGATTTGATTAATGAAGTTTCTCTCAGTAAACTATCCAAGCTTTCTGTGAAAACTAATGCCCGAGCTGGCTATACCGTCACTCTCAGTGCTTCATCCGATGAGACGGATTTGAAAAACACGAATACCGCACTTTCGACTAAAGTTTCTTCTATTGCTTCTGCCGATACTAGTTTATCCGCCAATACTTGGGGTTACCAGACGGACACGGGAACAAACTATAATGCTATACCGAAATTATCTGAACCAAAAACTATTGCTCAGACTAATCAAAAATCTGAAAACCAAGACGTGCACCTTATACGTGCTGCAGTTAAAGTGGGTGAAAACCTAATGCCAGGGACTTATAAAAATAGCTTGGTTTATTCTGTGATTGCAAATCCTTATGAATTAGCCGCGCATTTGGTTAATGGTCTAGATTTTAATACTATGGTAAAATCCGTATCTTCAGGTGGTACGAACATTAAGCAATTTGCTCGAAGTGCCACTCCTCCAGCGGCTGGCGTAGATGTCCGCGAAGTTAGTAATCCTGACAAAAGTGACTGTGATATAAAAATCTGGTATCAAGCAGACACTTTTACTCTGTATTATTATACCGAAGCTGACAAAATCTATTTTCACGAAGATAGTTCGCGTGCTTTTAAAAATCTCAGTGGACTTCAAGTCCTAAATTTAAATGATTTTGACGCCAGTTACACTAAAAATATGACTGAAATGTTTTCTGGCTTAGAAAAAGTCTATAATATTGATACTTCTGGTCTCAATGCAAAAAGCGTGACGAATATGGCTGGGATATTTGGCTATAATGCACGTACTTCTCATATCTCATTTAATGGTTTTAATACTGAAAATGTTACTGATATGTCACGTATGTTTGAAGGTTGTACTGATTTAACCAGTGTTGACTTCTCAAACATCAATACCAAAAATGTCACGACTATGCGCTATATGTTTAGGCGTGCAACTAAACTTGGTGCTATTATTTTAGAAAAATTTGACACTTCGAACGTTGTAGATATGTACGGAATGTTTAGTAACATGACCGCACTCCATCAAATAGTAGGACTGAATAAATTCAATACGGAAAAAGTTGAAAACATGGACGGTATGTTTTGGAACTGTGTGTCATTAGGAACCTTAGATTTGTCTAGTTTTAGGACCCCGAAACTCAAGATTATGCGATCAATGTTTTATGGTATGAGTGGTCTAATGAGCATCAATCTTTCTACCTTTGATACTAGCAATGTAACGAACATGTCCTCCCTCTTTGAGGGCGTCTCAAGTTTAACTGAACTAGACTTAAGTAGTTTCCGTACCGAAAATGTGGAAACTATGGAGAGAATGTTCGCATTGATGCCGGCCATCCAAGTAATTCACATTGATAACTTTAAGACTCCAAAACTCACTAATGTCACTGAACTTTTTTCGAGATTTGATCCAGGGGTAGCAATGGGATTAACGGGTAATGATCAACTTGAAAGAATCTATTGTAATGAGGATTTCGATGTTTCTAATATTACGTCGCAAGGCGGCGCAAGGATTTTTGCTGGACGCCGCAAAATTAAAGATTCTGTTGGGCCACAGAACCTAACATTTAAAGATAAAACTTGGCTGCGTATTGGAGAGAGAAGCTCTCGAAGAGGAGCCTTTACTAAGCCATAAAGTCTAATTACTAAGAAACTAAAAAATATTACGTTTATGCTAAAATAAAAGTATATGCAAAACCAAAAATCACAAATCACTACACCTCACGGGGGGGGGGTGGTTTAAACGGGAATTAAAGTTTCTCGGACTATTTTTAGGCTTAATTTATTTCTCGAATTTCATTCTCACTAATAACACTTCAGCTCTCTTCGTCCCGACTCTTTCCGCCTCCGTGGATCAAGCGAATCTACAAGTAAATGGTAATCAAGTGATAAATTCCACGGATAAGACTACGGAAATTCCGTTTAATTTTACGGTAAATACCAATAACCGGACTGGTTACACGGCGACCCTTAGTGCTGAAACGGATAATACCGCACTAACCAACGCAGGGTCTGCGGTTGGGGCGAAAATCAATTCGATTAGTACGAACTTGACGCTGAGTAATCTACCAAATAACACTTGGGGCTTTAAGTTTGGTGTATCTTCGAACTATGCGCCAATCCCAGCTTTGTCTACACCGGCACAAATTATTCAAACCGCAGGGAAAACCAACGGCAACGAATCGAACCAGCTGAGTATCGGCATGAAATTATCGGATAATCTCGAATCAGGGAATTATGCGAACAAGCTGATTTTATCTTTTGTTTCGAATCCATATATGATGCGTGCTGTGATGACAAATGGCCCGGATTTTAATCAGCGCGTTGGCGCACTAGATCCAAATCAAACCTGCCATGTCGATCCAGTTACTGGGCAAAATTGTAATCTAAAAAATAAAGATAATGTCAAACATCTTAAGCGTAGTCCCGTGGCACCCGCATCTTCTATATCGGCAATCAATATTGAAGATCCAAATAATTCAGATTATGAAATTAAAGCCTGGTTTGATTCTACTGAAAAGACAATTTATTATTATTCCGCTGCCGAAAAAATTCACCTTGCTCCGAATTCTTCTAGTATGTTCCTCTGGTTTACTAAGGTTAAAGACATTGATTTAGCTACATTTGAAACTAGTGAAGTCACCGATATGTCGCAAATGTTTAAATATTGTAAAGATTTAACTTCTCTAAATCTTTCTAATTTTGATACCAGAAATGTCACGAATATGCCTCGCATGTTTGAATATTTAGGTAATCTTACTACATTAAATATTGCAAGCTTCAATACGGAAAACGTGGAAGATATGCGCGATATGCTTGGTGGGCTGATTAATCTTCCTACTCTCGATATCGCAAATTTTCGTACATCAAAAGTGCGTGATATGAGTGGTATGTTTTACAACTTAAAGCAAGTTCAAAACCTAGATGTTTCAAGGTTCGATACTTCAAAAGTTACCGATTTCTCTCGAATGTTCCTAGGGAATTCAAATATCCAAACTCTAAATCTCTCGAACTTTAATACTCAAGCTGCCACAGATATGTCTTATATGTTTTACGGTATGTCTAATCTAAAAAACCTAAATATTCAAAGCTTTAACACCGAAAATGTTAAGGATATGAATAGTATGTTTGCATTTACTTTGAGGATTCCTACCTTGAATCTAAGCCATTTTGATACCAGAAATGTCACGAATATGTCCGATATGTTTTACGGTTGTGGCTCTACCGGTATTGATGTTTCAAGTTTTAATACACAAAATGTCGAAACTATGGCTGGTATGTTTGGTAGCGGTTCTAATGTTCAGGTCCTAGATTTGTCGTCGTTCAATACTCCCAAGGTTAAAGATTTTAGTCGAATGTTTTTATGTGATAATGGACAAGTTTGTGAACTCCAAAAGATTTTCGCCTCTAATGATTTTGATGTGAGTGCAGCAAAACAATATAGCCAATCGCATCTAACCGCTAATTATGAGATTTTTCATCGTAGGTTTAGTCTCCGAGGTGGTGAAGGCACCTACTGGGGAAATCCAGATCTCGTTAATCTGGATGGGCTTCGCATCGACGATCCCGCTCATGGCCGCCCAGGTTATTTCACTAGAAAATCTTAGGCTAATAAAAAAGGATGTCGTCTTGCCTTTTGAGGACATAGGCCTGGGCAAGCGCCCTTGAGCGGTCCGATAAAAGGCATGCGACATTCTTCCACCTTGAGTGTCTTCGGAACGGGGTATGCGGCTTTCTCTCCCCTTGAGCGGTCCGATAAAAGGCATGCGACATTCTTCCTGCTTATGCTGTATTTTTCTACCAAAATATATTAAAATATCTCTAATATGTTCTGTGATACGGCAAAAGTGAGTTTGAAGGCTGGAAAAGGTGGCGATGGCGCTGTCTCTTTTCGCCGTGAAATTTACATTAACAAGGGTGGTCCAGACGGCGGTAATGGTGGCAAGGGCGGCTCGATTATCTTCCAAGCCGATAAAGATACGAATACTTTAATCGATTTTCGTTTTAATCCAATCCTCATCGCTCCAGACGGCGGCAATGGTTCCGGTACGCGAAGTAATGGTCGCTCTGGTAAAAATTTTGTAGTCGAAGTTCCAGTTGGTACTGTGGTGAAGCGCGATGGCAAGATTATTGCTGATCTTACCGAAGATGGTATGCAGGCCGTGATTGCTAAGGGTGGCGATGGTGGTTTTGGTAATGCTCACTTTAAATCCAGCGTGCGTCAAACCCCAGTGATTGCCGAAGTGGGTGAACCAGGCGAGGCTTTTGAAGCCGAAATCGAACTAAAACTTCTTGCTGACGTCGGTCTCGTTGGCCTACCGAATGCTGGAAAATCTACTTTTCTTGCTAGTGTGACCAATGCAAAGCCAGAAATTGCTGATTATGCTTTTACTACGCTCACTCCAAACCTCGGTGTAGCTACCATCGATCGTCATGACCTCCTGATTGCGGATATTCCAGGTCTTATCGAAGGCGCCAGCGACGGACGTGGTCTCGGTCATGACTTCTTGCGTCACGTCGATCGCACCGCTGTTTTGCTCCATCTCATCGATGTTTATCAAGATGATGCCGGTCAAGCTTACTCAACGATTCGTGGTGAATTGGAAAAATATTCTGATCTCAAATCTCGCACTGAAATCGTCGCCCTGACTAAATGCGAAGGTCTAGATGACGAGCTTATCGAAATGCAAAAACAGGCAATTCTTGAAAAAAATCCCGAAGCCAAAATTTTTGCTATTTCTTCTGTGGCCAAGAAAAATCTCGATGATTTACTTCGCGCTCTGCTCGCTGCAGTCAAAGAAAATCAGAAACAGCAGGAAATTACCGCCGAGCAAATCGGCTCAACTCCGGTTGAATTTAAGACTGCCATTATTTCGCACGACATGGAAAATCTTCCTATCATCTCTCTCAGTCACCATGAACTCAAGAAAGCTTGGCAGGTCACTCAGGATGAAAAAGGCATCTATCATGTCACTGGTGAGAAGATTGAGAAATTTGCCCGTCGCACTGATCTTTCGAATTATGCTTCGGTCAACCGCCTGCGTGATATTATGAAAAAACTTGGCATTCGTGCTGAGCTCACTACTCGTGGTGCTAAGGCCGACTCGATTATTGAAATTTCCGGTAAGCGCTTTACTCTCGTAGAAGATTATTAAACCCAAGAAAAATATCCTCTTTTGAGGATATTTTTGCTGATGCGCGCCCACCCTAGGGCACATTGGTTTGTTTTAATCCGTATTTTTGTTTTTAATGAAATCTCCACACTCCACTAATTGCATAATGGAACCCTGTGAAGCGTATCAGCTTATGTTTATCATATCGGTTACGCTCTCTAATGTCAAGAGAAAAACATAAGAATTTAGTCACCCGCGCGAAAATTGCAAAAATTACCGTTACGGTAGTTGGATTTTGGATTACAAAAAGGACGGCAGTAGTTGTTTTTTCTGAATCTGAAAAAGGCCAGCAAAGCTGACCTTTTAAAAATAAATTAGTTGGTTAAAACTATGGCAACTTAAGATTTTTCGGCCGCACGAAGTTTCTTTAGAGACCTTCCGACAGATTTTTCTTCGTCGATCAAATCGCTTAGCTCCTGCTGCGCCTTATTAAGCTCAACCTCCGCTTCCTCTTTAGCTTGTGTCAACTCGGCATACTTTTCCCGGTAATCTTCCATGTTCGTGTCGAAAAGATCAAGCGTTCGTTTTAGCTGATTAAGCTCATCGTATCGCGGCTTTTGTCTTTCTTCGTAAATTTCTGCCTCCACATTCATCCGGTCTATTACCAATTCGGATTGGTTAGATAGATTTTTGCTGAGTCGTGCCTCCAGTTCATTTAAAATTTTTGAACACGGACTAATCTCTCCGGTTGGACCAGGCGTACTAATCACACCTAGGTCATCTCTTAGATATTTAACCAGATCAGTCAGAAATACGTTTTCTTCCTTTAGGTTTTCGTTCATAGCTTTGGCTGCACCATTCGATTCCAGTAGCATTTCTAGATGCTGTGGATTGTAAAAACCGTTATTAGATGCCTTGTCTGACATACGATTAACCTCTTCGCGCACCTTTGACTGTTCCTCTGTTAAAAAGCTAATCTTAGAGGATAAATTTTGATAATCCTCCATGAGTGCGTTGAATTTCTGCGTAGCCATAAGACATGCATTTCGCCTCGGTTCCATTTCTTCCTGTAAGGCATTTTGACGAGCTTCCAGTTCTTTGATCTTCATACCATGAGTCATAACTATTAAAACATCCTGCTTCTCTGACATTTAGTGCCCACCTTTCTAAAATAATAAGATTTACAATAGTTTCATGTTTAGTTGACTGAAAAACTTAAATTTCGGTAACTCTAGTTAAAGCATTTGTTTAATTCTGCGTACGCGGTAGCTATGACTTTAAAAGTGTTTCTTACCGCTTCCGTTTCATTGTGCAGATCTTGGAATTTTTCTGAAGCCACATTGGTTGCATTGATTAAATCAAGATGTTTCTTGGATAGCTCGCAAAGCGGAGAAATTCGAGACTTTGTCATCTCTCTTTGATGACCAGCATCGAGATTGGTTTTCTCTTCCTTCAGTTCTCCAAGTTTTTTCTCCAATGTTTCACGTTCAGATTTTAAAGCATTGGCTTTACCAAAATCATGCTTATTCCCGTAATCCATTGTGGAATCGATGAACTTTAATCTTCGAGTGAATCTCGAAATCTCATCTTCAATTTGATCAGAACGCTGTTCGTAATCAAGTTGTTCGATGAGTCGTTCCTGCAAGGAATTTTGATTTTGTTTCTTCAATTCCAGCAGAGTCGAAAAACAAGTTCGTTCGGCCTCTTCGGCGTTTTGAAAATCTTGGTAGGCCGTTTTTGATAATTCTTCCAATTCCGCTTGTCTCGTTTCCAATTCATCCCCCAGAGATCTTAGTTTTTCTTGCAACCCTTTAATTCGTTGATTTGCATCTGACATTTTACACCAACCTTTCTGTAAAAGAACTAACCGCATTCACGGCTCCAACAGATATATTATGCCATGAAAACTGATATTTGTAAATGTGGTATAATGGATTTATGTCTAAGGTTAAATTTACCATTATTTCGTTATTTTCCGATGCGCTCGATCCGTACCTGAACTCTTCCATGATGTGGAAAGCTAAGGAAAAGGGGATCGCGGAATTTGATTTTGTGGATCTGCGTGAATTTGGCCTCGGTGCGCATAAATCTGTCGACGACACTCCTTATGGTGGTGGCGACGGTATGCTTCTGATGTGCGAACCGGTCTTTAATGCCATTGAAAGTGTGAAGAAAAACAGTCCGAATGCCAAAGTGATTCTGCCAACTCCAGCCGGCCAAACTTGGCATCAAGGAATCGTGCGTAATTTTGTCGAACGGATTAATCATGGAGAAGAGGATCACTATATTATTCTTTGTCCACATTATGAAGGCTACGATGAACGCATTTTAACTATCGTCGATTATAAAATTTCTCTCGGTCATTTCGTCTTAACTGGCGGTGAGTTGCCAGCGCTAATTGTGATTGATAGTATCGTGCGTCTCCTTCCAGGGGTGCTTGGTGGGGAAAACTCTGCCATTATCGAAAGTTTCTCCGAAGAAAACACTATTGAATACCCACAATACACTAAGCCAGCCGATTTTCGTGGCATGCAGGTCCCAGAGGTTTTGCTTTCTGGTCATCACGCCAAAATCGCTGAATGGCGCAAAGCTCACAGTCGTCCAGTCGACCAGGGCAATCTTTAATGCAACTAAATTCGCGTCTTAGTGAAATTAAGGGCGTCGGCCCTAAAACTGCCGAAGCTCTCGCCGCTCGTGGCTTTCAAACTTTTAAGGATTTGCTTTATTATTTTCCGCGCAAATATGAAGATTATGCGGCTTATACCAAGATTTCCGAGATTCGTCCCGGCAAGGTGGTAGTGAGAGGAAAAATTCGTGGCTTACGCAATATTCATACTCGCCGCCGTAATTTTACCATTACTCAGGGTGAGATTTTTGATGAGACAGGAGCGCTTCGCGTGGTTTGGTATAATCAAGCCTATCGTATCAAAAATTTTAAAGAAGACACGGAATATTATTTTACCGGTGAGTATGATTTTAAGTATAATCGCTATCAACTCACAGCGCCCACTGCCGTTTTGGCATCCGAGGTTGAGGAATCGCGCCAGGATGGCGGCTTTCAGCCGATCTATTCTAGTAGTGGTCGCTATAATTCCGTCTGGTATCGTCGAATTTTTGCTAAACTGCGCCCATTTTTTTATCAAATTCCCGAACTTTTGCCTTCGCAAGCTATTCCGAAAACCCTTACTAAGCTCAAACGTAACCAAGCGCTCTTTAATATGCATTTTCCGGAATCTGAGCAGGAGGTCAAAAAGGCCCGTACCTATCTCGGTTACGAGGAATTATTTGAATTGATTCTGGCTTCCAAATTAAATCAAAACGAAGTTTCCAAATTGAATGCCAAATCACTCAAATTTAGCCTCACTGATGTCAAGAAACTTCTTAAAACTCTGCCTTTTGAATTAACTGATGCGCAAAAACGTGTGACTTGGCAGATCCTCCAGGATCTCGAAAAAGTACATCCGATGAATCGCTTACTGCAGGGTGATGTCGGTTCAGGTAAAACCATCGTTTCGGCCATTGCTGCCTATCAAGCGATTAAAAATGGCGCACAGGTGGCCATTCTGGCTCCGACCGCCATTCTCGCAACTCAGCATTATGAGGGTTTAACCAAAATCTTGCAGCCGCTCGGTGTGAAAACTACCCTGCTAATCAGTGCCACCAAGGACAAAAACAGTGTAAAAGCCGCGATCAAGTCTGGCGAAATTGATCTCGTGATTGGCACTCACGCTATTCTGACCGACGATACCACTTTTTCCAGTCTCGGTCTTTGTATCATCGATGAACAACATCGTTTTGGTGTCTTGCAGCGTCAACATCTTTTGGAAAAATCCTTTCAGAATCAAAATCCGGATTTTCAGCAAATTTCGCCGCATTTTCTGGCTATGACCGCCACGCCGATTCCACGTTCTCTGCAGCTTACAATTTTTGGTGACCTCGATATTTCGATTATTAATCAAATGCCGAAGGGCCGCACCCCGATCAAAACTCGTCTCTATAATGAATTAAATCTCAAGGACGTAATTTATCCAGAGCTAGCTGAACATCTCGCCGCCGGGGAACAAGTTTACATAATTTGTCGCTTAATTGACGAGGCTATTTCCGAGGAAGATAAATCGCGCACTGTGCTAGAAACTGCGAAACTTATGCAGAAACAGTTTAGTAAATATCAAATCGGTATCTTGCATGGTAAATTAAAACCTGCCGAAAAAGATCAGGTGATGCAGGATTTTAAAGAGCGGAAAACTCAAATTTTGGTTTCTACCACCGTGGTGGAAGTCGGTGTGGATGTGCCAAATGCCACCCAGATCGTGATTTTAAATGCCGATCGCTATGGCCTAGCTCAGCTTCATCAGTTGCGCGGTCGTGTCGGTCGTGGCGACAAGCCAAGTCAATGTTTTCTGGTTACTACCGGCGAAAATCCGCCAAGCCGTCGTCTACTTGAAATGGAAAAATCCACCGACGGTTTTTATCTCGCAGAGGTCGACCTTAAGCTTCGTGGCCCGGGGGAAATCTATGGCGCTATGCAACACGGTGAATTGAATTTGAAAATCGCGAGCCTCACCGACACGAAGTTAATTGAATTAGCGCGCACTCACGTCGAAAAGTTCTTAAGCTCGCCTGATTCTATGCTAAAATATACAGAGTTAAGCCAAGATATTAAAAAATATCAGCAGCTGACGACTCTTAATTAAGGAAAATATGTATTCAACCCTAGCAATTAGTGATAAATCGAATGGGAAAATTGTTGGCACGCACCAGAAACTCGACCGAATTGCCCGCAAAATTATTGATAAAAACCTGCCACACAATTATTTTTTCCCAAATATTTCAGAAATTTTAAATTTTGAAGGCATGGGCGGACCGGACGGCCTGAAGCGCAAAAGTCCTGGCGTCGACGAGCCGATGCACTTCATTGACCCGGATCATGATAATGGCAAGCTCATGACTTTGATTTTGGATCACCAATATAATTTAAGAAAAGCTCTCGAAGAGGGAAATAAGGTGCGCGCCAGTTTCGAGGCTGGCTGGATGGCTCATGCAATCACCGACGGTCTCACTCCCGCTCATCATTTTCCTCTGGAAAGCACCCAAAAACAGCTGATGACTAAGGACGAATTTGTCAAAGTTTTTGGTATCCCGATTAAGGGCATCATGCGTGGCCGCAATTCGCTTGAGACTCTGCGCAATAACTGGCTCTATTGGGGCGCTAATGGCTTTATGACGAAGCACGTAGCTTTCGAATATGGCGTGGCAATTACTTTAACCGCTTTGCCGGAGCGTGCCGTGATGCCGAAAATTAAAAAAGCGGAACTCGTGAATGTGGATCTTGAAAAAGCCTTCCATGAATCTCTCGCCAAGGTTCACGCTCTGAAAATGTATGAAAATTTCTTGAATCAGGGCTGGAACACCGAGTTAGTTTTTCAAACCAAGAATGTACTTCTCCCGGAAATCGTCCGCGCCATTACTCTTGGTTGGGCTTCTTCGATTCCATATTTTAATAAAAAACTGCTAAAATAAAACTATGAAGTTTATGGCAAAATCTGGTAAAGTTACGGATCTAAGGATCACCTCCGGAGTACTTCGTGGGCAAAAAATTCTCACCCCCAAGCTCGCCGTCACCCATCCGATGGGATCGCGCGAACGCCTAGCCATTATGAATTCTCTATCGACCCATCTTGAAGGAAAAGTAGTGCTCGATGTTTTTGCCGGAACTGGCGCTTTAGGTTTTGAGGCGCTGTCACGCGGTGCTAAACATGTTTCTTTCATCGAAAATCATCGTGAAGTCGCGAAATTGATTCGCCAAAACGCCGAAAACCTCGGTGTGTCAAGCCAGGTGCGGATTTTTGCTAAAAAGGCGGAAACTCTGACTTTTGATAATCGTTTCGATATTGTTTTTGCTGATCCACCCTATGATAAAATCACCCCTAAGCTGGCCGATTATCTGGCTACGCTGCCGAAACTTGCGAAAGAATTTTTAGTCTTGTCTCATCCGGCTAGCTTCGATCCGCATCAGCTCGACGCTGAAATTCTTTCCACTAAGGCCTATGCTGGCTCACGTATCACGATTTTTAAAGTGTAATTTTATCGTGTTTATGCTAAAATAAGCTTATGAATCTTCAAAAAATTTACGATTATTTTTTCAGTAATAACTATATGACTAAGATGCCGACTTTTGGTGAAGTCTTAGCTTCTAATGTTATTACCTTGCTTTTATTGTTGATTATTCTCGGTCTTTATATTGCCGGTAAGGTTCTCTTGATGAAGAAAATCTATGGCGAGAAAAAGATGTGGCAGGGTGCCATTCCGGTGCTTGGTCTGATGAAGCTTTATGACGCGGTGGAACTAAATAAATTATTTGCTATCTCGATTTTCATTCCAGTTCTTGGTTTGATTCCGTACTTTATTTTCTGCTACAAGCTACCTGCCGCTTTTGGTGAAAAACAGCCAGCCTTTCCGTATTTGACGATTTTCTTCTCGCCAATCATCATGCTGACGTTAGCTACTGACCAAAAATATGAATATCAATATGTGCGTGGTAAAAACGTACCATTCCAAGGTGCTTTCGCTCTGAATAATGCACGGACTATTGCGGAAACTGCACCTCAGCCTACTCCTGAAGTTGTCAACCAGCCTACTGCTGAAGTCCCAACCCAACAATCCAGCGACTTGAACAATCTCCAATAATTTTATATAATATCATCATGCCCGAGTGGTGAAATTGGTATACACGTATGCCTTAGGAGCATATGCCTCACGGCGTGCTGGTTCAAGTCCAGTCTCGGGCACCAAAAGTTGTTTATAGAAAAGCTGCCATCATGGCGGTTTTTTATTGTACTTATTGCCATTTTATGTCGCAAAGATTGTGAACTATTATGAGACATTGACATATTACATAATACTGCTATAATAGAAGCATATTCCGATACGGGCAATTCGAACGGAGAGATACCTAAGAAGAACCCGTTTTTTTGTTATTTATTCTTTTTCTTATATTCAATTTTATTCTTTACGTCGGGATTGTCTAAGAAATCAACGTACCTCGGCGTGAATGGACGATATAAAGAAGAAGTGGAGTGACGATTCGGAGCCAATAGTTTAGCAAAACGTCCTTTTTCTACAAGATATTTAACCATCTTATAATAATCTCCGTCGCCAGAAACTAGAATTATATTATCAAACTGTTCTGCGTCAGCAATTTTAGACATCACAGTAAAAACAATATCTGTATCGACGTTACCTTTCTTTTTACCGATCATGCTTTGGCTATGCTCGCGGAATATGAGAATAAAGCCTGAAGTTTGAATTTTTTCGTAAAGATCTTGATTATCCTCGTCTACTGCACCTAAGAAATAGTAAGCTTTTTCAACGTTATAGCGTTCTTTGAGATATACTCTAAAACGCGTCAAATCTACTGTCCACGAACTTGCTTTCGTGTTCATGTATAGATTCTGTCCATCTATAAAAGCCTGATTATTCACACTTATATTATAGCACGAAAAAAGTGTCACCAGCTCCGTCGTATTCGTTCACAACCTTCACAACATAAAATGGCAATAATTTTTGCAATCAAGAAAGATGCCGTAATTTTTTTGCTTCAGCCAATAATTTCGATACGTAAACCGATTTCAGATGTTTGTATTTTTTACGATCAAATTTAGATTCTTTTGCAAATTCGTATTTTTTCTCCAAATATTCTTGTGCTTTCTGGTGATTTTTTCTAAGAAAATTACGTAAAATAATAAAATCCTCATAAGACTCTTCGTTAATCGGACAAATATGAATATGGAAATCGCCCTCACCCGTTTCTTTTGCAGTACTTGCTAGAAAAATCCGATCCTCGTGACTATCAGTTCCTTCAAAATATCCATTTTTCATTAAAATATTTTTTACAGAAATCATATCTTCATGTTTTGGAACTCCGACGAGAATATCAATTATATTCTTACCATCAATAGGAATAGAGCTACTGCCAACGTGCTCAATTTTTATATCATTAGGCAAGAATTTAGACAGACGACATTTCTCTTGCGAGAAGCGCTCGATAAGTTTTGACGAATATTTCTTTATTGTAACGGACATTAGCTGATATTATACCATTATTGTATTTTTTTAATCTATTTTCAATTATTACTCGTTCTTCATACGAAAGTTGTGTATACTTTATTTAGAGACATCAATGTCTATCCTTGTTTAAGTTGGTGTTACAAATTTAATTTTAACAGGACTAAGAACGATTGATGTCTCTTTTTGTTGCTTAGTGTTGCACTTGAGATATTAACTTAGGAAATTTTTTGCATAATCAGCCCAAAAATTGTATAATATATAGGTATGCCAGAGTTTCGCCTACATAGTAAATTTCAGCCTACCGGTGACCAGCCGGCGGCTATTGCTCAGCTCACGCGCGGCCTCAAGATGGGGATTCGTGAGCAGACTTTGCTTGGCGTCACTGGCTCCGGCAAGACTTTTACTATGGCGAATCTCATCGCCAATATTCAGAAGCCGACTCTGATTCTTGCCCATAACAAAACCCTCGCCGCTCAGCTTTATTCCGAGTTCCGTGAATTCTTCCCCGAGAACGAGGTGCATTACTTCGTTTCTTACTTCGATTACTATCAGCCAGAAGCTTATATCGCTAGCACCGACACTTATATCGAAAAAGATTCCGCCATCAATGATGAAATTGACCGTCTGCGCCACGCTGCCACGGTTTCATTACTTACGCGTAAAGATACCATTATTGTCGCCTCGGTCTCTTGTATTTATGGTATCGGTTCGCCGGATCATTACACCGAAATGTCTCTACATCTCGAGAAAGCCGGCCATACTTGGCAGGTAGTTTCGAAAAATACTCTACCAGTCGCCAAGCTCAACCAAACTAACCTGATGATTTATCTCATCGCCATGCAGTATCACCGAAATGACCTCGCTTTTGAACGTGGTAATTTCCGGGTCAAGGGCGATACCATTGATCTTTTCCCAGCTTCTGGTGAAATCGCTTATCGTTTTGAGTTTGCTTTTGATGAGCTTGAGGAGGTTAAAATTATCGATCCGCTCACCGCTGAGGTACGTGAAAAGCCCGATCAAGTTTTCATTTTCCCGAACACCCACTATGCCACCCCGAAAAATCAACTCGACCGTGCCATTGATTTAATTCAAGCTGAATTTGACGAACGTCTAAAATATTTCGAGGCTAATCATAAATACCTGGAAGCGCAACGTATTTCTCAGCGCACCAAATACGATCTAGAAATGTTGAAAGAAACTGGCTTCGTAAAGGGAATTGAAAACTATTCTCGCCATCTAGATGGCCGTAAGGCCGGGGAGCCACCTGCGACTTTGCTCGATTTCTTCCCAGATGATTTTCTCTTATTAGTCGACGAATCACATATGACCCTGCCACAGGTACGCGGGATGTATAATGGTGATCACGCTAGAAAATCCACTCTAGTGGAATATGGTTTCCGCTTGCCGAGCGCTCTTGATAACCGCCCGCTAACTTTTGATGAATTTGAAACTCATATTCGCCGCGCGGTCTATGTTTCTGCTACCCCTGGAAAATATGAATTAGAAGTCTCCCCTAAGCCAGCCGAGCAAGTAATTCGCCCGACCGGACTCCTTGACCCAGAAATTGAAGTTCGACCGAGCGAAGGTCAAATTGATGATTTGATGAGTGAGATTGAAGATCGTATCGCCAAAAATCAACGCGTCATCGTCACGACTTTGACTAAACGCATGGCGGAAGATTTGACTGACCACCTGAAAGACCATAAAATTAAAACCGCCTATATTCACTCTGATATCGATACTCTGGAACGCGGCGATATTTTGCGTGATTTGCGTTCTGGAGTCTATGATGTTTTGGTTGGTATTAATTTACTCCGTGAGGGTCTGGATTTACCAGAAGTTTCACTCGTGGCAATCCTCGATGCTGATAAGGAAGGTTTTTTGCGTTCTGAGTCGGCTCTCATTCAGACTATTGGTCGTGCGGCGCGTCATGTCGAAGGTCACGTCATTATGTATGCCGATAATATTACCGAAAGTATGGAGCGGGCAATTTCTGAAACTAATCGTCGCCGTGAAATCCAGCAAAACTATAATAAAGAGCATGGTATTACGCCTACTTCTATTAAGAAAGAAATCTCGTTGGGTCTTCGTGCGATTATTCCAGAAAAGGCCAAGGAAGATAAGCTAGACCTCAAGAAAGTACCAAAAACCGAGCTTCCGTCTCTGATGAAGGAGCTTTCTGAGCAAATGCAACTCGCCGCCGCCAATCTCGAATTCGAGCAGGCCGCCAAGCTTCGCGACATGATCCAAAAAATCAAAGACGCCGAGAATAACTAAATCTATTTTAAAATCTTCCTTACTCGCTCCCGTAATACTGGCACTACCTCTTTCTCGAACCAAGGATTCTTCGCCTGCCAGCGGAAGTTTAATGGGCTTGGGTGAACGATTGGGAAATATTCTGGTAGGTAATCCTGGAATGCGCGCACCGTCTCGGTTAAATTTTCATGAGCCTCGGAGCCGAGATAATACTTTGTCGCATATTGCCCAATCAAAATCGTCAGCCTAATGTTCGGCATCAATTTTAAGATTTCTGGATGGTATTCTTCCGCGATAAATTTTCGTGGTGGTAGGTCGCCAGTCTTGTCTTTACCTGGATAATAAAAATCCATCGGTAAAATTGCAATTTTCTCAGAATAAAATTCTTCCTCACTTACTCCCATCCATTCGCGCAATTTTTCGCCTGATTTATCCGCGAACGGCACCCCACTTTCTTCGACTTTTCGACCTGGTGCCTGACCGATGATTAATATTTCCGCCTTATCGCTCAGCTGATAAATTGGCCCCACGCCGCGCTTAGTGTAGGAAGCGTTTCTCGGATCCTGTCTTAATTTTTCCGTAATTTCATCAAATTCATTCATCGTAATTCGATAATATCACTTTTATGCTAAAATAAAATAAGTCACATTTAATTTATTTGTTAGGAGGTAAATGGCTAATACAAATAAAATTCTCTCTGTTGAAAAAGTTACTAAGACTTTCGGCAAGGGAAATAGCCTCACGAAGGCCGTCGATAATCTTTCTTTCTCCGTGAAGAAAGGCGAATTTCTCGCAATCATGGGCGCCTCCGGCTCTGGTAAGAGTACTACATTAAACCTGATTTCTACTATCGACCGCCCGACCTCTGGTCAAATCCTCGTCGACGGTACCGATATTACGAAACTCAAAGGCGAGAAACTTAACCGCTTCCGTCGCGAATCACTCGGTTTTATCTTCCAAGATTTTAATCTCCTGGATAATCTCACTGCTTACGAAAATATCGCGTTGGCGCTTTCGATTCAGAATGTCAAAGCCTCAGAAATTGACGAAAAAGTCAAAGCCGTCGCCAAGAATCTCGATATCGAAGCTATTTTACAAAAGTTCCCATATCAACTTTCTGGCGGTCAAAAACAACGCGTGGCCTCTGCTCGTGCTATTATCACTAATCCGAAGTTAGTCCTTGCTGATGAACCGACTGGTGCGCTTGATTCGAAATCTTCTAAACTTCTTCTTGAGCGCTTCGATTATCTGAATCAAGAACTTCAGGCCACCATCCTTATGGTCACTCACGATGCCTTTTCAGCCAGCTTTGCTTCTCGCATTATTTTCATCAAGGATGGCCAAATCTACGATGAAATTCACCGCGAAAATAAGACTCGCAAGGAATTCTTCGACGAAATCATCCGTGTGATGTCTACTCTAGGTGGAGGCGACGCTGATGTTATTTAAGCTTTCGTTTCGAAATATTACGCGCAGCATCAAGGATTATGCGATTTATTTCTTTACGTTAGTACTCGGTGTTACGCTTTTCTATGTTTTTAATTCCGTCGGCTCTCAGGCGGCTGTGCTTGAATTAAATAATTCCAGAAAACTCATCGTCGATTTGCTCGCGAAAATTCTCTCTGGTATGAGTGTTCTCGTGGTCTTCATTCTCGGTGCTTTGATTATCTACGCCTCCCGCTTCCTGATTAAACGTCGTAATAAAGAATTTGCCATCTATCTCACGCTCGGTATGAGTAAACGCAAAATCTCGCGCCTCCTCTTCTTCGAGACCTTAATGATCGGCGTGATTTCTCTCGGTGTGGGGCTTTTGCTTGGTGTCGGCGCTTCCCAGTTAATTAGCATCCTCATCGCCAAGCTTTTTGAAGCTAATATGGACAAATTTACCTTTGTCTTCTCTGAAAAAGCCTTCTTTGATACTATCCTCTACTTCGGTCTGATCTATCTCATCGTGATTTTCTTCAATACTGTCATTGTCGGTCGTCTAAAGATTATTGAGTTACTTCAGGGTAGTAAGAAATCCGAAAAGGCCTTCCTGAAAAATCCACTGCTTCGCGCCATTGTCTTCTTGGTTTCTGCTTCGGTGCTCGGGTATGCTTATTGGTGGGTAAATAATGACAAAATCTCTCTCATGGACCGCGTCTACAATCTTCTTTGGCCGGTTATCGCTGGCGTAGTTTCGACTTTCTTGATTTTCTGGTCACTTTCTGGCTTGATTATGGAAATTGTTACCCGTAGCAAAAGGTTTTACTTTAAGGGGCTGAATTCCTTTGTCTTTCGCCAGATTTCCAGCAAGGTGAATACCGCTGTGGTTTCCATGTCCTTGATAAGTCTCTTATTGTTCCTCACGATTAGTATTCTTTCGCTCTGTTTCTCGATTAATGAGTCGATGAAAAGAGAATTAGCTTACAATACGCCAGTCGATGCTATGACCGAGTTGACTGACTATCTCGCGGTTTACGGCTCGAATAGTAGTGTTGGCTATTTATCCCACATGTCTAATGATCAGGAAAAAGCTGCTCTTTCCACTTCGCAAGCCTACATGAAGAATTCCCTCTATCAAATTTTGATTAATCAAAACCCAGACCTTGCGAAAGATATCAAAGATCATCTGGAGTTGAATGTTTATGCTGATAGTAAATTCACTTATGGTCAAATTTTACCGTCAGGAGTTATGACGGGAACTGTGGAAGCCTTCATGTCGAAAACCACTGTGCCAATGGTTCGTGTCTCTGATTATAATAA
>CAUQEY010000008.1:0-24183 GCA_963517175.1 uncultured Candidatus Saccharibacteria bacterium | reverse complement strand
TTTTAGATAGCGGAAGATTTGAAATTTTCGTATTGGGACTTAATATTTTCGAGGTTTTTTACGCGCTCGACAGTATTAGCTTTGACTTTTTGATTGGTAGTGCGAGTCTCGGCTTCGGTTTGATAATTAATTAAATAAGCTAGAAGTAGGGGGAATTCGCGAAGGGCAAAACGATCGAGGCGAGCGGAGATGCGGCCATTTTCGAATTGTTCAGCGATTTTGGCGACGGTTTCTTTTTGGGTAGTAGCAAGATTAGATTCGTCGTAAGTAGATTCTAATTCAGGAATACCAAATTCAGAGTTCAGAAGATTTTTTTCATTCAATTCAAGTTCGGCAAGTACGGCTTGAAGCGAGGCAGTAATACCGCGAACATCGGAGGATTGCATATAATCCTTATATTTGTCGATAAGTTCCTCATTCATATATTTGGCAAGATAGAAGCTTGAAACTAAATTATCACGATCGCGATTTTCGACGATTTTTTTAGTGCCAGAAAAGACACTGAAAAGAATTAAGATGAAAATAGCCCCAAGAGCGATTGAAATATTGCGCAGGGTAAGATAAGGTATGATTTTATCGAGAAAGCCAAAAGGTGAACTCTTTTTGCCTGAATTCGGCTTGGAAGAATTAGAGGCGATTTGTTGAAGATAAGCCATATTGTCCATGCTTTAATTATAGCATAGAGGTTTGTTATAATTGAGTTATGCAAGATGCGAAGGAGGAAATTCGAGCCAGGCTGCCGATCGAAGATGTGGTATCGGAATATATTGAGCTGAAGCGAAGTGGTGCGACTTTGAAAGGTCACTCGCCATGGGGTGTGGATAAAACGCCTTCCTTTATGGTGTCGCCAGATAAGGGGATTTGGCATGATTTCTCGGCAAATAAAGGTGGGGATATTTTCTCGTTTGTGATGGAGGTGGAGGGAATTAGTTTCCCGGAAGCTTTGGAAAAATTAGCGGCGAAAGCGGGGGTGGAGCTGAAAAAATATT
This sequence comes from uncultured Candidatus Saccharibacteria bacterium, assembly GCA_963517175.1. Lineage (GTDB taxonomy): Bacteria > Patescibacteriota > Saccharimonadia > Saccharimonadales > Saccharimonadaceae > Nanosyncoccus. The sequence continues at coordinate 23,194 of CAUQEY010000008.1, read as the reverse complement.
CGAATGGTGATATGCAAGTATCGCGTACGAAGATGAAAATGCGAGAGATTTTGGAACTCGCGACGAAATTTTATCAAGCATGCCTAGTGAAAAACGAAAAAATTCGAGATTATGTGTTTTATCAGAGAAACTTGGATCGTAATTCAATCTTGAATTTTCGGATTGGTTATGCGCCGAGTGGGAAAGATTTTTTAGTAAATTTTTTGAAAAAACGTGGCTATAAAGAAGCGGAAATTAAAGAGGCGGGGCTAATGAATCGCTTTGGGGGAGATTTTTTCCGTGGTAGGATGATGATTCCGTTTATTGATGCAAGTTCCGATAATGTGATTGGTTTTACAGGGCGAATTACGGAGGCGGGTGAGCCAAAATACTTGAATACTTCGGAAACATTGCTCTTTAATAAGGGTCGATTTATTTTTGGTTTAAATTTGGCGAAAAAAGCGATTAGGGAAAATGGTTTTTGTGTGATTGTAGAGGGGAATATGGACGTGATTTCGTCGCATCAGGCGGGGGTGCAGGAGGCGGTGGCGACTTCGGGTACGGCAATGACAGAAAATCATTTGAAGATTTTATCGCGGTTAACTTCAGATATTCGTTTGGCCTATGATGGCGATGCAGCGGGTGTAGCAGCGACGGAGCGCGCGATTTTGATGGCAAGTAAATTAGGGATTTCTTTGTCGGTGGTATCGGATTATGGTAAGGCGAAAGATCCGGATGAATTAATTCGTTCGGCGCCAGAAAAATGGCGTGAATGTGTAATGAAACCAGTGCCAGCGATTGACTGGGTGTTGGGCAAATATGAAATTAAATATAACTTACGTACCGGAATGGGGAAGAAGCAATATTCGGATCTGGCAATGAAATTAATTGTGGAGATTCAGGATCCGGTGGAGCGCAAACATTATGAGCAGATGGTGGCGCGAAAATTGGAAGTGACGGTGGAGGACCTGAAAGAGAAAAAGGTGCAAGTGGAAACTGTGAGGCTTAAACCAGTGAAAGAGGTGAACGAGACGGTAACGCCGAGTATTTTGAAGGTGCTAGAAAATGATTTACTGGCGATTTTGGTTTACGGGGGAACAGCAGGAGCGGAAATTGATTTGGAAATTCCAACCGATGAAGTAAAACTGGAAGAATTGTCGCTGATTTTTGAGGAAAAATTTGCGAAAAAAGGTGAAACAGAACTTTTGAAATTAAGTCAGGAACTTCGTCAACGTTACGAGGTAGAACGTAATAAAGAGAAAAAGAAACAATTGATTTTAGAGCTTGAATCTTGTGAAGACGAAGAGCGGATGACGGAAATTTTGAAGGAAATTGAACGGTTAGGATAGATAAATTTTGGGGAATAATTTTGAATTAAAGTGTTAGTTTTTTGGGGCTGGCTGGTTGATTAAGATTAGAATAAGCGTTATACTTAATCTAATTTGAGGGACTAAAATAACAATGAATCCAAATAAATTAGGTAGTGCCGCCCCAGTGGGTGGGGCAGAAAAAACTAGTAACTTTACAGCGGAGCAAAATCCGGTGAAGAATTTTGAGGCAGAGAAAAATTCAGAAAAGCCAAAAACTGGGGCGGAAATTTTTGAGATGAAGATGCATCAAATCGCGGACCGTCGTGATATGATTGAGCAGATGAAAATGGAGGGGAAACTTGGTTTTGATGATTATAAAACTAAGAAGCAGGCGCTGGATTTAGTCGAAACTAAATTGACGAAGCTTTATAATATTTATGAAAATCGCGAGGTGAACGAGGCGGAGCGTGAGAAAGAGCTTGAGATTCAAAATCGTCACCTCGAAGAGAATAAGGATTCTTTAAGAAAGCTTAGCCAAGACAAAGAACTGCCACGAGGCGAAAAAATGAAGCTAATGGAGAGTTTTTCGCAGCGTCTAGTCGAGAGTTCCGATAAAATAGAAGAAATAAAGAAGGCTCGGGAAATGGATGAGCGAGTCTACCAGTTATTTGGTGGTAAACCGAGCGAGGAAAAGCCGAAGACCGAGACTAAAGAAAAGACTGAGGGACAGGCCGAAAAAAAGACTGAAAAAGAAACCGAAGAAAAAACCGAAGATACGGTCGAGGGAAAAACCGAAGATAAGTCCGAGGAAAATACCGAGGAAAAGATCGAAAATAAAACTGAGAGTCAGACTGAAGAGAAAACTGAAGGCAAGACTGATAAATCTGAAGCTCCAGAGAAAAAACCAACCAGTACTTTTTCTTGGACTGGCGGAGTGGGTGGCCCAATGTTTTACTCTGGGGCGAGTGCTCCAATGGTAGAGGTAAATAAGACGGTCGAGAATAGTACGACCGGAAATGGCACGTCCGAAAACAGTAAGGCTGAAAACAGTACAGCTGGAAATACAACGACTGAAAATAGTACGGCTGGCGGTAAGTCGGGAGAAGGTTCGGCATCGGGGTCGGCTGAGTCGGCTGGGGCTAAAACCGAAACTTTAAACGTGACGCAAAAAGAGGTATTGAAGCAAGCAGAGGATAAATTTTTCCAGGAAAACTTAAAAACTCTCGGTGGGGCAATGGCGGCGAATGGCTATAAAGAGATGGATAATCGAAACTTCTTGATGCCATTAAAAAAACCAGAAGCGAACGACCCAGATTTTGCATCTTTTGATGAACGAAATAAGTTGCACAATGAATCAATTGAGAAGATGAAGGCTTTTGAGAAAAAGTTTGATTTGGATCAAATTAAACTTGATGTCGGACGTGCGGTGTATACCGGTAATGTGGCAAAAGAATTTGGTATTGGACTTTATCGTATCGATGTTTCAAGAAATGAACTACAGAAAATTATTGATAGTAAGAGAAGTAGCGAAGAAGAGAGACAAAAAGCCATGAAAGAATTGGAAATGCTCGACCAGGTAAAGGACGGCTTCTGAGAAAATATTGGCTCGCATGTGGGTGAAAAATATTCCAATGAGGAAATCGCTTCGGTGCCAGAGAGTGAAAGGAAGAATGCGAATAGGTATCTTTTCCTTAAGAAGGTTAAAGGAGAAATGAGAAATCCGTATAATATAGCCCTAACTCACGCACGTATGGCACTAACTAAGGCTGGCAAAATATTTAAAAAATAAAGAAATGGGTAGAAACAGAAAATCAAGGGAGGGATTTTGACGTGTTTAATTTTTTGTGATATAAATTGGTGCAATGGGAAAAAATGTCGTGGAAAAAGATAAGAACAAGATTAATGAGGAAGAAGAGCTCCTCAACTCCTTTAGCTTGGACGGTGCGCCAGAGCCAGAATATGATGATTTAGTCTCGGAAGATGATCTGACGGATGAAGATCTCGAGATTACAGCAGAGAACGTAGACCAGTTCGCGGATGACTCGGTGCGTTTATATTTGCGTGAAATTGGTAAGATTCCACTACTTTCAAATGAAGAAGAAGTGGATTTAGCTTATCGTATCGTGAAAGGTGAGAAAAAAGCCAAAGATAAAATGGTGGAAGCCAATATGCGTCTAGTGGTTTCGATTGCGAAACGTTATTCGGGTCGCGGTTTGGACTTTTTGGATTTGATTCAAGAGGGAAACACGGGGCTTTTGCGTGCGGTAGAGAAGTTTGATCCTGATAAGGGTTTCAAGTTTTCGACTTATGCAACTTGGTGGATTCGCCAAGCGATTACGCGTGCGATTGCTGATCAAGCGAGAACGATTCGTATTCCAGTACATATGGTGGAAACGATTAACAAGGTGCTGCGTGCGACTCGTAAGTTAACGAATGAACTGAACCGTGAGCCGTCAGTGGAAGAAATTGCCAAAGAAATGGGTATGGAGCCGGAAAAAGTCGACTACGTGATGAAGATTAAGCAAGATATTGCTTCGCTTGATGCGACAGTGGGCCGCGATGGTGATGATGAAGATTCAGTACTCGGTGATTTTATCGAGGATGAAGGTCGGGTTTCGCCAGAAGATGCGGCAGCGGCGCAGATGTTGAAAGAGCAAATCGCGGAAATTCTCTCTAGTCTTTCAGAACGCGAACAAAAAGTAGTGAAACTACGTTTCGGTATCGGTGGGGGTCGTCCACATACTTTGGAAGAAGTGGGTGCGGAGTTCTCGGTGACGCGTGAGCGCATTCGTCAGATTGAGGCGAAGGCTTTATCTAAGCTTCGTAAGCACAAAGATACGAAAAAACTTCACGAATATTTACATTAAAATTGGGGAGCGGGTGATTTTCGGGCGGGAAACTGTGCGAAAATCACAAGATACGCTATAATGAAAGTAATGAAAAATTTTTGTCAAAAATTATTAAATTTGCTACCAGTTCTCGCGTTTTTTTGCGTGTCGATGGTGGCTTTTTTGCCGGTAGCAAGAGTATTCGCAGAGGGAGAAGATTGTGGCGTGCCAACCGCGATTATTAAATGTGGAACTTCGGACAGCGAAGAAGCTTTCTTTTCGATTATCGGTAGCGTAGTAAATATACTGACTTACGGGGTTGGAGTCGGCGCAGTAGCGGGTTTCACCTATGTAGGTTTTCTCTATATGACTTCACAAAATGATCCAGGAAAAATCAAAATCGCAAAAGATCGCGCAATGCAAATTGTGATTGGACTTTTGGTTTATGCTTTGATGTGGGGAATTTTGAACTTCCTATTGCCTGGTGGTATCTACGGCAACGGGAATTAAAATGTCGAAAAAAGCCGATCTGGAACATATTAAGATTCGCCTAAAGGAACTCGCTGGAGTAAGGACGCGAGTAATTTTGGTTTGTAATTGTAAGAGTACGGGCCATAAACGAGTTGAAAAAGAAGTGGTGAAACCACTGCGGGAATTTATCTTACAGCAAAAGGGAATGACTTTTTTGCGTTTCGATGTGGAGTCGCCGACATTGGAAGAAAATGCGGAAAAACTCTCGAAATTAATCATGAGTGGAGATGTGATACTTACGGCTGGCGGTGATGGCACGGCAGGAATTGGGGTGAACGGAATTATGCAATCTGGTAAGGATGCGAAATTCTATGTGATTCCGTACGGGAATTTTAATGATATTATTCAGATTTTACGATCAAATTCGGGTAAAAAAGTTTATCCGATTGAAGCCTTGGTGGATGGGAAGTATTTTCGTTACGCTTTGGCGTATTTTACGGTGGGAATGATGGCGGAATCGACGAAAATTTTTGATGATGAAAAAGTGCGTAGGAAATTGAGAAAATCGAAATTTAATTTAATCTTTTCCTTGAAGACGCTTTTGATGTGGTTTTTTGTGAATCGTAAAAAAGATTACATTACGATTGATGGTCAAAAATATTCGGATATTCTGGTGGTGAACGGGAAGAATGTAGCAAGACTAATGAAAGGCGGGGATTATTATTTGGGGGAGAATTTTCTTTACACCGAACAACGTTTGAATAATTTGTTTGCCATGGTGTTTTTTATGTTGCAAGCGATGTTTAGTGGAATTCCTGGGAAAAAGCTAAAAAATAAGACGATTCACTTTGAAGAAAAGCAGAGAATTTTTATTCAATCAGAGGGTGAATATAAAGATTTAGTGGTGCAGGAAATTAGTTTCTTGAAGAGTAAAAAGTCGATTGAAATCCTGTAAGAAAAATTAAAGATTTCTATTTCGCTTATGTTATAATAAGGCTATATGAGTCTATTACGTGGTGTGGGCGATTTCTTCGCATTGGATATTGGAACCAACTCAATTCGCATGATTCAATTGTCGGGCGATGTTGAGAAGGGTTGGGCACTGGAAAAATTTGCCTATGTGCCGGTGGATAAAAAAATTACGATGGATGATTCGGAACAGGGTCGCAGGAAACTGGCCGAAACGATTTTGGGTGCCAAAAAACAGGCGGGTATTACCACCAAAAATATCGCAATTGGCTTGCCGGCGCGTAAAACTTACACAGCAATTATTGAGGTGCCAAATGCGCCAGAGAAGGAACTAGCGAAAACCGTTAAGTACGAAGCCGACCAATATATTCCGATGGCGGTGGATGATGCAAAGATTGATTTCGCAGTGCTCGGTGTTTCACCTAATGACAATACGAAGGCAGAAATTTTGATTTCATCTACAGATCGCGCCTACGCAGAAGAAAGACTCGAAGATATCGAAATGTTGGGGTTAAATGTGATTGCGCAGGAGCCAGAACCAATTGCGATGGTGAGAGCGTTGGCGCAGATTGGGGTGGAAGATGCGCGGATGATTATCGATTTTGGAGAAAATTCGACGGATCTCGTAGTGATGTATCTAGGAGCACCAAGATTAGTGCGCTCGATTCCCGGTGGACTTTCGGCTTTTATTAAAACTGTAGCGAATGGACTGTCGATTTCGGAAGCACAGGCGAAACAGTTTATTTTGCAGTATGGACTTTTGCAGGATCAGTTTGAGGGGAAAATTTACCAAACGCTTTCGAGTAATTTGGAAGGTTTTACGATGGAATTAGTGAAGTCGGTGCGCTTCTTCCAGAATAAATATACTGGCGCGCAATTTGGCGGAATTATTCTTTCGGGATATGCAGGAATTATTCCTCTTATGGCAGAATATATTGAAGCGAAGACGGGTATTTCGACGATTCAGGGTAACCCATGGCAATATGTACGTGTCAATGAGCAGCAACAAAAATTACTACTTCCAGTAGCCTCAGAATTCGGAGTGGCAATCGGTCTGGCAGAAAGGAGCAATGACTAATGAAAAAAATCGATTTTAAAACCATGCATCTTTCTGATATTCCTGATGTGATTAAAAGTATTTTTACTGGTGAAACCGATAATGAAATGATGACGGGGCAAACCGGTAAATATGAAATTAACTTGGTGCCAGATATCAAGACGGATATGCTGAAGCTAATGAAGCTACGCAACATGATTGTGTTTGGTTGTGTGGTGGTGATTATTGCTTCATCGGTTTTTACGGCGTTTCTGGCGATTTTTAAGGGCGCCCAGGATTTGACAATTGCCAGTCAGGGAAAGCATATCGAGAATCTTTCGAATACAATTAACCAATATTCAGAATTGCCAGATTTCTTAAACATTCAAGATCAATTAGCCAAATTGAAATCGATTAATGATAATCGTTCAGTATTGTCGCGAGTTTTTCCAGTGCTAAAAAATCTTTTTCCAACCAATAAAGACACGATTAAAATTTCGGATTTGAATGTGAATCTTTCGACTTCGACGATTAATTTTGATGCGCAAGCAAATGCGGGGGAAGAACCATACATTGATTACCGCGTACTGGAATCATTTAAGAAATCAGTGAATTTGATGAAATATGATTATGGCCGCTTTGTGGATGCGCAAGGGAATTTGATTCCGTCACGTTGTATTGAGGAAACCGATTCAGCTGGAAATATTTTGACGGATAACGGCAATACTTACGCGATTTGGAAGCGTGGTTTAACGGATTGTGACCCAACACGAAACGATCATCAAAAGAAATCAGCTTTAACTCAGTCAAATAATAATTCGAATGTTTCAAATACAAACTTAAATAGTGATTTTGGTAAAGTAAAGGCCAAAACAAATGTTTCGGACGATGTTGAGCATGTGGAAAATACAGAAAAGAATGGCAATGTAGAAAATAATGGTGATGTGGTAAAAACCGATATTCAGACGATTATTCCAGACGAAAAGATTTGGCGTAGTCCACTATTTGATCTTTGGTATAAGCACGAAAAAATGCGTACGGCGGATGACGGAATTCAAGATACGCTTGATACTAACGCAGAAGTTTCAGAATCGGAAGTTAATGGCGTAAAGACCCGCACGCAAAAAATCAAGAATGTGAAAAATTACATTTATATACCTTCGATGGGATTGGACGGTAAAATTTCGAGTGTGCCGCACTTTGAAAGCAGCTGTATTACTTATAAAGGCGAAAAGAACGGTGATAGTGTGAAATGGTCAGCGGAAAATAAATGTAAGATGGTGCCAAACGGCATTCGTGTGACGGATTCTTCAAACGGTCGTGACTCAAGTTCGAATCTAGTTTTGCGTTTCTCGACAATTATTAATGTGGACCCAGAACTTTTCAAATTTACTAACAAACACATTTTGACATTCGGCCCTTCAGGTCAAAACGTAACCGACTCTTATCTCCAAGTGGAAGGCATGTTCGCAGCACCAGCCAAGGATTGTGCAAGAGACGATGCAGAATGTGTGGGGCAAAAAACTTCAGCAGGAACAAACAATTAAAGAAGGTAAAAAATGAGCGAATTAATTTTAACAAAACGCGTACGAATTAATAAAATTAGGCAACAAATTACCTTGATTGTTTTGGCAGCTTCGGTCTGTTTCGGGGTTTGTTTGGTGCTTTCAGTTTACTTTATTAAATATATGAGCTTCAACGGTAAGGTAATTGCGGCGCGAGATACTTCAATCAATAATTATTACCAGACGATTAAGAATGTCGGGATCTGTGAAGATACGGATAAGGATGGTAAATACAACGACAAAGAACTGGCAAAATGTGACCCAAATAAGGTGGACGTTTCGAAGTTAGCTAATACTTTACGTTACAACGCTTTGGTGACAATGGCGAATAATACGAATTTGGAATCGATTGCGAGAGACGGCCAGAAGAGCTGTTTTGATGAAAATAAAAATCGCATCGATTATTCGAAACTGTATTTGAATTCAAAAACCGATAACGAAAAAGCCTATAATCTCAATATGATTAAGATGTGTTCGGCTCTAAGGGTAATTCCAGATGCGTTGCCAGCACAAAAAAATGATGAGGCATTACTTGCTTCCATTAACCAGATTTTCTTACTATCGGGATTTGAACCAGAACAATTGTCGCCAGGAAATTCTTATAAGAATAGTGGAATTGTCGGTGTCTCAACTATCCCAGTTTCGATTTCGGTAAAGAAAGACGAAAAAGATACGATGAAAGTGTTATCGAATTTGGAAAAATCCATTCGTTCATTCAATATTGAAAGTGCGCAGATTAAATGGAGTTCGAATTTAACCACCAAATCTTCGAGACTTGAATTAACGGCTCAAGGCGCGGCTTATTACACGAAGGGTGCGGCGGTGCGTGAAAAAGATTCGACGGTTTATGCTTCGGGTAAGGCTCGCACACAAGAATCAAAAGACAAAGCAGACGCGGCAGCCAAGAAGAAGGCAGAAGAGAAAGCCAAGAAGCAGGCGGAAGAAGAAAAGAAAAAGCAGGAAAAGGAGGACGAGAAATGAGACGCTCAGATATCTTCACGGTAACTTTTGTAGCCAGCGTGGGGGTCTTACTAACATTTATCGCTTGTAGTTTCTTGCTGGGCGATCCAGATACGCGTTATTTGAAACATAAGACGATTGGTAAAATCACGGCAGACTTGACGAGTCCTGATCCGGAAGTCTTCAATGTGGATGCGATTAACCCAACGGTAGAAGTTTACGTGGGTAGTTGTGAAGACGTGGACCGTAACGGAATTTTGGACCGCGCCGAATTAGTGGCTTGTGGTCGTGCAACACCAGAAACGGCAGCGGAAGAAGAAAAGAAAGAGAAAGACGCAGAAAAGAAAAAAGAAGAAGCCGAAAAAACTTCTGACGATGAAAATGAAGATTCTAAGACGAAGGCAAATTCAGATAAAACTTCTGAAGATGAAAATAAATCGAAAAATGAAGCTTCAGATAAAACTTCTGGAAATAGTTCAACCTCGACGAATCAAACTTCGGAAACTAAGAAAGAAAATTAAAGGAAAAGATTTTGTTTACACATGACTCGCAAGAAAAAGTAATCCAGCTCTTGATTAAAGAAGGGTTGGTTTTTGAGTCGGATGTAAAAAGAGTAGTAGAAGAGGCAGAAAAACGTAAGCAGCCACTACTAGCCAATTTGGTAGCGCAAAAAATTTGCGATGCGGAAACAATTTCGCATGCCACGGCGGTAATTATGAATGTGCCGTATGTGAGTTTGCATAACGTGAAAATGGACCGCGAGATTTTGACTTTGCTGCCTTATGATGTAGTTTCGAGATTAATGGTGGTGCCGCTAGGGGAGAAGAACGGGGTGCTTTATGTGGCGATGCTGGATGTGTCGAACGTGCAGCAGATTGATTATCTTTCGACTTTGACGCAGAAGCAAATTCGCGGCATGGTGGCCAGTGAGGCAGGAATTAAAAGTGCGATTGCTCAGTATCAGGGGGATTTTCGGGCGGTGGAAAAAGCGGTTAAAAGTAGCGACGAGGAAGATGCGAATTCTTCGAGTGTAAAAACCATTACGCAGGATTCACCAATCTCGAAGGCACTCACCACAATTTTGGATTATGCGACGAAAACGAAAGCTTCGGATATTCACATCGAACCTCTAGAAGCAGCCTTAGTGGTACGTTGTCGCATCGATGGTGTGTTGCGTAAGGTGATGGAACTGCCGAAATCGATTGAACCGGCACTAGTTTCAAGGATTAAGATTTTAGCGAACTTGAAAATTGATGAACACCGCGTGCCGCAAGATGGTCAGTTTACGGTTTCGGTGGAAGGTACGGAAATCGATTTACGTATCGCAGTGTCACCAGTGATTTGGGGCGAGCAGGTGGTGATTCGTATTTTGGATAAAAGTGGTACGACGCTTGACATTGAACAGATGGGTATGACGGGGCATGCGCTCGCGATGGTGCAGCGGGGAATTGAACGTCCGAACGGAATGATTTTAACTTCGGGTCCGACCGGTTCTGGTAAATCGACGACGCTGTATGCTTTGATCAAAAGAATTAAATCGGACAAAATTAATATCGTTACCCTAGAAGATCCGGTCGAATACAAGATGGACGGGGTGAACCAAATTCAGGTGAATGTGGATGCGGGTCTAACTTTTGCGGCGGGTCTTCGTAGTATTTTGCGTCAGGACCCAGATGTAGTAATGGTGGGGGAAATTCGTGATGCGGAAACGGCGAACTTGGCAGTACAGGCATCGCTAACTGGACACTTGGTATTTTCGACTTTGCACACCAACTCAGCGGCAGGTATTTTGCCAAGGCTTCTGGATATGGGGATTGAGCCATTTCTTTTAGCTTCGACCTTAAATACGGTGATCGGTCAGCGTCTAGTGAGGCGTGTGGCGCCGAAACGAGAAGTGGTGCATTCGACAGAGATGGAAACCAAGCAGATTAATGATTTGGTGGCGAAATTATTGCCACAAAGCCAAGAACAAGTGGCGATGGTCTCGGAAGATTTGGGTTATCCGGGACTGCCGGTGGTGAATCCGAACGGTTACTCGATGATGCGGGGAATTGACGAGAGGGAAACGCCGGGTGGATATAAGGGGCGTGCGGGTCTTTATGAAACGATTGAGATTGATGATGATATTCAGAAGATGATTGTGAAACGTGCGACGTCTTCAGAGATTATGCAACTCGCGAAAGAAAAGGGTACTTTGACGATGCGACAAGACGGAATGTTGAAGGCGCTGACTGGGGTGACGACCGTAAGTGAGGTAAACCGCGTAGCATCAGATTTGGCGTAGTGAAGATAAAAAAGTTTATGGTAAAATAAAGATAAGAGGTAAATATGCAAGAAAATCAAGCACAGACGAGCGTACGTTCAGCAGCCGCAGCACAGGCCGCCGCAGCCGCTTCATCACCAACTGCCGTACCAACTTCGGTGAAAATTGAAACATTATTAGAGGCTTGTATCAAGCACGGGGCTTCGGACTTGCATATTCAGGTGGGGTTGCCACCAATCTTACGTATTGATGGGTCACTGGTGCCAATTCCAAATACGCCAATTTTAACGACGGAAATTGTCGACACCTTGATTTTTTCGACGCTAGATTCAATGCAACGTGAAACTCTGGCGAAAGATAAAGAATTCGACTATTCGTTTGCTTTTGGAGAGATTGCACGTTTTCGTGTGAATGCCTTTAATGAAAAAGGACACCTTGCGGCAGCGTTTCGTTTGATTCCAACCAAGATGCCAACGATTGAAGAATTGGGTATGCCACAGGTGATTTCGGGTTTTGCGGATTATCCACGTGGTTTGGTCCTAGTGACAGGGCCAACTGGTTCTGGTAAATCGACCACACTGGCGGCAATTATTAATAAGATCAATAGTGAAAAATCGGTGCATATTTTGACAATTGAAGATCCGATTGAGTTTACCCATAAGTCGAAGCGAAGTTTGGTGGCACAACGTGAAGTACATTACGATACGTATTCGTTTAGTCGAGCTTTGAAGTCGGCTCTACGTGAAGACCCGGATGTGGTGCTACTCGGTGAGATGCGTGACCTTGAGACGATTAGTGCGGCGATTACAATTGCGGAAACTGGTCACTTGGTGTTTGCAACTTTGCACACCAACTCAGCGGCGCAATCAGTGGACCGTATGATTGACGTGTTCCCAGCCGAACAACAACCACAAATTCGTTCACAGCTGGCGGGGATTTTGATGGCGGTTTGTTCACAACGTCTAGTGCCAGCGATCGGTGGTGGCCGTGTTTGTGCGGCAGAAATTATGGTGGCGAATACGGCAATTCGTTCGATTATCCGTGAAGGTAAAACTCACCAACTGGATACGGCAATTCAAACTGGTGCTTCAGAAGGAATGCAGACCATGGATCGTACCTTGGCGAAATTAGTCCAACAGGGAACGGTGACTTATGATAGTGCAAGAGAATATGCGGTGGACGTGCGTGAATTTGAAAGGATTGTGAAAGGCGCCTAATGAACCGATATATTTATAAGGCCCGCGATAGTAAGTCGGGTGCAATTATTAAGGGTGTAATTCAGGCAGAGAATGAACGCGCCGCCGGTAAGCTCTTGATTGAGCGCGGTTATACGCCGGATACAGTAACGGAAGATACTTCGGGTGATAGTTTTTTTGATAAATTTAAAAACAAGGTCACAACGAAAGATAAAATCGTTTTCACGAGACAATTTTCGACTTTGATTGGGGCGGGTTTACCACTTTCGAATTCTTTAAGGGTTTTGATTGAGCAAACGGAAAGTAAGCCAATGCGTCGGGTGACGGAATCGATTTTGGCGGACGTGGAAGCGGGTAAGAGTTTGACGCAGGCTTGTGCGAAATTTCCAGATGTATTTAACCGAATTTATCTTGCGCTTTTGAAGGCTGGTGAATCTTCTGGTACACTGGATAAATCTTTAAGACGATTAGCTGATCAGCAAGAAAAAGACCACGCGATGGTGACGAGGATTAAAAATTCCTTAACTTATCCAGCGATTGTGCTGGCGGTGATTATTGCGGTTTTGGTATTTATGGTGATCGCGGTGGTGCCGCAGGTGCAACAGCTTTACCATGACCTTGGGAAGGATTTACCGATGATTACTAAGTTATTGGTGGAGCAAACGAACTTCTTGGTGAATATGTGGTGGCTAGTGACAATTGTGATTGGCCTTGTGATTTACTTTGTTTTTCAATTCGTGCGCACGGATAGTGGACGTCATGTCCTAGCGAGAATTAAATTAAATATTCCGGTATTTAAATCGATGTTTTGGCGTCTGTATAATGGACGTTTCGCGCGTACGGCGGAAAACTTGCTTTCGACAGGTGTATCGATTCAGGATACTTTAACGATTTCAGCTGAAGCAATCAATAACTTGATTATGGAAGAAGAAATTAAGGAAGTTTCGGAAAAAGTGAAGCAGGGTAAAACGTTGTCGGCATCACTGAAGGAACTAGATTATATTTTGCCATTACTCCCGCAAATGGCGGCAATTGGTGAAGAATCTGGTAAAATTGATGAAATGCTGGGTAAAGCAGCGAACGTCTACGAAGACGAATTAGATCAGCAAATTAATACGATTTCGACATTGATTGAACCAATTATGTTGGTGATTATGGCTTTGATGGTGGCAGTAATTATTGCCGGTGTGCTTATGCCGATTTACCAATTGGTGTCGCAAATTCAGAAATAGAGGCAAAATGAGAAAATTATGGACAGATGGAAGTGCGTCACCGAATCCGGGGCCGGGGGGATTTTCTGTAATTGAAGACAAAAAACCAGTAGTGATGGGGCGAGAAGATTTGACGACAAATATTCGAATGGAAGGTTCGGCAATTCTGGCGGCCTTAACGGTGTTGGCTGGTGAGGAAGCGGAAATTTGGACGGACTCAGAATTTTGGATTAATGTGCTAACAAAATGGGCACCAAGTTGGGAAAAGAATGGTTGGAAAAAGAAGAGCGGTCCAATTAAAAATCTGAGCTTAGTAAAAAAAGTGTTCAAGGCTTACAGGGAAGCAAATGTGAAAATGGTTTGGGTACGTGGTCATAATGGTACGGCAGAGAATGAGCTAGCCGACGAATGGGCGAACAAGGCACGAGAAAAGACAAACTTTCCGGGATTAGAGATTTTAACGGTGGAAACGAGTGAAGAATGAAAAAAATTATTGTCAAAGCAGAAGTTAGAGATGTCGATAAATTAGAAAATCGCTTGATGAATTTGGGTTATGATTTTGATCCAATGTATTGGCAGCACTCACGAATTTTTGTGCCAAGAAATTACGAAGAACACAATAATTTTGCCAGAATGATTTTACGGATGGACGTGAAGGCGGTGGATCGACCAGCGCGTTACAGTTTGATTTGTAAGAGGCATCTGGAAAAATCGAAGATTGATTTGGTGCACGAAACCTTAGTTTCGAGTTACGCAGAAGCGGCGAATATTTTATTGCAGATGGGACTAATTATTCAGTCGGAAGTTTCGAGAACACGTCAAGAAGTGGTACTGGAAAACGGGATTACGATTTATCTTGACCAAATCGAGCATGGCCGCAAATCTTATGTGAAATTTGAGGCGGTTTTGGAAAATGAATCAGAGGCGGAAGAAATACGTAACCGCATTGAAGTTTTGATGATGGACTTAAATATTTTGCCAGATTTAGTAGTAAAAGACACTTACGGCGAAACAGCGAAGTAAAAATGTGCTAAACTAATAGAAAAATAGTGAGGTGATATGGATTCCGAAAAGACTGAAATTACGAACTCTGAAATTCGAAAATTGAATGATTTTGATGTATTTTTGTGGGCGAACGAACTTGATGAAGTGAAAAACAATGTGTCGTGTGAACTATTTTTGTTTAATAAAAACTACACACCATTTAAGATTCGCTATTCTGAAAAATTAACTAATTCAGTGAAGCAGATGTTCATGGGGGAGGCGATTGCTTATGTGATTTCGGGCGCGGAAAAAGGTCTGGAATGCCGTGAATATGAAAAATCAGATGGTGAAGATAAAGTGATTTATCGTACCGATCTTTCAAAGGTGATTCGAGCGGAGAGTCTGCTTAATTTGATTGAAAAAGAATATAAGGATATCGACTATTTCACGGATAATGAACATCAATTTAAGAAAATGAAGGGAATTATCGCGAAGTTTTCTTATCCAGGTGGCGACGATGGTACGAAAGTTTTCTATATCGCGAAGGGTATTTCCGCAGCCTCAGCTTTGAGTGCGAAAACTTCTTGGGAATTGAATGGGGAAAGCTTTGAGCCATTCTCGGCGGAGGTGGCTTTGAAGATGCCAGACGATAATCAGGTGGCCTTTGTCGATGGATCGGTGGTGATTTTTAATCAGACGAAGTTTGAAAATCTTTTCCAGTATGATTTTAAGTCGCAGATGTTAGCCGAAGCGAAGGCAAAAGAAATTGAAGAAAAATACAAGTTATCTTTCGCGGAAGGTTTGACCTTGAATGCGCTTTTAATGGATAAGAAGCCTTTGGTAAAGAAGTTGCAAGACATGAATATCGAAGAGCAGATGTCGCAAGAACAATTGGTGGACTATGCAGACGAGATGAAATTGGAACTGATGACCGATGATGACGGCGCGATTATCATGATGGACGATAAGGATTTGACGATGTTTGTGAATCTACTAAATGAGGATTACTATATTTCACCAATTAATGGTAAGCGCTACGAAATTAAGTCAAAGAAACTACTAAACGAGCCGGAAGGCGAACCACCAAGAGGCTAAAATGCACCATTGTCGACTCTGTGGACATACGGTGGAATGTGGGAGTGAAAAAGAAACATCCCGCATTTTCGGTGGTTTACTGAAGTTTTCGATTTGTGCACGATGTTTGTTTCGGATTTTTCATTTGAGACTTTTAGATAAGCGTGATAGGAATGAAATTTCTCGGGGGAATTGCTTAATTAATTAAATTTTTTACTCAGAATTTTAATAGTAGAATAAGGAGTAAAAGATGAAAAATTTGAAAAAGTTATGGGCGATTTTCGGCCTAGTTTTGGTGGTGGGATTATTGGCTTTCTTGGTACTAAACCGAGAAAAGTTTGAACAAAAAAAGTATTCAGTAGTGTCGACGAGTTTTCCGGGCTATGATTTTGCCAGGGCGGTGACGAAAAATACGAATATCAGTACAAAAATGTTGGTGAAGCCGGGAGCGGAAACTCATACCTATGAGCCAACACCGCAGGATATCATCGATATTAAGAATGCGGATATGTTTATCTATGTGGGGGGAGATTCTGATACTTGGGTGAAGAAAATTTTGAAGGACGTAGATACGAAAAAGACCCATGTGGTGAAATTAGTTGATCTTGTGTCGACGGTAGAAGAAGAAATCGTGGAAGGAATGGAAGATGAGAATGAACATGAGCATGAGCATGATCACGACCATGATCATGACCACGATCACGACCACGATCACAAACATGACCACGACCACGAATCGCATGAGCATAAGCATGATCACGACGAGGAAGAGGAAGGTCCAGAAATTGATGAGCATGTCTGGACGAGTCCAAAAAAGGCGATGGAAATCGTGAAGAAAATCGCAGAAGTGGCTTCCGAAATTGATGTTGCGGAGAAAAATAAGATTGACGATAATGCCGAAAAATATGTGGCGGAAATTGCGCAGGTAGATAAGGATTTACATCAAGCGATTGATGGTAAAATCTCAGAAATCGTGGTGGCGGATCGTTTTCCGTTCCGTTATTTTGCAGATGAATTTGGCTTAAAGTATGCGGCAGCTTTTTCGGGTTGCTCAGAACAAACTGAGGCAAGTGCGAAGACGATTAGCTTTTTGATTAACATAGTGAAGCAAGATAAGGTGAAGAAAATTTACAAGATCGAACTTTCGAATGGTAAGATTGCAGAGACTGTGAGTAAAGATACGGGCGCAGAAGTTTTGGAACTACATTCGGCACATAATGTGACGGCGGATGATTTTTCGAAGGGCGTGACTTACGTAGATTTGATGAAACGTAATCTGTTGGCTCTAAGTAAATAGGATTTTTATGAAAAAACAGCCAATCATTGCAGTAAAAAACTTGAGCGTAGAATATGCGAAAACGCCGGTGTTTAGAAGAATTAATTTTGAAATTTTGGCGGGAGATTTTATCTGCTTGGTTGGCTGTAATGGGGCCGGGAAAACTACTCTAATTAAGACGATTTTAGGTTTGATAGAACCAAGTGCAGGAAGCGTGGAGTTTCTCGGGATGAGCCGTAAGGAGATTGGCTATATTTCACAGGAGACAGTAGTAACGTCGAATTTTCCGGCGACAGTGGAAGAGATTGTATTAAGTGGACTACTCAATCAGAAGCGGGGGATTTTTTATACGAAAAGCGATAAGGAAAAATGTGAGGAAGCGCTCGCGAAATTTGGCATGAAAAAATTGTTGAAGAAACATTTTGCGGAGCTTTCGGGTGGACAAAAACAGAAAATTTGGTTGGCGCGGGCGGTGGTAGCGACGAAGAAATTATTAATTTTGGATGAACCGGGGAATAATTTAGATTCGAAATCGAAGAAGGAATTATACGCAGAGCTTTTGAAATTAAATGCGCAGGGAATCACGATTGTAATGATTACACATGATCTCGATCATCAGAATTTGGTGGGGAATAAAATTTTGGCGCTAGCGGACGGGGTGGCGACGATGGAGACGACGGAAGAGTATGTGAAAAGAATTCATCGCCATGAACATAGCGAAGGTGAGGGGAAATAGGAGGTGGCGATGAACGGAATTTTGGAAAAGTTTCTGGAAATGTGGCAGTACCAATTTATGGTGAAGGCTTTGGTGGTGGGGGTGGTACTGGCGGTGACGGCAGGACTGATTGGGGTGTCTTTGGTCTTAAGGCGAAAGGCGATGATCGGTGATGGGCTTTCACATGTGGGATTCGGCGCCTTTGCGATTGCAACGGTGATTGGGGTGATGCCACTGCAGTTTGCTTTACCGATAGTGATTTTGGCGGCGATTCTGATTTTGCAGGTGAACCAAAAAAGCAAAGTGGATGCAGATGCTTTAATCGCGATGCTTTCGGCGGGGGCGCTGGCAGTGGGAACTTTGGTGATCTCGGTGGTAAAGGGGGTGAATACGGATATTAATAATTATTTATTCGGCAGTATCCTGGCACTAGATGATTTTGATGTGGTAGCAGGAGTGATTTTCTCGTTAATTGTGATAGGTTTTTTCGTGGTGAAATATCATGAGATTTTTGCGATGACGTTTGATGAAAATTTTGCCAAATCGATTGGACTAAAGACTGAGCGATTAAATACAATTTTTGCGATTTTATGTGCGGTGGTAGTGGTGTTGGGGATGCGACTAGTTGGGGCGCTTCTGATTTCGAGTTTAATTATTTTCCCGACAGTGACGGCGATGCAGGTGGTGAAAAGTTTCAAAGCGGTGGTGATAAGTTCGGTGGTGGTTTCGGTGATTTGTATGGTGATGGGGATTATCTTTTCTTATTTTGTGGCGACGCCGACCGGTGCGACAATTGTGATTTTTAATGTGATGGCGTTTTTGGTGGCGAAAGTTTGGGAGATTTTAAGGGGGTAGTAATCTATAAGTATTTTGATATTTATTCCGTATATGCTAATATAAGCTTATATGGGAATGGGAAAAAGTGTGATTTTTGATATTTACAAAAAGAATATGAGAAATTTTGCTGGTTTTCTTGCATTCCTTTTCTTGGCGAATTTAGGTTTTATGATTTTGAGTAGGGAAAGAGTGTCGGCTGCATATGTGCCGACACTTTCTGCTTCTTTACAAAAAACAGAAGTGGAAATGACAAGTAACCATATTTTGAATAGCTATAATAGAACTGGATCAGAGAATATAAGGCTTACGGTCAGCGGAAAAGTGAAGGCTGGTTACAAAGTATTACTTAGTACAGATTCTGAAGAAACTGCATTAGTAAATGAAGACAAAAATAGTTCAAGTAAAATTAGCTCAATAGACTCATTGACTAGCTTATATGCACTTCCAGATAATACATGGGCTTATTCTGTAAAATTTAGTGAAACGTACAATTATAGTCCAATACCAAAATTGTCTGCTCCGAATGTTATTGGAGGAAGGAGTGATGATTTTAAATACTGGGAAACTGGAGATAACTATACAACTAGAATTGCCGTAAAAATAAATAATAATCTAGAAGCTGGGAAATATTCGAATAAATTAGTCTATTCGGTAATTTCAAATCCTTATGATAAAAAGACGGAGATATCAAAAAACGGTTTTCAATCAGTATCTCCAAGTCGTGGACAATATGATACTAAGTATATAAAAAGAGTAGAAAGTATTCCTAGTAATGTGGTGGATGTTACTAATATAGAAACAAACTCATCGGATTATGAAATAAAGGCTTGGTATGATGCTAATGAAGATACTATATTTTATTATACTGAACAGAAAAAGATATATTTACCAGCGGATAGTTGGGGCATGTTTTTCAATTTTTCTAAATTAAAAAGTCTTGATCTGTCAGATTTTGATTCTAGTTATGTAACTAATCTAGCGTATATGTTTACTCAGTGTTATGAACTTGAAGAAGTTAATTTGTCTAGTTTTGATACGAGTAAGGTGACTGATATGGAAAAGATGTTCAGGTTTAGTCGAAAAATAAAATATCTAAATTTATCGAACTTTAATACAGAAAAAGTAACAAATATGGAAGAAATGTTTGATAATATGCATTATTTGATTGAATTGGACATTTCGAACTTTAATACTAAAAACGTAAAAAATATGAATAGAATGTTTGCGAAATATATGGGTATCGAAGATATGTTAGAAAAAATATACGTTAATAATGATTTTGATATATCTAATTTGATTAGCGCAAATCATCCATTTGATGAGCGGAAAAAATTAAGGGGAGGCAAAGGTTCTTTCTTGGCTAATCCGAGAGATGCTGATAAAACTTGGCTAAGAATTGATGATCCAGATAATGGAAGACCAGGATACTTTACCAAAAAGATCTAACTAGAACTTATATCTGTTAAAAAGAACGATAGAATCGAATATGGTATAATTTAGGTATGGCCTGGTAGCTCAATGGATAGAGCGGCTCCGTCCTAAGGAGAAGGTTGCGAGTTCGACTCCCGCCCGGGTCACCAAATACGTATGAGAAAAATGATTTTTGATGGTCAGAGAGAAGGCGAAGAGGTGCAGTTTGTGTTCCGACGCCATTTTTTAACGGCAAAGTCCGGTGTGATATTTTTAATTTTGATGATTATGATCGGGGTGGGATTAACTTTACTTTGGCCAAACAATATGATGATTTTTGAGACTTTTTTGGCGCTGATTTTGGTGGGGGTTTTAGGATTTTTATATTCTTACATGTTATGGTATTTTTCGATTTATATTGTGACCAACCAGCGGATTCGTCAAATTTCACAACGAGGTTTGTTTAAGAAGTCAGTGGTAGACTTGGGGTTGGACAAGATTCAAAGTATTTCTTATGGTGTGAGTGGCATTCGGGCGGGACTAATGGGGTATGGCACGATTGTAATTCAAACAGCGGTGGGGGATTTGGTGATATCGATGGTGAAAAATTCGGAAAAAATTTATAACGATTTACAAAATCTAATTAATGAGAAATAGGAAATGAGCAAAGCTAAATTAGAAAACGAAGTGGATAAAACGATGATAAACGAAACCGACGCTGTAAAAGAGAAGAGACTTTCAATCGTGGCGAAAATGAAGCAAAAACGCGAACAAAAAAAGATTGAAGAATTCAAGAATAAGACAGAGTTAGAAAAAGTCGAAGAGCGTCGTGAAGAGGTGCTATCGAAGGGGCGTAAGTTCAAATATCCAATGCAATATGCAAAATATCGCGTGGTGACGGTGACGATTATTTTGTCGGTGATGGCAGTGGTTTTGGCTTCGGGGGCGGGTTATTTTATGCTTTATAAATGGCAGAGTACGAATCCGATTCTTTATCGCTTGACCCAACTTTTGCCGGTGTCGGTGGCGAATGTAAACGGTGCGGATGTGCGTTATTCGGATTATCTTTTGATTTATCATAGTACGATTACGCCGATCGAAAAACAACAGGGTAAGCTAGATAATGCGAAAGACAATGATTTTATGGAGCAGCATTATAAGCGCCTAGCGCTGGATGAAGCAGAAAATTATGCTTGGGCTCTGAAATTGGCGAAAGAAAATGATTTGACGGTGACCGATAAGGAAGTGGATGAAACGATTTTGGAGCACCGAAAAATTGGTGGTGTGGAACGCAGTGAAGAAGGATTCAAGAAGATTTTGGAAGATAATTTTGGTTTGACGATGAAAGAATATCGTCGAATGATTTATCTTTCACTGGTGAAGGAAAAAGTTTCGCAGGCAATTGATACGAATGCGGTGCAGCTTGCGGCGCAGGTAGAATCTTTGATTAAATCCGGAAAAGATTTGAAGGCGATTTCGGAAGAGCTGGGCGATAAGGTGCTTTATGAAGAAACTGGTGGGCTAGTCGATAAAATGAACGTTGATGGTGGCAGATCACTAAAAGCAATGAGTCTCAATGCCGGAGAAATTTCGGAAAAATTTGTTTCCAGCTCGGGAGATGGTTTCTATTTCGTGAAATTGGTGGCGAAAACTGATTCGACAGTGAATTATACTTCAATCAAAATTTCATTTACGGAATTTGATAAGCAAATGAAAGAAATTAGAGATTCTGGAAAGATTAAAGAATTAATTAAAATTGATCGACAAGAATCTTAAAAATTATTCGTAAATAGGTCCACCTCTGGAACAAAAATTGTCCGTAAATAGATTCACCTCTAGAAACAGGGGTGGACTTTTTAGTAAATTTGATTACAATAATCTATAAGCGTAAGTTTAGATTACGAGTACTTTAAACTTTAGAAAATTCGAAGGAGGGGGAGATGGAACTAAAATTTTTGGGCAGAGGCTCTGCGTTTAATGTGAAAGAAGGGAATACGGCAGCGTATTTCATTGATGATGATCAGTTGTTTCTGATTGATTGCGGAGAGGACGTGTTCGCGAAGCTGAAGCAAAAGAGTTTGCTTGGTAGAGTGAGGGCAGTAAATCTGATGATTACCCATACGCATTCGGATCATATCGGCAGTCTGGGAAGTCTGGTGACTTATTTGTATCTTGTATTGCATCGACCGCTGAAAATTATTTTGCCGGATAATGATGAATACGTAAAAACGATTGAGCAGATTTTGCAAGGTTTTGGTTGCACAGAAGAGATGTATGATTTGGTGCAAGATACGCAGTATGACGAAAAATTTAAAAGTTTTTCAGGGGTACGTTATGTGAAAACTTGGCATTGCGCGGAGCTGATGAGTTTCGGTTTGATTTTTACCACAAAAGATGGTCTGGTATATTATTCGGGCGATACGAAGGAAATTAAGAATTTGCATTATCTTCTGAGTGAAGGGGTGCAGATCGCGCGGGCTTATATCGATGTGACTTCGGTGAGGAATTCGAACGGGGCGCATTTGTTTGTGGGGAATCTCGCGATGGCGGTGCCGGAAAATTTAAGAAAGCGGATTTATTGTATGCACTTCAATGATGAAAACTGCATCCAGATGGCGCTAGGTTACGGATTTTCTGTAGTGGAATGTGAAGCGTGAAGCTTGAAGGGAGCAGGAGGCTCCCTTTTTTTATGGTCTGGTGCGAGCGAGATTTGTGCGAGTAAGATTACTACGTAAGTAACCTTACTTCGTAATCTTTCTCGTACAGGCAATCAAAAAAATAAAGAACGTAAACGTTCTTATTTTTTTGATTTGGTGCGAGTGGAGGGAGTCGGACCCTCGTCTCTTCCTTGGGAAGGAAATATAATAGCCGTTATACGACACTCGCGTAATTTCATTTTATCATAATTTGAGAGGGATTTTGGAAATTTCACAGTGGCTTCATAATTGAGATTTAAAATAAAAACATGGAGGAAAAATGATTAAAAATGCGGTAGCTTATGTTTTGAGAAAACGCACGCGCACGATGTTGGTATTTTTGATTCTGTCTTTGATTTTGGCGGTGATTTATGCTGGTTTTTCGATAATGAAAACTAGTGAGAAAATGACGAG
>CAUQEY010000007.1:0-25129 GCA_963517175.1 uncultured Candidatus Saccharibacteria bacterium | reverse complement strand
AAAATAATATGGAAAATTCACCGTCAGAAGTCTCCGTTCAGTCTCGTCGGCGTAGTCTAACGCTCGCCGACCTGCTTAGTGGACTTGTGATTTTTGGTACACTTTTCGCTGGCGCTTTTGCCTTTATCTGTCTGCAGGATGATATTAAGGGTTATGATTTTCAAATTTCTGACACCTTGAAGCCTTACGTTCAGAAACTTAATCTTACAGAAAAAGGTTCGAAAACTTTGCTTGCTACTCATCCAGCCTTGCAAGAAAAACAAGCCTTTAATCAGAGTTGCCACTCGCATAATCATGAAGTTTATGTCCTGGGTTGCTATGTCCATGATAATGATCGCATTTATCTTTACCATGTCGAATCCAACGATCTTCCAGGGGTAATTGAGGTCACTACGGCCCATGAAATGCTTCACGCTGCTTATCAACGTGTCCCTTTCTGGGAAAAAGATCACCTGAATGAAGAAATTAAAAAAGCCTACGATAAGCTCCCAGCTGATCATGATATCCGCACCTCGATTAAGAGTTATTCTGAGGACGATTTTTATGACGAATTACATTCACGTCTCGGCACCGAAGTCGCTGAGCTATCGGATTTTCTCGAAAAACATTACGCCGCCTATTTTCAGCATCGTCAAACCATTACCGATTTTAATCAGCAATATCACTCCGTTTTTCAAAAGCTCAATGATAAACTCACTTCGCTTAAATCTGAAATCGACGCCAAGCAGGCTACTATTAATCAGCAAACTGAGGCCTACAATAATGAAACTAATGCCTTAAATCAATTAATTCTCGATTTTAATCGACGTGTTGAATCCGGTAAAATTTCTGGTTGGCGCTATCAAAACGAACGCGCTACCCTGGAAGCGCGCATTAATCGTCATGAAGCCACTTATCAGAGTATCCAGCAATCTATCGACGCCATTAATCAGCAAATCACCGAATATAATAACCATGTGCTTTTCGAAAATCAGCTGATGAACCAGATTAATTCTAATGCCGTTTCTAATGAACTCGAATCTCAAAAATAAGGAAAGGAAATTATTATGCAAACCAACCTAAACCCCAAAGATTATCTCGTACCGACCGTTATTGAAACCACCAATCGTGGCGAGCGCTCTTATGACATTTACTCTAGGCTCTTAAATGACCGCATTATCTTTCTCGGTGAGGACGTCAATGCTCACACTGCTAATCTCGTAGTGGCTCAGCTCCTCTTTCTCGCTCACGAAGATCCTAAGAAAGATATTAAACTTTATATCAATTCTCCAGGCGGCTCGGTCTACGATGGTCTTGCTATTATCGACACCATGAATTACATCGAGCCAGATGTCCAAACTATCGGTATCGGTCTTCAGGCCTCTATGGGCGCCATGTTGCTTAGCTGTGGTACCAAAGGTAAGCGTTTTGCCTTGCCAAATGCTCGCGTGATGATTCATCAGCCAAGTTCCGGCACTCAGGGTAAGATTACCGATCAGGAAATTATGCTCAAAGAAGGTATTTTCTTGAAGAAACGCCTCGCTGAAATTCTCGCTAAAAATACTGGCAAGAAGGTTGACCAAATTATTAAAGATATGGATCGTGATAATTGGATGTCTGCCGACGAAGCTAAAGATTATGGCATCATCGACGAAGTCATTGCCAAATAATTTTATGAAATACTCGATGCCCATCCGGTGGGCGTCGGGCAATCTAGTAATCTAATAGTAATCTAATAGTAATCTAATAATAATCTAAAATCGATGCATCAAAGAATGGGTAATCGCGGCCGCCAAAGCGTCTGCCGCATCATCTGGCTTCGGTACGCTAGTTAAATCCAGATGCAGTTTTACCATCTCCTGCATTTGCTTTTTATCAGCTGAGCCATAGCCGGTCATGGTCTTTTTGATTTCGTTTGGTGTATATTCGAAGGTTGGTAGTTCATGCTGCTTGCAAACCAAAAGCACCACCCCTCTGGCCTCTGCCACCGAAATACCGGTCGTTATATTTTTGGTGAAGAAGAGTTTTTCGATACTCACACAATCCGGTTTATTTAATTTAATAATCTCATGCATCGATTCATAAATATCAAGCAAGCGCTCTGAGAGTGGGGTGTGCGGTGGCGTGGCAATTACGCCATTATCAATCATCTTGGCGCGACCAGTTTGTTTTACTTCGATTACGCCAAAACCACAAATTCCTGTGCCCGGGTCAATTCCTAAAATTCTCATCTAGCCCTATTCGTTCACATATTTAATTAAAGTGGTGCGCAAATCTTTGACCGGAATCACAAATTTATCGTGAATTGTCGCTGGCGCAATGGCATGTTTAAAGCCCAATTTTTTTGCTTCGCCAATTCTTTGATCTGGGCGAAAAGCCGAACGAATTTCTCCCCCTAGACCTACTTCGCCAAACACTACATATTCTTCACTAAGCTTCCGTCCTGCCGCTGCCGAAGCAATCGCAAGGCACACTGCCAGGTCTGCTGCCGAATCTTTGATCTTAATTCCACCCACCACGTTTAGGAAAATATCTTTATCATCTAATTTTAGTTTAGTGCGCTGTTCAATTACCGCAATCAGCAAATTTAATCGATTTAAATCAAAACCCGAAGCCGCACGTTTTGGATAGCCGAAATTCGTGGTCGAAACCAGGGCTTGAATTTCTACCAGTAGTGGTCTAGTCCCCTCTAAGGTCGCTAGAATAATTGAACCATCCGTGTTTTGTCTTTCTGCAAGCAGTGCCGCCGAAGGATTTTGTACTTCCCGTAAACCCTTTTCTGTCATTTCGAAAATCGCCGCCTCACTGGTCGAACCAAAACGGTTTTTAACCGCACGAATAGTCTTAAAACCGCCGTAGCGATCACCTTCAAAATTCAGCACTACGTCTACCAGGTGTTCCAAAACTTTCGGTCCCGCCAAGGTCCCTTCCTTCGTCACATGTCCCACGATAATCACCGCTGTATCGGTCTTTTTCGCAGCTTGAATAATTAGATTGCCGGCATTAGTAATTTGTGAAACCGTCCCCGGCGCCGAAGAAATTTCGTTAATCGCCAAAGTCTGGATCGAGTCGACGATTACCAGTTCGAATTCGCCGTCCGAAATCGTCTTCGCGATGTCATTACCAGACGTCGAAGCTGCGAAGCTTAAAGTCTCTGAATTTGCCCCTAATCTCACTGCTCGCATCTTCACTTGGCCTGCCGACTCCTCACCAGAGACATAAAGTACCTTATGGCCGTTGGCAATCTTCGCGCAAATCTGCATCAAAATCGTCGATTTACCAATGCCTGGTTGCCCCGCGAAGAGAATTACTGAGCCACGTAAAATTCCGCCACCCAGTACCTCATTAAGGGAACCAAACTCGGTTTTCAGCCGCTCTTTTTCATCTGAAGCGGCAATCTCTTTGATACTGGAAAAACTCAAAGTTTTTCCGCTGCTTTTGGCCTGCGCCAGAGCAAATTTACCCGTACTAGAACTATCCTCAACTACTAAATCCTCCACGATGGTATTCCACGCATCACAGTTATTGCAGTGGCCAGCCCACTTACTATAGCGCGCACCACAGTTTTGACAGACATATTGTTTAGTAGCTTTCATATTGAAATTATATCAATCTCTCGGCGAAAACCCAAAATTCCATGTATAATGTAAATATGAATAAAACAGTCAAAAAATCTGGTTTCACTCTTATTGAACTCGTGGTAGTTTTAGTTTTTGTTTCGATCGCCCTAGTTCTCTTCTTCCTGCAGAAGCAAAATCTCGACGCCATGCATCGTGATGAGCAACGCAAGGAAGCGATTAACGCCATGTATTATGCCCTCGAAGAAGGTTTTTATGCTAAGAATGGCTATTATCCAGAAACCATCACCGATGAAAATCTCACGGTTATGGACCCTAAATTATTCACCGACCCGAATGGTGTTTATATTAATGGTGAAGGCGGCTCACTTAATTATATTTCCGCCGATTGTAATAATGGCAAATGTCGCGAATACACGCTTCGCGCTAGATTAGAAAAAGAAGACGATTACATCAAAAAGAATCGCCACAATTAAATAAAAAAATGAAGCCTATTTGCTTTTTGAGGACATAGGCTTGGGCAAGCGCCCTTGAGCGGTCCGAACAAAAGTAAATAGGTTCATTTTTTAACTACTTTTAGTAATTAATTGCACGCAATTCAAAGTAGGCTCTTGGGTGTGCACATACTGGGCAAACCTCAGGTGCTTCATTACCGACAAAAGTATAACCACAGTTACGACACTTCCAGACGGTGACTTTTTCAGACTTAAACACTACGTCATCATCAATATTCTTGATCAATTTGCGGTAGCGTTCTTCGTGCTCTTTTTCAATTGCCCCGACGCCATCGAATTTATCAGCAATTTCGTCAAAACCTTCTTCACGGGCGATACGAGCGAACTCTTTGTACATGTCAGTCCATTCGTAATCTTCACCAGCAGCCGCGATTTCGAGGTTGGTTCTGGTATCAGCTACGGTACCATCATTGAGGTACTTGTACCAAAGTTTGGCGTGCTCTTTTTCGTTATCAGAAGTTTCGGTAAAGATTTCAGCAATTTGTTCGTAACCATCCTTTTTGGCACGAGAAGCAAAGAACTGGTATTTTACACGAGCTTGGGATTCTCCCGCAAAAGCGGTTTTTAGATTATCATAGGTCTTACTATTTTTAAAATTGGATTTATCAATATCAGACATTTAACTCCTTTCTTAATGGTATAATCTATTATAACGCATTTAAGCAAAAGACGGAGGATTATGGCAATCGAGCGAGTTATCGACAATATATCGCACGAGGAGGATCAGGAAGAGCAAGCAGTAGAAGTCAGTCTTCGCCCAACTAATTTTGCCGAGTATATCGGCCAGGAGCGCTTGAAAAAGAATCTGAAGATCGCTATCGCGGCGGTGAAAAAACGTAATGACGGGACTACTTTGGACCACGTCCTACTTTATGGTCCACCAGGTCTCGGTAAAACTACTATGGCTAATGTCATCGCCCACGAACTTGGTTCCAATCTGCGCGTCACCTCTGGTCCGGCTATCGAGCGTGCTGGAGATCTCGCCTCTATTCTTACTAATCTCCAAAATGGTGATGTGCTATTTATTGATGAAATTCATCGTCTTCGTCGCGCTGTGGAGGAAATTCTTTATTCTGCCATGGAAGACTACAAGCTCGACATCGTGATCGGTAAGGGTCCGGCCGCTCGTTCAGTGCGTCTCGATCTGCCACACTTTACCGTAATCGGCGCCACCACCCGTACTGGTTCGTTGGCTGGGCCACTTCGTGACCGCTTCGGGATCACGCATCGTCTCGAATATTACAACGAATCGGAAATCGGTCAAATTATTGCCCGTACCGCTAATATTCTTGGCACGGAAATTTCCGAAGAAGCTACTGCCACTCTGGCCGCTCGCTCTCGCCTCACACCACGTATTGCTAACCGCCTGATGAAACGCGTGCGGGATTTTGCTGATGTCCATGGTGATGGCTCCGTTAATCTCGAAATTGCCACCAAAGCCCTTAATCTGATGGAAATTGACTCCCTTGGCCTTGATCCGGCCGATCGCAATATGTTGCAATTAATGCTCGATAATTATGGCAATCGCCCGGTTGGTCTCACCACCATCGCTGCCCTGACCGGTGATGAATCCACTACGATTGAAGATTATTACGAGCCATTTTTGATTCAACTTGGCTTCATTGAAAAGACCCCACGTGGTCGTATCGTCACCGAAAAAGCCAAGCGTCACCTCGCTTCTCTCTAATTACCTGAAAATATGTTATAATATAACTAATTTAACAGGGAAGCGTATGAAGCAGAAAAATTATAATCCAAAATTGGGCATTTCTCTTGAGGCTGGCGAGCGAATTGTTCTCGAAATTAAACGTACTAAAATCATTCCAATTTTAATCTTTGCCGGAGCTTGTCTAGCTAGCATTTTGCTTTTTGCTCTCTATATTTTGATTAATGCTGGTAATTCTTTCGTCTTCGCGCTCGATGCCAGTGGTCGCGCTTTCTTCCTCTTAGTTATCGCGATTGTGCTTGGTACCGTCTGGATCGCGACCCTGATTAGCCTTAATGTTTATACCACCAACAAGCTTTTTGTCACTAATAAGCGTCTGATTCAACGTGTCGCCAATTCACTTTTTAACACCGCGATGAATGTAATCGACCTAGTTTCTATCGAGGACGTATCCTTTAAGCAAGCTGGTCTTTTCGAGCATCTCTTCGAAGTTGGTACTCTTCGCATGTCGACTATCGGTGACGAAACTACCTATATTTTCAAATATCTCGACACACCTACCGATGAACTTGAAACTATTACTCATTATGTTCACATCGAGAAGGGTGAAATTCCTGCCGACGATGAATGTGAAGTCCCAGCTGACACTGATAAAAAATCGCTTTCTGAAATTTTAGCCGCTAATAAAAATCAAAAATCTGAAACCAAGGCAGAAACTGCTGCTCCGAATACTATTCATATTGATCATCGCGCCCGTCAGGTTAAGGAGGTTCCATCTGAAGAGATTGACGCTTCGTCCGAAGAGTCCGACACTTCACTTGAGAAAACTGACCTCGCATCTAATTCGGCCGACACTTCTTCTGATACCTTAAACGTCCCAAATCTTGAAAAATAGCTCTCACACTAAATTTCTCATAAAAATAGTTCCTAGCTGGAACTATTTTTTTCGAGAACTTTCCACTTTAGCGATTTTTTAACGCCAGACGAATCTGGTCTTCCACTGGCAAATCCGCATCGATCTCTTTTAATGCCTCAGTCGCTTCCTTTAGATTAAAGCCAAGCGCCATCAGAGCATCGAGTGCTTCATTATTTTTCGGCTTCTTCACCTGAATCTCTGCGCCCGTATAATGACTTGGCAAACCCACTTTGTCCTTTAGGTCCACGATTACGCGCTCCGCTGATTTTTTCCCCACACCACTTGCCTTGCTAATAAAACCACTATCCGCATTGGCGATAGCATTACGCACCTCTTCCGGCGTCCCCAGAGAGAGAATCGCCATGCCAGCCTTCGGGCCAATCCCGTTCACGGAAATTAGCATTTCAAAAATCTTCTTCGCCATCAAAGTGGTAAAACCATAGAGATCTTCCGAAGTCTCGCGTACCGCGTGATAAGTGTAAAATTTCTTAGTTTCCCCTACATTAATTTCTTCAAAATCAATTGTCGAAAGATTCACTTCGTAACCCACACCATGCACATCCACGATAATCTGCCCGGTGAATTTTTCTACAATTGTACCTTCTACGTGTGCTATCATGTAACCATTTTAACATAAGAAAAAACGGCTCATCGCCGTTCCATAATTTCATTTGGTAGTACCGACTGGGATTGAACCAGTGACCTTAGGCTTATGAGTCCTACGCTCTAACCAGCTGAGCTACGGTACCACGGTTTGGCGGAAGGGACAGGATTCGAACCTGCGAAGCGTTAACTTGCCGGTTTTCAAGACCGGTGCCATCAACCACTCGGCCACCCTTCCACTAACTATCATACCAGAAAAATTCCTCCCCGTAAAGTAAAAAATTATCCCAAGAAGATAGATTAAGCTGCGTTGGTGAAAACGTTAATTACATCGTCAAGGTCATCTACGGCATCCAGTAGTTTGTCTACCTTTTCCGCATCTGCCTCGCTCACCTCTACGGTGTTATTTGGCAAATATTTGAGTTCGGCGGAATCTACATTGAGTCCAGCATCAATCAAATTCTTACGTACTTTCATTAAATCTGTTGGTTCGGTAATAATTTCGATGCCATCCTCTTCCTCGTTGGCATCTTCCGCGCCAGCATCCAGCGCCGTCATTAAGGCTTCCTCACCCTTATTTTCAATAAAGATTACACCCTTACGCGCAAATTGGAACATCACGGATCCAGGGTCAGCCATGCGGCCGCCATTCTTTGAAAGCGCATTGCGAACTTCTGGCATGGTACGGTTTTTATTATCGGTAGCAATCTCGATAATCAAACCAATACCGGCCGGTCCGTAAGCCTCGTAGGTTTCTTCAATCAAAGCTGCGGCGTTTTTATCGGCGGCACGAGCAATCGCACGTTCGATGTTCGCCTTTGGCATATTAGCCTTGCGAGCTTTTTCTAATACCATCGCAAGAGATGGATTCATCGTTGGGTCGGCGCCAGCACGCGCGGCAATCGCGATTTGGTTACCAATTTTGGTGAAGGCGGCACCACGCTTCGCGTCCACGATTGCTTTTTGACGCTTGGTAGTAGCCCATTTACTGTGTCCAGACATAAAAACCCCTTA
Organism: uncultured Candidatus Saccharibacteria bacterium; assembly: GCA_963517175.1. Classification (GTDB taxonomy): domain Bacteria; phylum Patescibacteriota; class Saccharimonadia; order Saccharimonadales; family Saccharimonadaceae; genus Nanosyncoccus. Next base: position 16,858 of record CAUQEY010000007.1, on the reverse strand, counting down.
TTTTTCCTAATAATAACTTTGTATTATTATAACATTTTTTCAAAAAAGCAAAAGGGGCGCAAATCTTGCGTCCCTTAAATTTCTTAGCCTGCTTCACTGGATTGAATTAAGTCATTTCTTAAGTTTTCAAATCTTGCTCTTACCGTTGGAATTTTAGTTTCTGTGGCCACCGGTTCGAAATTCCGCATTGGCCAAAACCTCTCCAGAGTCTCCCGAAATAATTTTGTGGTAGTATTGAAACTTTCGACATAATTATCGAATTCTTCAATCGTCCACGCAATTAATTCGGTACTGCGATAAGTTTTCTGCACCCGATGACTATGCATGGTTGATTTGCATTGATTGAGAAGACCTCTCGCCATATCATTGATCAATCTTAGGATGTTACTCTGATAGGAATTACCCCTTTCATCCTGACCAATCAGTATACACTGAGCTTTTACTACAACCGTCATTCTGTCGATTCTTTCGTTCAGTGTCAGCGTGATTTCATCGGACATTTTTTGTAATTTACATCTGTCAAAATACATAATTTTCCCCTCTTTCTGTAAAATAAACAGGCTACCCCTATATTATATCATATTTTGTAATTTTTTACCTCTTTTGCACCATATTCCATTAGTTTGTCAAAGTCACGATATTCATAATAACACTCTCGCAATTTATCTCTTAATGCTTGAAATTCTGGATAACTTGCATCTGGTAAAGTCATAATTGGTTTCCAAGACTCATCAAGTAAGGCAGTTAAGGATTCTTTTAATACATAATATTCGCCCTTAGATAGTTTGGCTGTGGTTGATTTTGGATTTTCTCGATAATAATAATTCGTCTGAAAATGCATTAATTCATGCAAAATTCCATCGAGTGGCATCCCCCAAAGTTCATTGTCAATTTTCGCATAGGTAAAAATCACACCTTCTTCATAGTAAACAACCATCGCTGGAAAAGTCGTAATTAAGAATAATAAATCTTCACTCGGCGACACTGCATCTGGTGAAATTTTATGAATTTCCTCAGCGCGATTTTTCGCACAATCTTTAATTGCTAGGGGATGCTCCGTCACTTCTTCGAGTCGTTTAATCGCTAACTCAAATTTTTCATCTAGTTCATCGCTCATAATTTGCTTGAATCGCTCTGGCGTCATCTCGATTTGCTCGTTTCTTTTTTCGAGGTAGGGGATCAGAATCTTCTTCGCTTCCGAAAAATTTAGTCCCATAATCTTTTCTGCTACCTCAATATCCTGAGCGTCTTTTAGTTTTTTAATTCCACCAAAATTATTTATGGCATTAAACCAGTTATAGGCGTCTTGCGTAATGTCATAAATTATCTTGTAGGTAACCATCTATTAACTCTAATATAGCCTAGTTTATCTATTCCGTCTACCGATTTTTCTCTCCCTTGCATTATTCCTCAAAATCGCTAAAATGAAACTAAAAAGGAGAGTTATTATGCCAATTTTAATCTTAATTCTTATCGCTCTATTCGTGATAATTCCAGGAATCCGCGTGGTAAATCAATACGAGCGCGGTGTGGTCCAGCGCCTCGGTCGTTTTCGTCGTATTATGGAACCGGGTCTTCACGTAATTATCCCTTACATTGATACTATGCGCACCGTTGACGTTCGTACTACCCCGATGGATGTGCCGAAGCAGGAAGTTATTACTAAGGATAATGTCACGGTGAATGTCGACGCCGTGGTTTACTTCCGGGTGATTGATGCTAAGAAGGCGGTCTTTGAAACCACTAATTACGCTTATGCTACCTCGACTTTTGCTCAAACTGCCTTGCGTGATGTTACGGGTAACTTTGATCTTGATGAATTACTCTCTAAGCGTGACAAAATTTCCAGCCAAATTAAGGAAATCGTTGATACTCAAACTGATAAATGGGGTATCGACATTGAAAGCGTGAAGCTCCAGAACATCGAACTTCCTTCTGATATGAAGCGCGCCATGGCTAAGCAGGCTGAAGCTGAGCGTGAACGTCGTGCGGCGATTATCTCTGCGGAAGGCGAAAAGGCTTCTGCCGCCGCTGTGGCCGAAGCTGCTAACTTGCTTGCGCAAACTCCAGGCGGCCTCAATATTCGTACTCTTCAAACTCTCGAAAAAATCAGTACCGACCCATCCCAAAAGACCGTCATTCTTCTCCCTTCCGATCTCGCTGGTGGCCTAAAAAATCTTTTCAAGTAAGCTAAAAATTTAGTTAAAACCTAGAGGTAAAATAAAAATAGCGTCATTTGGCGCTATTTTTCTTCGAACATTATGTAGTTTTTTAGGATCGTCACGAAGTGGTTCTTCGGCAAATTAAATTTCTTGTGTGGCGCATAAGTTTTAATTGCAGCAAGAAAATCCCTCAGTTGTTTTCGCGTCAAACTGTAGTCGTGCATTAAGCAAATTTCCCGTAGAATCTCTATCGCCACTTTTTCATCAGCCGTAAGAAAAAGTTCTTTTTTATGAAAATTTTTCCCTACAATAGTCTGTTTGGCTAGGTCCGTCACTAATTTTTCGATTTTGCCTCTTAATTTATTCTGTTTTTCGAACAGCTCAATAATATCTACTCGCGCCGTCTCGTCTAGCTCCACCATTTTTTCTCGTACGCGATTACGCAAATAATTCGTCTCGTAGTTTGTCGGATCTTGTCGAAAACATATTTTTTGTTCGCCAGCAAATTTTAGCACGTTCCGTTTCCACATTCTTGAAATAATAAAAGGTCGCACAAGTTCGTCGTCATAAAAAGGCGTGAGTCCTCGCCAGCCGGTACCACGAATTAAATTGATTGCAATCGATTCCAGGACGTCGTCTAGATGGTGCGCTGTACAGAGGGTACCGCCCTCTTTTTCTTGAATTGTTTTAAGAAATTCGTAGCGTTTCTTGCGTGCCAATTCCTCTGAAACTCCCTCTCCAAGCTCTAGCTTAGTTTCATAAAATTTCACTCCCAGTTCCTGGCATTTTCGGCGCACAAAATCCGCGTCCTCCGCGCTAGATTTGCGTGTACCGTGGTCAATATGTGCTACGACAATATCGGCATGTGCATACATGGCAAGAAGCGCCATTGAATCCACACCACCCGAAACTGCCAAGATTAATTTCATGATTCTATTATACTCTATCTCATCTCTGTTATAATATAGACATGAATTCCGCGAATATTCGAAATTTTTGTATTATTGCTCACATCGATCACGGTAAGTCGACCTTGGCTGACCGCATGATGGAGATTACTGGCACCGTTGAAAAACGCCAGATGAAATCTCAGCTGCTTGATTCCATGGAGCTTGAGCGTGAAAAGGGTATCACGATTAAATTGACTCCTGTACAGATGAAATATAAGGGCTACGAGCTCAATCTAATCGACACTCCAGGCCACGTGGACTTTTCTTATGAAGTTTCTCGTTCTTTGCAGGCGGTTGAGTCGGCGATTTTAGTTGTGGATGCCACCCAGGGTATTCAGGCACAAACCTTGGCTAATGTTTATCTCGCGATCGAGCAAAATCTCACCATTATCCCTGTCATTAATAAAGTTGATCTGCCGGCCGCTGATGTTGAACGGGTCTCGAATGAAATTATCAATCTCCTGGGTTGTGACCCTTCTGAAATTATTCCGGTTTCCGCTAAGACTGGTCTTAATGTCGAAAAAGTCTTAGACCGCATTATTGAATTTGCCCCTGCGCCAAACAAGTCCTCCGTCGATACTTCGCTCACGGACCACGAAGTAGCTCCCAATTCCACCCCTGAAACCCGTGCTCTGATTTTCGACTCTTACTTCGATGACTACCGTGGTGTGGTGCTTTATGTGCGTATTGTCGATGGCTCGATTGCTAAAAATGCTGCCATCGAAATGCTTGCTACTAAGACCTCCGGCATTGCCCTTGAAGTTGGTATTCTGAAGCCAGAAATGTCGCCCAAAGACAGTCTTAGTGAAGGGGAAGTCGGCTATATCGTGACCAACCTTAAAACCACACGCGAAGCAAAAGTCGGTGATACCGTTACTCTGAAAAAGGCTCCCGCTAAAAACCCTCTGCCAGGTTACAAAAATGTCCTACCGTTTGTCTATGCCGGATTTTTCCCAGTCAGTAATGATCAGTATAAGGATTTAAAAGAAGCTATCGAAAAACTTTCGCTCTCTGATTCCGCCCTGCGTTTCGAGCCAGAAAATAGCCCAGTCTTAGGTTTTGGTCTTCGCATCGGCTTCCTGGGTCTACTCCACATGGATATTATCAAGGAACGTCTCGAGCGTGAATTTAAGCTCGATCTCGTGGTTACTAATCCTTCGACCAACTATGAAGTTACCTTAAATTCCGGTGAAGAACTCGAAATTAAGTCTGCGGCCAATCTTCCGGATGCTTCGACTATCGCTGAAATTCGTGAACCATGGGTGAAAGGAGAAATTATTCTGCCGGTTTCCATGATTGGCAATGTCTTACAGCTCATTGTCGAGAAGCGTGGTTTGCAGAAAAATATTTCTTATCTTGAAGATCGTGCCCTGATTGATTTTGAGGCGCCAATGGCCAATCTCCTGACCGATTTTTATGATCAATTGAAGTCTCTCACCTCTGGTTATGCTAGCTTTAACTATGAAATTAATGGCTATCGTGCGGAAGATTTGGTGCGTGTCGATTTTCTCGTGGGTGGTGAAAAAATGGATGCCTTGGCTCTGATGTGTCACCGCTCGGAGGCGGACGCACTTGGTCGTTCCATTACTAAGAAGCTAAAAGAGGTTATTCCACGTCAAAACTTTGAAGTCGCACTTCAGGCTGCCATCGGTGCGCGCATTATCGCGCGTGAAACTATCGGCGCCTTCCGCAAAGATGTTACTGTGAAGATTCACACCGGTGACCGTGATCGTAAGGCGAAGTTACTTGAAAAGCAGAAACGTGGTAAGGCTCGTATGAAACGCTTCGGCAAGATTGATATTCCGTCGGAAGCCTTCACCGTAATGCTGAAGCGTGACTAAAATTAATATTCCACCAGAGGCCTTCACTGTGGTGCTGAAACTCGATTAAGCTCTAACCTAAAATAGGCGCCGATCTCGCGCCTATTTTTATCAACCGAAAGCATTGTTCAATTACTTTAATTTTTCATTGTCCAACTAGTTTAATTTTTGCCTAATCTTCGCTAAAGTTTTTTCGAAAATTTCCTCTCGGGAGCCGCTTGCGTCAATCTCAATTAGGAGTCCCTTCTCACGATAATATTCCAGCACTGGTAAGGTTTTCTGGTTAAATTCATTTAAGCGCCTCAAGAAAACTTTTAGGGAAGCATCATCTGCGCGTTGTTCGCGACCGGCGCCCACCAGATTTAACATAAAGCGACGAATTACCTCTGCCTTGGCTAATTTTAGATAGATCACCGCCCTTGTCGGATGCCCGGATTCAATAGTTTTTCTTAAAATTTCTTTTTCCTCTCCTGACCAACGGCCTACACTCGAAAGGATTAGTGGTGAATTTTTTATTTCCGCCTTATCAAAATAGGGAAGTACGATTTCATAAAATAAATCTGTCGGCGCGAGTGAGCCGTCCGCAGTCAAAGCCTGTTGGTTTTCCGCTTCGTACTGGCGAATCATTGCTCCAGAAGAAAGCAGTTTTCCATCAAAGTAGGCCGCCAATTTTTCTCCTACCGTATCCTTGCCGCACATCGGTAGCCCAAAAATATTAATACTGCCGGTGCCTAATTTGGTTTTCAATAAATCGCGCTCGTCCATTTTCGCCCCTTTTAAATATTTTACATATTCTACCATGAATTCAACGCTTCGCCCACCACACGTATCACTTCACCCACCATGTGTATCACTTTGCCCACCGCACTTTTTGTCGAAAATTAGCACTCTTGAATTTTGAGTGCTAAGTGATATAATTAAATCATTAATTATGAATAACGAAATTAAACTCACAGAACGTCAAAAACTCATCCTCTTCGCCATTATCGAGGAGTATGCTGATGTTGCCACCCCTGTTGGCAGTGTTACTTTAGCTAAATTATTCAATGTTTCTTCTGCCACCATTCGTTCGGAAATGGCACGTCTCGAGGAGCTGGGTTATATTACCTCTCCCCACACTTCCGCTGGTCGTATTCCAACCGACTATGGTTACCGCTATTACGTAAACTCGCTTTCATCTAATCCTCATCTGGGAAATTGCATGGAGGCCTCCACTCAGGATTCTGCCGCCTTTGATTCTGAGTCGAAAAAGTCAGCTTCAGATTCTATCTTAACTTCTGATGAATCTGCAGAAGCTCTCGAAATTATTGATTCCATTTTTAACCATTGGCTTAATCCTTCACCTCTTAAGGCTCTCGGCAGTGGGGAGGAAAATGAGGGTAGCCGCAGTCTTCACGCTTTGGAGGTTCGTATTAATGCTCAGGAACGTGCTGATTTTGCTATTCGCTCGGCCGTCGACATGTTAGTTGAGCTGACCGGTAATCTCGGTCTTGCTACCATTGGTAACCAGCTTTATTATTCTGGTATTTCCAAACTTTTTTCTCAGCCAGAATTTGTTGATTACGAACGTATCCAGGCAGTTTCGAAGCTACTTGATAACCTTGAACCATGGCTCCACGAAGCCAAGCCAGGTGAACCACTGAATATTTTCATCGGTCACGAAAATCCGATTGGTAAGAACTCTGACGCTTCACTCATTATTAGTAAATTCCGTTCGCCGTATTCCGATGATAGTTACATCGGTGTCCTCGGTCCTACTCGTCAAAATTATGCTAAAATCATGAGCCTAGTCCGCCATGCCGGTCGCTATTTGGAAAACACTTTGTAAGAGGAGAAAATATGTCAAAACCACAAGATGAAACCACTAAGTCAAATTTTAATTTCGAAAATTCCGCAGCCGAGAATCTAAATCAAGCTAGCCAAGAAGTTAATTTTTCGGATGATCTTGATCAATCTGCTGACCCTATCTCTGCAGAATTCGTCAATCTAAAGCAGCAAAATGCTGAATTTTTGCTTGATCTCCAGCGTACACGTGCAGATTTTGAAAATTTCCGCAAGCAGGTTGAAATGCAACGCGAACAAGCTAAGAAAACGGCTACTCATAGCACTATTTTGAAATTTCTCCCGCTGATTGATGACATGGGCCGCGCTATCTCCGCTCATCCGGAAGCGCTTTTTCCGGTTCAAAAAACTCTTGAAAAAACCATGAAATCCCTCGGTCTCGAAAAAATCGATGCTAATCCAGGCACGATCTTTAATCCCGAGCTTCATAATGCCATTTCTATGGAAGAAGGTGAAGGTGACCAGGAAGTTATCGCTGAAGAATTGATTCCAGGCTATCTCTACCAAGGCGAAGTTTTACGTACTGCCATGGTTAAAGTTACTCACCAAGCTTAAATCGTTTAGAAAAAATATTGAGCTGTATCTTTGAGCCGTGTTATTGGATTGTGCCTTTGATTTGCGCCTTTGAGCCGTGTCTTCGAACTGTATCTTTGAGTCGTATCCTTGAGCCGTGCCTCTGCCCGGCTCAATTTTTTGCGCCAAAAAATCTCTTAACGCTTATGCTATAATATTTTATATGTATAGTGGTGAGCGCTTTATTAATTTAGATAATTTATTAGCTAGGGTCCGTTTTTGCAATTACTTGACGGTTGCCCAAATCTTCTTGCAGGATAATTTTCTCCTAGAAACTCCCTTGAAACCTGCCGATGTTAAGCCGCGCCTACTCGGTCACTGGGGTACTTGTCCAGGGATTAATCTGGTTTACGCTGCGCTAAGGGCTTATTTTGGCCAGCGCGACTTTACCTTTGTTTTGGGTCCAGGCCATGGTTTTCCTGCGCTCCAGGCTAACCTGTTTTATGATGGGGAATTAGCCAGGGTTGATCCTACGCTCTCTCGTGATTATGCTGGTCTTAAAATCGTTTCCAAGATGTTTTCTCGCATTGGCGGCTTTCCGTCTCATGCTAGCCCGGTCACCCCAGGTGTGATTTGTGAAGGCGGCGAACTCGGTTATTCACTCGCCACCGCTTATGGTTCCGTACTCAATCGCGCTAATCATACTACGGTAGCTCTCATCGGTGATGGTGAATTTGAAACCGCCACCATGCTTGGTAGTCTCAATCTTAATCGTTTGTTGCTCAGCGAATCAAATGGTCGGGTTTTGCCGATTTTACATCTCAATGGTTATAAAATCTCTGCTCCAACCGTCGCCAGTCGTCGTTCCGAACATGAGCTAAAAGAGTTAATCCGTGGTTTCGGTTATACGCCAATTCTAGTCAAAGAAACGCTTTCCGAAACCTATGAAGAATTTGGCAAGAAGTTTAATACCTCCGCCAATTTTACTCCTGAGCTTGATGAAAAATTGCAAAAAAATCTCTTAGAAAATTTACTGCAAGCGCTCTTCCAAGCGGAATCCACTGAAAATCCACCATTCATTATCTTTGCCTCCGAAAAGGGTCTCACCGGTCCTCGCCAAGCTGAAGGTATGAAAGTGCGTGATAATTTTAAATCCCACCAAGTGCCACTACCTAACGCTAAAACCGATGAAACTGAGCTTAAGATGCTCGAAAAATGGCTCAAAACTTATCGTTTCAACGAACTATTTGATCAAGAGAAAGGATTTTTAATTCATGAAAACTAAATCTCCCGCCAAGGCTTTTGGTGCTTTGCTTTCTGAAAAAATGCAAAGCGACCCAGATTTTTATCTCTTTTCTCCTGATGAAACTACCAGTAACAAAATCGATGCCGTTTATGATCAAACCACGCGTGCTTGGGGTGATTTGGCTATTGAAAAATGGGACATGCCAGAATCTGCTACTGGCCGCATTATCGAGCTGCTTTCGGAAAATGTACTTTTTTCTACTATGGTCGGCCACTTAATGACCGGAAAAGATGCTTTGATGACTAGCTACGAAGCTTTCTTCTCAATCATCCTTTCACAAATTGTCCAACATCTAAAGTTTCTCGAACAGGCCGAAACCGTCTCTTGGCAAAAGTCTTATCCATCCGCCAACCTACTTAGTACCAGTACTTGTTGGCGTCAGGACCACAATGGTTTTTCTCACCAATCACCAATCCTTCTCTCTGCCTTACTTGCACGTCCAGGGCATCACGTCTCCTGTCTTTTTCCACTCGATGCCGAAAGCGTGAAACCGTGTTTTCGTTATCTTTTCGAACGCCAGAATCAAGTAAAATTGGTCACCCTCAATAAGACCGACCAGCCAGTTTTTTTGAACGAAAAACAAGCCGAACTTTGTTTCAAGCAAGGTATCTGTTTCTTTGATGCTACCAAGTTAAATGGTTTGCTTCAGGTTCTTGATACCTCTGAAATTCCAGAGTATGATTATATTTTTGTCGCGGCTGGCGATATTAGTTTTAATGAATCTTATCAGGCGGTGAAGCAGCTTCAGCAGGATTTACCAAAGCTAAAAATTGGTCTTGCCTATATTTCTGCCCTCACCTACGCTGGTATCGGTTTTGCCGACCAAACGCTTCAAAACTCAGATTTTAATCAGATGTTTGGTTCCAGTGCGAAAATTATTGCGAACTTTCATGGCTACCCACATGATTTAAAAAATATTTTAGCTAACTACACTAATCCAAAGCGTATTCTAGCTCATGGTTACGAGGAGCAGGGAAGTACAGTTACCCAATTTGCCATGTTGGTGATGAATCGGACTTCTCGCTTCCATCTGATGCTCGATGTTGCTAAATCTGAAAAAGCCACCAGCCTCCTTGATAAATATCAATCTGAAATTGATCAGCGTATGGTCTATGCTTTGGAATATGGCGAAGATCAAGAATAACCCACAAGAATTACATTAATTATTTGTAGTAATTATCGAATCACTAAAAATAGCCCACGCGGGGCTATTTTTTATGACTTCTTTTTCAGAAATGGCTTACGTATCCGTTTCTGTTTTTCTGGTGCTAGCTTAGCAAACATCATGCGCCCAGAATTAGTTTGCAGGAATTTTTCAAACATTACATCCACTGAATCGCCAATTTTATCGCTGGCATTATCTACTACCACCATCATGCCGTCTGGAAGATAGCCTACGCCTTGTTTTGGATTACTACCGGTACTAGTAATCTTCAAAGTAAAGCATTCACCTGGTAGATATTCAGAGCGTAGTTCCACTACAAGCTCATTAATGTTGAGAACATCAATATTCATCGTCGAAGCTACTTTGCCAAGATTGTAATCAATCGTCATAATCGAGCCGTGATTCTCTTCAGCTAGTTGCAAAAGTCTTTCGTCCACTGGTGTTCGATCGAGTTCATCCTTCAGAATTACCACATCTGTCGAAGGAATACGTTCAAGTTCTGAGACCACATCTAGCCCAAATCTCGCACGTGTGCGTTTTTCACTGTCTTTTCCATCCGCCAGTAGTTGCATTTCATGAATTACACTACGTGGGATAATTAAAATCCCGCCTAAGAATCCAGTTTGTGCTACTTTTAATACGCGTCCATCCATCAAAGCTGATGAATCGACATAAATTTTTCGTTTTTGGCCAAAATAATTAAAGCTCTTCTTGAAAGAACGGTAGGCAAGAAAGCTAGTTTCAATTAAGATGAGGCCATGAATGATTAAAGAAATAATTTCCATAAAACCTTTCTTATTATGTTAAAAAATATCTAAGCACATCCCCCTCGGTATCCGAAGCTATTGTATCACCGATTAAGAAATAATACCAAAAAATCTTATGTAATTTTTACTATCCAGAAATTTCATAATTTATGCCTAAAGGTTCTAGCTCCATAACCAATGGAGCTAGAATTCATTAAGCTTTAAACTCAGTTTACGAGCCTAATTTATTAGTAACGGTGCTACCAGCGCTATCTTTTAATGTTACTACGATAGAAGTTTCACTTCCGGTCATCGTATAAGTTGTAGTGTTGTCGCCAGCTTGGGCGGTTCCAGAAGCTACTACTGTGCCATCTACGGAAACCGTGTAGCTGTCTAATTGTTCAGAACCCGCTTTTGCTTCAAACTTCAGTACTGAGCCACTGTTAATCGTACTATTTTTTATCCTTACCGTAGGTGCACGATAGGAACAATCATCTGTGGTGAATGGATCATAGCCGTCGGCAGATTTGGCGAAGCTCTTATTCTTCGAAATTGGATCAATTGTAAAACTGATATCTACTTCTTCGATTAAGCTTGGGGCAGTACAATCAGAAGCCTTGTGTTTGTTGACGCGGTTAAATTTCATTTTTTCAGTCTGAGCACCCGAGGTCTTATTATTGAACCAACTTGGGAAAATATCAGTAATTCCACTTACGGTAAGCGTTTGAATTCCAGCTGGTTTTTGGATCTTGTCTCCAGACTTCCACTTGCCGGCATTGGCATAAACATCCTTATGTACAGGCTCCATGTAGTCATTGGCTACGCGACGCACGACCGTGTTTGAAGAGTTCGTTAAACCGCGGCCATCGTGGTTACCATTCCAGACCACTGTTGCCACCACTGGTGAATAAGAGGCAATAAGAGAATCTTTCGTTACGGTCGAAACATTAGTCGTGGTTGTACCAGTCTTGGTAGCAGTCCAAACTCCAGGCACCACAAAACCGAATGACGCACCTAAACTTCCGAAGACCATTGAACGAGCAGAGGTGTCACTAAGAATGTCGGAAATCATGTAAGCGGCCTGGGAGTCAAGTACACGATTACCAGAGGTATCTTCCCATTTTTCGAGTACATCACCTGAACCGTTTTTGACTTCTAGGATGTATGAAAGTGGTTTATATACACCACCACGAGCCAGGGAAGCATAAGTATTCGCGTGCTCAACCAGTTTAACGGTACAACCCGAACCAATCGCGATCGAGAGGCCACCAGAAGTATCCGTACAATATGATATGTCACCTAAATCATGTGCAGTCTTAATGCTATCTTCGATACCGTTGATGTAGAGGGCTTTTACCGCTGGAATATTCAAAGAGTTGGCCAAGGCTTTGCGAATGGAAGTATTGCCATAGAAGGCGCCCGTGTAGTTACGAAGTTTACAGTTACCAGTAAAACCAGCACAATAGAAATTATCGATATTTTCATCTTTCAAAATCGAGCCAGCACCATAGTTCACCCCTTCACGCTGTTTGAAGAGTGGAGCGTAGTCCAAAATTGGCTTAATTGAAGAACCTGGTTCGAGTAGTGAAGTGGAAGCGTTTACTTCGCCGTATACTGGTTTATTCCAGTCAGCAGAACCTACCATTGCAATCACTTGTCCGGTCTCCACATCGACAGAAGAGAGGGAAATATTGTCACTACCATTCTGGTACATTAATGCAGAACCGTTAGCTACTGCTTTTTCCGCATATTCCTGAGCTTTCAAATCTAGACTAGTTTTGATCGTGAAACCACCCGCACGCATCGTCTTCACGCCGTATTTTTCCTCTAGTTGGCGCTTGACTTCGAGTACGAAATGAGGAGCCTTAATATCGGTATAACGGCTGGATTCTGGCTGGATTGATTCGAGAACTTTTTCTTCCTTGGCGGCTTTAGCTTGCTCTTCAGTAATGTATCCCATCTTCACCATCACGTCCAAGGTTTTGTGTTGGCGTTCAATCAGAGATTTGTTGTAAGCAGTATTGTATGGACTAAGCAAAGTTGGGTTATTTGGAATTGAAGCGAGCAATGCAGATTCACCGAGGGTTAATTCTTTAGCTGATTTTTTGAAATAAGCCTGCGCCGCACTTTCTACGCCGTTGCGACGACCACCATAAGGCGATTCATTGAGGTACATGGTGATAATCTGCTCTTTGGAGTACATCTTCTCGACCTCGAGCGCCAAAATCATTTCCTTAATTTTACGAGGCAAACCAGATACTGTACGGTTACCAGCTTCGTCTGCAAAATAAACCTGCTTAATTAGCTGCTGAGTTAAAGTCGAACCACCTTGCACACCGCGACCAGTCACAGTTGAAAGTGCCGCACGAATCAAAGCTGAGAAGTTTACACCTGGGTGATTATAAAAGTCACGGTCCTCAATCGCTACTGTCGCCTGACGCATATAAGTAGAAATATTATCTCCTTCCACTACCAAGCGATAATCGCCGTCACCCTTATCTTCCCAAAGTGTTTGACCGTTACGATCCAAATAAGTATTAACTGTACCCGTCACTTTCATTTGGTCGAGGCGAATTTCATCAAGATCTTTCTTAAAGTAAAGGAATAAACCTCCAATCGCAATGATTGCAAGTAAGAACATCGCGGCACCAAACTTCAAAAGCATAAACAAACCCTTCTTTGAGAAAAGATTATGAATTACGCGTTTTGGCGCAAGTTTAGCAAAGAAGCGCTTTACTGGTTCTTTTGGCAGTTTAGCTAATTCTTCCGCTTCGCGTCTTGCCTTAGCTTCCTGCTTCATTTTATTTTTGTAAACCAAGCTAGAGTAGACATTCATCTTACGGTCACTCTTCATAAAAGGTGATTTTTTTGGTGCCTTTGGTTTATCCTTGCTATTTTTTGCCGAAGTTTTATTCATTTCCTTGGATTCTGTAACTAAATTAACATTATTGCTTTGTACTTTTATTGTAGCATTTTCTGTTGGTTTTGGGGTATTCTCCTCGCGTAATTTAGTCTCGTTTTTTAGGTTGGATATCCCACCTATTGGAAGCTTTTTCTCTCTGTTATTAGTGAAAATCTTTTCTTCACGAGTCGTTAAATATTGTTTCATCGGCGTAGCTTCACGCTTCATCGGCTGACGTAATTTTTCACCCGGAGAAACTAATTTTACTGGCTGCTTATTCGTTACAAAACGAGAAGAATTTTTATTCGACAAAAACTCGTGCATGGAATTAGTTTTATTCGCCGCAGTTTGTTTAGAATTATTTTTTATGTTCGTACTTTTTGAATTGGATTTTGAGTCTGTCACGCAGCCCTCCACTTATTTATTCAGAATTTAATTATAACACAAGAAAAAATGTTAAAATATACTTATGAAATTATCCGAAGAACTCATCTGGCGTGGTTTCGCCGCCGAAAATAGCTTTACTAATCCTTCCGAACTTGATGAAAAAGCAAATAAACGCTTCTATTTTGGCGCCGACCCTTCAGCTGATTCTTTGACTATCGGTAATCTAGCCGCTCTCATGATGTGCGCCTGTTTCGTGCGTCACGGTTATGAACCTACTCTTCTGGTTGGTGGTGCTACTGGTCAAATTGGTGATCCGAAGGAAAATGGTGAACGTGAATTAAAGCCTCTCGAAGAAGTTGCACACAACAAGGAATGCATTCGTCGTCAAATGGCTAATGTGATTAGTATTGATGGTGCTGCTGATACGCGTAATGACGGCGATCCAGACAATGATCACTATGAATTACGCCTAGTTGATAACTATGACTGGTTTAAAAATATTAATTTCTTAGATTTTTTGCGTGAAGTCGGGAAAAACTTTTCCATGACTCAGCTTCTCGACCGTAAATTTATCCAAAACCGTATCGGCGAAGGCGGCTCTGGTATCTCTTACGCGGAATTTTCTTACTCTTTAATTCAGGGTTATGATTTTCTTCATCTCTATCGTCATTATGGCATTGATCTGCAACTTTGTGGCGCCGATCAATTCGGTAACGCCTCCTCTGGTGTTCATCTGATTAAACGTCTCGAAGGTGGTCGCGCCGATGTTTGGTCTACTCCTCTTGTTATTGATCCGGTGACTGGTCGTAAATTTGGTAAATCTGAGGGAAATGCTATCTGGCTTGCTAGTCAGGATAATGGTTCTGGCAATTACACCTCAATCTTTGATTTTTATCAATTCTGGCTCAATCAATCTGATCAGGCTGTCGAGTCTTTGATTAAAATCTACACGGTTCTATCGAAAGATGAAATCGATCAAATTCTGGCTGAGCATCAGGTTCATCCCGAACTTCGCATCGCTCAGAAAGCCCTTGCTCGTGGTGCCACCGAGGTGGTTCACGGTAAATCTTCTGCCGCCGCGGTGATTACTCTCACTGAATTACTCTTCGGTGGTCGTAAGGTAGAGACTCTTTCTGAATCGGAAATCGAAAGCATCACTATCCTCTTGCCACATTTGAATCTTGATGGCGGTGAAATTAATTTAATCGACGCTCTCGTTGAGCTTGGTTTGGCGAGCTCTCGTTCCGAAGCTAAAACTTTGATTTTGGGTAATGCTATCTCTGTAAACAATCAGAAGATTCAGGATCCTGCTTATCAAATTTCTTCCTTCGCCATCTTAAAGCGTGGCAAAAATAAATTTGCCATTGTCAAATAATCGACAAATCAGCTTTTTCCATTGATTTTACTTCTCGACTAGCGTATTCTTAAAATAGAAAAAGTGAGGTAAGGTTTATTTTTCCGAGATGTAAGGAGAATATCACATGTGTACCCATTAAATTCTCGTTCAAAGAACGATTTTACAGAGTAATTTTACAGAAATTCGATAAATAACGGAGGAATTATGGTCAAAGAAAAAGAAACTAAAAAAACTGATGCTGAAAACGGAAAATCCGAAGCCTTAAAACTTGCTATTGCTCAAATCACCAAGCAATTTGGTGATGGCTCTATTATGAAATTGGGCGATAATCGCAATATCGATGTTGAACTTTTGAAGTCAGGTTCACTTTCGCTTGATTTAGCTCTTGGTGGTGGTTACCCTAAGGGCCGTATTATTGAAATCTACGGCCCAGAATCTTCAGGTAAGACTACCTTGGCATTGCACGCCATTGCTGAAATTCAAAAAACTGGTGGCCAGGCTGCCTTCATCGATGCGGAGCATGCTCTTGATCCATCTTATGCTAAGCGTATCGGTGTTGATGTGGACAATCTTTTGATTTCTCAGCCAGATAATGGTGAACAAGCTCTCGAAATTTGTGAAACCCTCGTCCGCTCAAATGCCGTCGATCTCATCGTGGTCGACTCTGTTGCTGCCCTTGTGCCTCAAGCTGAAATTGATGGCGATATGGGTGATGCTCAGATGGGTCTTCAAGCTCGTTTGATGTCCCAAGCCATGCGTAAGCTCACTGCCATTATCTCTAAGTCCAAGGCCACTGTCATTTTCATCAACCAGATTCGTATGAAGATTGGCGTGATGTTTGGCAACCCTGAAACCACTACTGGTGGTAACGCTCTGAAGTTCTACGCTTCCGTCCGTATTGATATTCGCCGTATCGGTCAGATTAAAGATGGTGAAAATATCATTGGTAACCGCACCAAGATTAAGGTCGTGAAGAATAAGATTGCCGCCCCATTCCGTTCTGCTGAATTCGATATCATGTACAACGAAGGTGTCTCTAAGGTTGGTGACGTACTCGATCTCGCCGTCCAATATGGTGTCTTCGATAAGGCTGGTGCCTTCATCAAATACAATGGTGAAACTATTGGCCAAGGTCGTGAAGCTGTGAAGCGCGTACTTAAAGAAAAGCCAGAATTCTTCGCTGAAATTGAACAAAAAGTTCGCGAAAAAGCCGAAGCGAGCGAATAGTGACCGCTCTCACTCTGGAAACTTTTCAGAAAATTTCGCAACTCAAACCGGGCGTCAAAGATCCAAATCGTATTAATATTTTTGTTAATCATAAATTTTTATGCTCACTCAGTTTCAGAGTTTTTTCCGAGCAAAATCTTAAAGTCGGCGATATTCTGACCGAAGAACGCATCTCTGAGCTTGTTGCACTTTCTTCGCTAGATAAACTCTATCAATCTACCCTAGAGTATTGTTTGTCGCGTCCACATTCTGAAAAAGAAATTCGCGACTACCTGCATCGTAAGCAACTGCGTCGTCGTCAATCGCAAATCAAATACGATAATTTTAAAAAACGCCTAGCTGAAGATGAGGAGTATCGCACTAAAATTCAAGAAATGCGAAAAAATGTTCGTGCTCAGAATGAAAAGATTCGCGAAATTGATTTCACAGAAAATAACACCTATGAATATACTGGTCGAAAATCTCTTAATCTTCCGACCAA
>CAUQEY010000006.1:0-28926 GCA_963517175.1 uncultured Candidatus Saccharibacteria bacterium | reverse complement strand
AAAAAGCGTTATAATGGGGTAAATTAGGAGATAATATGATTCGGGTGGATGAAAATTTTTTGAGAGAAACGGGGCTAGGCGATCTTGATGAGATGCAAAGAGCCGCTTTTATCGAAGAAGCACAGAGACTGTTAGAAAACCGTATCGGCGAAAAGTTAAGTGAAGGCTTGAGCTTGGAGCAACTTGAAGAGTTCGACGGTATCATGAAAAAAGATAAAAATGTGATGATTAAAGCCTTGGCGAAACTAGGTGACTATCGTATTGATGAAGTGTATCAAAATCTCTTGAAACGCTACGGCGTAACAGAGGGGACGGTAGATATTTTAAGTGAATATTTAAGTGTCAAATGGATTCAAACCAATCGTCCAAATTACGCAGAGGTTTCTCGCCAAGTATTTGAGGAATTGAAACAAGAAGTACGCGCTTCAAGTGAAGAAATTCGTAAATCAATGACTTTATAGATTAAAAATACTTTGAACACAAAATTTAAATCCCTCGGAAGAGGGATTTTTGATGGTAAAGTGGCGCAGAGTGGAGGATTGTTTAGTTTTTTGAGCTCTGGATTTTGGAAGCTTAGGGAGGCAGCGGACTATTTTAGGTAGCCGTTGATAAAGGATTTGGCGTCCATAGGTCTCTTGCTGGCTGGCTGAAGCTGATCGATAACGAGGAAGTTGCCATCTTGACAAGGGAATGAAAGGGGGTTATTAGATTGTTCGGTTTCGACGTGGGCTTTTAGAATAATACATTCGAAACCTTGAATTTGAAGTTTACTCTTTGGAAAACCTTGGAAGGCACGAATGCGATTGAGAGCCGCTGTGGCGCCAATTTCGGATAAGGATAGGTTCGAGTCGGTTTTATCAAACTTAGTGGTGAAGGTGGCCTTCTCATCGTCTTGTAGGGTAGGTTTTGGTAGGGAGTCTAGGTGTTTGATGAGCCAATTAGCGCCAATGGTAGCGAGTTTTTGGTAGATTTCAGATTTTTCGGGTAGGTTGGATGAGAACTCAGAGGCTTTAACGGTGGTTTGATAGTAAATTGGTCCGGCATCCATGGCTTTAACCAGCTTCATAATAGAGACAGAAAAATCTTGATCGCCGTTCAAAATAGCAGACTCAATAGGTGAGGCTCCACGATAGAGGGGAAGGAGAGAGGGGTGGAGATTAAGAATACCTTCAGGCTCAAAAAGTTCAAGTAAGTCGGACTTGATTAGAACACCGAAACTAGCGAGAATACCTTTAATTTCAGGGTTTTCTTGCTTTAAGCGGGCAACTTCTACTAAATCTTCCTTAGTTTTAGCATGGAAAACTAATTCCAGATTTTTAGCGGTAAGAAGTTGATTTAATGTGGCTTCCGCCAGAGGTCCATTGCCAAAAAAGATAAATTTTGTACTCATTTTTTACCTCGAATAAATTATGTGTTCAATAGGAAAAGACTAGTCTTCGTCAGGGAAGAGTTGTTTGTTATTTTTAATACGAGTTTCGTAATCGACTGGCTGTAGGTCGCCGTTTTTATCAAGTTCGAAGAAGGCATCGGTTTTGTCTTTAATGCGATCAATGAAGAGGATACCGTCGAGATGATCAATTTCGTGAGCGAGAGTGCGGGCGAGCTCATCGGTAGCTTTAATGCGCACCTCAGTGCCATCTTCGAGTTTGGCTTTGACGCGAATTTTTGAGTAGCGTGGGACCTTACCATAAATAAATGGGACAGAGAGACAGCCTTCGAAATCTTCGATAATTTTACCTTCTTGTTTGATGATTTCTGGGTCGACAAGGGTGGTGAAGGAAGTATTTGCTTTGTCATCCATACTGTCGCGGATAATAATTAGACGCTTATTAATGCCGAGTTGAGGGGCGGCCATGGCGGCAGAAAGCTCATGGGGGTGAGATTTTTCCCATTCAAGACTGGCGTCGACCATTGCCTGGATCATATCTTTAATTTCATCAGTAACATAGTTGACCTTCTGAGACTTTTGACGAAGTCTTGGGTCAGGAGATTCAATAATTTTCATATCTTAATATTATAACCGATTTTGGGTTTTTATAAAGCTTAAGCAATATATAGTGAGGGGTCGAGGCATTTTTTTGAAGCTGTTGGAATAATTTTAAGGTTAATTTGTCGGGATTTTGGGGTGTTTTAAGAGCTATTTATGGACATCTCAGAGTTAACTTTTAATCTGGTACGGTAGAGATAGACTAGGGGTCTGGTAGGGAGAGAGGTTTTCTAAAAAATGGAAGTCTTATAATGAAGCTAAATAATCACAATTAATAAAACGAAAGGATAAAAAGAAAAAACGAAATAGACGCCAAAAGGCAAGGCTTGGATGGAGGAAGAAAGAATTATATTAAACTCCCATACTATAATTAGAACTATCTCTCAACACATATGACCAAAAAGTATCCTAGATTTTTATAATCATAATTTCAAATATACTATTCTTCCTCCATTTAAGTTTTGATAAGGGCGCCGTGGTGGGCGCAGAAAATATCACCTAGAAATTAAAGGAATTAAATTTAGCTTGAGGTGTTGAATCAGGCTTGGCGGGTCGAATTAGATTCAAGCGGAGTAGGTTAGACTTAGTAGATTAAATCAGGCTTGGTGGGTCGATAGCGAAGCGAATTTCGGGATACTGGTCAAGTGACTGAATGAGGTGAGTGAGCGAGTCACGTTTTTTGGCTTTGACGATGATTTGCCAAGAATAGCCACTGGGGGTGTATTCATGAAAGGAGGGCGTAGGAGCGGAAAGATAAACGTCGGGGAATTTTTTGAGCGCACGATGGAGCTCCATGATCTTTTTAATGGTGAGATCTTCGGTCTTTTTAACGATAGAGATACGAAGTAGATAGAAAAATGGAGGTAAATGAGAAAGTTGGCGTTTTTTGAGGAGGTAATCGGCAAACTTGGCGTAATCAAGAGATTTAGCGGCAAGAATGACTGGATGCTCGGGTTGGAAAGTTTGGAGGAAAACGTGATTAATATCGGTGTGACCGCGTCCGACGCGACCGATAACCTGGGTGATGAGCTGGAAAGTACGTTCTTCGGCGGCATAATCCGGCAGATTGAGATTGGCGTCAGCTTGGATGATACCGACGGTGTTTAATAATGGGAGATCGAGGCCTTTGGCGATGGTTTGAGTGCCAATAATAATATCAATATCACCGTTTTTGACGGCTTCAAAATTTTGGGTGAGCGAATCGGCGGTAGCATTA
This sequence comes from uncultured Candidatus Saccharibacteria bacterium, assembly GCA_963517175.1. Lineage (GTDB taxonomy): Bacteria > Patescibacteriota > Saccharimonadia > Saccharimonadales > Saccharimonadaceae > Nanosyncoccus. The sequence goes on along the minus strand of CAUQEY010000006.1, from coordinate 25,723 downwards.
TCGGCATCAAAGCGAGCAATGCGAGCAGATTTAAAGAGTTTTTTAAGTTCTGATTCGAGAAGCTTGGTGCCGAAACCTTTATGGATAAGGGAGCCGTGATGGCAGACCGGACAAGTGGAAGGGACTGTTTCATGGTGGCCACAAGTGTGGCAAATCAGCTGATAGGAGTCACTATGAAGAGTGAGAGGGAGTAAGCAGTTCGGACAGAGTACTTGATAACCGCAGTGTTCGCAGATCGTGAGTGGGGCAGATCCACGACGATTATGAAAAAGTAGAGTTTGTTTGTGCTGTTTAAGATTATTTTCGATGTCTTGCAGCAGAGCATCGGAAAAATAGCGATTGCGCGTGAAGAGGGCGCGATCCTTCAGGTCGATGAGGCTAATTTTGGTTTGGCTGGTGATGGATTTAGCTTTTTCAGAGAGGGCGACGTAGGCGTGATTCTTTTGTGCTAGGAAATAATCCTCAACGCGTGGAGTAGCGGTGCCGAGGAGACAATCGATTTTGAGGGTTTGAGCCATAAAACTAGCGAGACGGAGTGCATGATAGCGAGGCGAAGTATCTTGATAAAAGCTGGGCTCGTGGGCTTCATCGATAATAATGAGGCCAAGGTTTTTTAGAGGAGAAAAAAGAGCAGAGCGTGGGCCAATTATGACAAAAGGCGTGGACTGATCGGCTTCGTGGATACGTTGCCAGATAAGGTGACGTTCAGCTTCGGTGAGCTTGGAATGTAGGGAAATCACTTGAGTGCCAAAATGTTCCTGAAAACGACCAACTAGTTGAGGAGTGAGGGAAATTTCGGGAACGAGAAGAATCACGGATTGGTTTGAGCTAAAAACTTGGCTAGCGAGCTCGAGGTAGATATTGGTCTTACCGGAACCGGTGATGCCGTGAAGGAGTTTGGTGTGAGTTTTGATTTTATGTAGTTCGGTGAGGGCTTGTTTTTGAGCGGGGTTGAGCGGGATTTGGTAGTGGGTAGTTGTGGCTGCGATAGGAGAGGCTATGTCTTGGATCGGATTAGAAAACTGGGGAATAAAAGTGGAGGCAGAAGATTTTTTGCGGCGATTTTTCTCAATGCCGAGAGGGAGAAAAAGGTTGGCAGTTTTGGCGACTGGATTTAGGTAGTAAGAGGAGAGCCAGGCAAGACTTTTTAAGAGATGGTTTGGCAGGGGAATTGGGTGAACAATTTTATTAATCGATTTAATAACGAAATTTTGGTCGGTGGGAGCGGTGGTTTTTCGATAAATAATACCGAGAGCGGTTTTCTTGCCGAGAGGAATAGAAACAATGGTGCCTGGGGCGAGATTTTGGTCAAAAGAGTAGGTAAGGAGACCATCAGAAAAGAGAGGAGATTTTTTGAAAGTAGTGGTGGGAATTACCTCATAGTACATCAAGTATATTTTAGCATTTATGATATACTTTAAGAAAGGAAAGAGGTAAATGTTAGATGTTTTTATCACATCTCGGGTTCGCCGGAAAATTTTGGTAGTTTTTGCCAAATATCCGGACTTTAAAGTTCACGTTAGGGGGCTGGCGAAGTTGATTCACGAGGATGCGGGTAATATTCAAAGGGAACTAAAGAGGCTGGAAAAGGCGAATTTTTTGGTGACTTCGAAAAAGGGTAACACGACTATTTATCAGACAAATAAACAATATCCAATCTTGAAAGAATTGCAGACGATTGTGATTAAAAGTCAGCAAATGTCACCAAACCAAAAAGTAACGAAGACAATTCAATAATTTTTGAAGTATGTCGAAGATTTTTGAGGAAATTCTAATGAAAAGAGGGGTGTCGGAGGAATTTTTGCGGCCAAAATATAGTTTAGAACACGCAAAGAAGTTGCCGGATATTGCGGTGGCAGTAGCGCGAATTAAAGCGGCAGTAAATCAGGGTGAGACGGTGCTAGTTTATGGCGACTACGACGTGGATGGAGTAACCGCGAGCACGATTATGTGCGAGGCGCTGAAACTAGCGGGGGTGAAGCGAGTGGAAGTGATGCTACCGGATCGTTTTATTGATGGTTATGGCATGAGCGAAAGATGCTTAGAGAAAGCTGTGGAACTTAGGGTAGGTTTGGTAGTGACGGTAGATTGCGGCAGTAATAACGCGGAAGTGATCAAAAAATTAGCTGAACACAAAATTGATACAATCGTGACTGACCATCATGAGCTAATGAATGGGGTGCCAGAGCGAGCGCTCGCGGTGGTGAATCCAAAACGGTATAGTGAAGATGAGGCTGATTTAGAAAAGAGGGAACTCCGAGAAATCTGTGGGGCGGGGGTAGCTTTTATGGTGATGCAAGCACTAGTGCTCGAGGGGTTAATCCCGCAGAATCAAGAGAAATGGTTTCTCGATCTAGTTTTGATCGGAACGATTTGTGATTCGATGGTGATGAATCAGATCAATCGGGAACTGGCTTATTATGGATTGATTATTTTGCAGAAAACGAAGCGTGTGGGGCTTTTAGAATTGATGCGCGTGGCGGGTGTACAAAAAATTGACTCAGAGGCTATTGGTTTTCAAATTGGACCACGATTAAATGCGGGTGGGCGTATGGAGTCGGCAGAAATTTCATTAAAACTTTTGATGTCGAAAGAGCGAGCAGAGGCGGCAATGTTGGCGGAGGAGTTGAATCGATTAAACGGGGAGAGACGTACGACACAACGAGCGGCATTGGAAGAGATTTTAGTCGATAGCGAGCCAGTGATTGTGGCGGCTGGCAACTGGCATGAAGGAGTGCTAGGAATTATTGCGGGGAGGTTAGTAGAAAAATACCGCAGACCAGCCTTCGTTTTGGGGGAAACAGAGGGCATTTATAAGGGTTCGGGTCGGTCGTTCGGGGATTTTAATTTAGCGGAAGCAATTAAGGCGGTAAATGAGACCTTAATTGGTGGAGGTGGACATGCGGCGGCCTGTGGAGTGAAGTTGAAAAAAGAAGATTTGATGCGCTTCAAAGAGGCGGTGAATCAATATTATCGAAGTCTAAACCTAACTGAACAAGAAAAATATCTGGAGGTAACGGAAGATATTAAAGTAGATAATTTGGCGGAACTGGATGTGGATTTATATGAAGAGATGTCAGTACTTCGGCCATTTGGGCAAGGAAACACGGAGCCAATTTTTGAGCTTTTGAATACAAAAATTAAGTTTGTAGAAACACTGGGTGCAGAGAAAAAACATCTGAAATTTACTCTGGAAAAGGACGGAAATTTGTTCAAGGCTTTGGTGTTTAATGCGCGGGAAGAGTGGTTTAATTTGGATAAGGATGCCAGTTATAATGTGTATATAAATTTAGTACTCAATGAGTGGCGCGGACGAAAAACCGTGGAAAGTCGGTTACTACAAATTAAAAAGAGCGATCCCAGTGATTAGATATTGAAAAATCTGCGGCTCTCTGGTATAATCCTGCTATATGTCAATAAAAGTAACTAGAAAAGACCAGGGTGAGGCTAACGAGAATATTATTCGTCGTTTTAATCGTAAGGTTTTACAGAGTGGAATTATGCCACTAGCAAAATCACAATTACGTTTCTCTAAGCCTATTTCCAAGAGAGAGCGTCGTCGTAAGGCAATTTTGCGTGAAATCCGCAAAGCAGAAAAAACCGAACGAATTAAACTTGGCTTAAAATAACTAAAAACCCTCGCAGATGAGGGTTTTTTGATGCTGGTTGGTGCTATACTTAAAATGATGAATATAATTTTTTTAGGCGGGCCGGGAAGCGGCAAAAGTACTTTAGGTAAAAGATTAGCGGAAGAGCTAGGCTGGGAATGGATTTCCGGTGGAGCGATTCTCAGGGAAAGTAAAGAGCCGTGGGTGCAAGAAAAATTAGCGACGGCACAGTTATTTGATGACCAGATGGTGTCAAATTTGATTTTTTCAAGATTAGAAACGGCAGAGAATGCAATTATTGACGGATATCCGAGGACGGCAAATCAGGTAGATATTTTGATGTCGAGGGGAATTAAAATTGATTACATGATAGAGGTGGATGTGCCAAAAACCGAGGTGGAAAAACGTATCGCTTTAAGGGGCCGGGAGCAGGATTCGCCGGAAATTTTCGAAGAACGCTGGAAAATCTACCAAGATAACCGAGGAAAAATTATTGCACCGTTACTTGGAAGTGGGGTAGGATTTTTAGTACTTGATGGAGTAGGGACGCCGGAAGAAGTTTATGAGAGAGCACTTTCGATGATGAAAAATGAAGTAATAAGGAAATAAAGAAAGGCGCATAAGAATGATTATGATTTACGGTCCGGCGGGGGCGGGAAAATCGACGCAGGGAAGAATGTTGGCGGCGGAACTGGGGCGAACTTGGCTTTCGGCCGGGCAATTAATCCGTGATTCGAAGCGTTTTGAAGAATATACGCAGACGGGGGCGATGATTCCGGAGGAACTTTTGGTGGCGCTTTTGACAGAGAAAATGTATAAAGAGCTTAACTCTGGGAAAAATGTAGTCTTCGATGGTCAACCGGGAAGCGTCGAGCAGGTAGAAATGTTGGAGAAAACCGGAATTTTTCAGGAAGTTGAATTTGTGGTAGATATTCGCGTGGATGAAGAAGAACTTTATCGTAGATTGAGTTTAAGAGGTCGAGAAGACGATAATTTGGCAGTTTGGCAGCGTAAAATTAATTATTACCGAGAAAAAAGCGTGCCGTTTTTAGCAAAAATGAAAGAGAAAGGTCTGAAAGTCTACGAAGTGGACGGAAATGGCGACGAAAAAACGGTCAATCAGAGGATTTTGGCGCTAGTTGAAGCAGAAAAATGTCAGAACTAGTGGCGCGGGTCAAGATAAAGTGAATTAGAAGTTTGGTGTTAGTTGACAGAAATATTAACAGGGGTATAAAAGAGTAGTATAATATCAATTATGGATAAAGCAAAAATTGAAGCAATGCGTGAAGGTGGCAAGATTTTAGGGGAGATTTTGCGAGATTTGCGTGAGTACGTCGAGGTGGGAATGACCAAACGTGAGCTGGATGCCTGGGTGAGGCAGCAGATTGTGGCGCGAGGGGCGACGGTTTCTTATGATGAATTAAAAGAAAAATTTCCGGGTTCGATTTGTATTTCAGTGAATGACGAATTAGTACACGGTGCGCCGAATAGTGACTACGCGTTGGAAGACGGTGATAAGGTTTCTTTCGACCTAGTGATTGGCTATAAGGGCTATCACACAGATGCCGCATTCACGACGGTGGTAGGTAAGGCAAATCCGGCGGTGAAACAGATGATTAAGACTACGGAAAAAGCACTTTGGGCGGGAATTGAAACGGTGGCGCCAGGAGTGCATCTGGGGGATATTGGCTATGCGGTAGAAAAAGTGTTACGCGCAGGACATCTTGGGGTGATTGAAAATTATGTCGGTCACTTTATCGGTAAATCGATGCACATGGAGCCAGAAGTGCCAAATTACGGTAAACGCGGCAGGGGGTATGTCTTGAAGCCAGGAGATACACTTTGTATTGAACCAATGTCGTCTCTAGGCAAGCCATATAATCATGTGGATCCGGAGAGTGGTTGGAACGTGGTGCTTTCGGATGGTTCGATTGGCTGCCACTCAGAACATACGATTTTGGTGACGGAAGATGGTTACGAAGTTTTAACTTTGCCAAACTGCCCAAAAGAATAAGTTGATAAATCAACAAAGTATGGGGCTTCGTAGATTGTAGAAAAAAGAAAAATCTGGCGCGAGTCGTCAGATTTTTTGTTATAGACTGGAAAATGTTTATGTTATAATGAAAACATATGAACGAGCAAACACCAAAGTTTAGTTTTGGCATAGATATGGGGACGCAAAATATTCGCGAAGTGGTCCTCAGCGAGATGAATGGTCAGATTACCGTAGTGGGTAAGATTGAGTCGCCGCAAAACGGGGGGATGAGTAAGGGTGTGGTGACGAATTTGCGCAATGCGGTACACGCGCTCGAGACGGCTTCGCTAGAAATTGATCGTATGATCGGGATGAATTTGGTAGATGCCTATCTTTCAATTAACGGTTCAAATGTCGGTACAGCTCCGACGCAGGGTGGTATTTCGATTACTGGTTCGGAAATCACCGAGGCAGATGTGGCGCGCCTAAAAGAATTTGCGGTGTCGGGGATTGTACCAGATAACCGTGAGCTACTAGACGTAATTCCGGTAGAATATGCGATTGCGGGTCAGGGCGGAATTAGAAATCCGATTGGCATGCGCGGGGTTAAACTAGAAATGCAGGCGAATGTGGTTTCGGCACTTTTGCCAGTCTGCATGAATTTGAAAGAGGTGGCCGGAGCCCTAAATATTAATGCTTTGAAATTGGTGCCAACGGCAGTAGCGGCGGGACGTGCAGTGTTACTCGAGAGCCAAAAAGAAAATGGCGTGGCAGTAGTCGAAATGGGCGCCGCGACGACTTCGGTGGCGATTTTTATGGAAGGTTTCTTGCAGTATTTTGGCGTGATTAATGTGGGGGCGAATCATATTACGAATGATATAGCGATTAGTTTAGCGGTGAGTACAGAGGTGGCCGAAGAAATTAAGATGAAATATGTGACGGCGGAATTGATTGACAATGATAAGCCAATGACGATGCGCTTTGGTGACGAATCAATTAGCTTTACGAAAACCATGGTGAATCAGATTGTAGAAGACCGCTTGATTGATATTTTTGAGCATGTGAAGAAAGAAATTGCGATTGCGGGTTACGAAAAGAAATTACCGGAAGGCGTAGTTTTGACCGGTGGGGGTGCGGAGATGCGCGGAATTGAACGCTTCGCGAGAGAACACATGGAAGTGGCCACTAGAATTGGTTTGCCGCTAATGGATGTGATTCATATTGATAATGAGACTAAAAAGCCTCGTTTTGCGGTGGCGATTGGGTTGGCTTTGATGATGAATGACGATATGCGCGAGCAAGAAACGCGTGTGGAAGAAAAACCAATGGGCTTCCTTGGTAAATTATTTGGCGGTGGAAGATAAAAATCTCTTATTCTGGCTAGAAATGTGTTAATATAGAAGTAATCTATAGTTAAAAGTGAGGAATAAAGATGCCAGAAATAAAACCAACAGAGGTGGAAAGCAAAGCGACGATTAAAGTAATCGGTGTCGGTGGAGCTGGCGGTTCTGCGGTAAATCGCATGAAGGAAGTTGGACTTTCCGGTGTTGAATTTATTGCGGTAAATACCGATGCCCAGGCTCTACATCACTCAAATGCAGACGTGAAAGTTCACATCGGCCAAGGTCTTGGTGCCGGTGGTGATCCAGAAAAGGGTCAAACCGCCGCGGAAGAAAGCCGTGACAACATCTGTGAAGCTATTAAGGATGCCGATATGGTGTTCATTACGCTAGGTGCTGGTGGTGGTACCGGTTCTGGTGCTGGTCCAGTAGTGGCTCAGGAAGCTAAAAAGCAAGATATTTTGACCGTGGGTGTGGTGACGAAGCCATTTACTTTCGAAGGTGCACAACGTAAGAAGAACGCAGATTTTGCAATCGAAAAATTGGCGAAGGAAGTCGATGCTTTGATTACGATTCCTAATGACCGTTTGCTACAAACAATCGACCCACGCACACCACTGCTCGAAACTTTTAAGATCGCAGATGATGTTTTGCGTCAAGGTGTGCAAGGTATTTCAGAATTAATTACCGAACATGCGCTGATTAACCTGGACTTTGCCGACGTGAAGGCGATTATGAAGAATGCAGGTTCAGCTTTGATGGGTATTGGTCGCGCTTCCGGTGAAAACCGTGCGAAATTGGCAGCTCAACAAGCTATTGAATCCCCACTCATCGAAGTGAAAATTGACGGGGCTCGTGGCGTACTCTTCTCGGTAGCTGGTGGCTATGATATGTCAATGTCAGAAATCCAAGAAGCAGCAGAGGAGATTACTGGTGCAGTTTCTCCAGATGCCAATATTATCTTCGGTGCTTCAATTCGCCCAGAATTACAAGATGAAATCGTAATTACCGTGGTAGCTACGGGTTTTGATTCAGATTATTACCGTCAAAAGCGTGCCGAGGAAGAAGAAGCTCGTCGTAATGCAGAGGTGATGGAACGTGTCGAAGCGATGAAATCACAGGTTAGCGAGCCAGTAGCGGCGCCAATTAGTAGTTTCGACCATTCTACTGCTTCAACTAATGAATTCCAAAATGATTTCACGGCTACCCCAAAAGAAAATATTTGGGAACGCATCGGTAAAAAAGACGAAGAAGAAGATTTGGATGTACCACCTTCACTTCGTGCAAGATTCCGTAATAAAAAATAACTTAACAATTCGAAATGACTGGCTAGCCCAGTCATTTTAGATAGAAATTATAATGAATATAAATATTGGCATTGGCGATAGTAAAGTGCTGGAAAGCCGGGAAACTACGGATGGCCAAATGATTCGTCGCAGACGAGTGACGAAAGATGGTTATCGCTTTACGACTTACGAGCGCATCGAGCTACCAACGTTGACGGTGAAAAAACGTAGTGGCAATCGAGAAGTTTTCGATCGAGATAAATTACGTGGTGCGGTAAAGCGCAGTGTGGGGAAGTTTTTTAATTCGGAATTTGAAATTGAGGACGTAGTAAACTCAGTGACGGCGAAAATGTATGCTCTGGACCGCGACGAAGTGGAGTCGCATGAGATTGGTCAGGCGATTTTGGATGTTTTGGCCGAGAAAAATGAGGTGGCCTACGTGCGATTTGCCAGTGTATTTTTGCAGTTTAAGACTTTGGATGAATTTGAAAGTATTATTAGGGAACAAAGAAAGAAGAAAAAAGAATGCGTGTAGTAATAGTGGTAAAACAACATTCGGAATTTGCTTCGGAAGCCGAGATGTGGAAGCGTGACTTCGAGTATGAGGCGCGAAAAGAGGTGGAATTAATCGATCCGGAGACGATTGATGGGGAAATGTTTGCGAGAGCGAGAGATATTGTGCAGTATCCGACGATTTTGGTTTTACAGGATGACGGGATGGTGGTAAAAAAGTGGGCGGGCAGACCATTACCACAAATTTCGGAAGTGAAGTACGTGATTCGCGAAGTCTAAAATCAGCGATATGAGAGGGGGGATTCATGAAGAATGGGGGGGTAACTTTGATGGTGGTGTTTGGCTTTTAGCGAAGTCGAGATTTTTGTTGTATAATTAAAGGGATGAGTAAAATCAGGGAACAAGCAGAGGCAATTTTTGCCTGGGGCAAAACGCAGCCTGGATATAAAATCTACTGGGAGCAGCACTCTAAGAGTACGGCGAGAGCAGCGGAAATGATTGTGCGTGCCATGAAAAAAGATCAGCTTGACCCAGATATGGCTTATGCAGTGGGATTGCTGCACGATATTGGTCGAGTGAAAATGAAGCATGCAGGATTGAAGCACCCGATTTTTGGTTATGAAATTTTGATGGAAAAGGGGCTTGAGATTCCAGCGCGAATTTCGATGACCCACACTTATTACGGTTTTCCGACTTTGAACCGTGACGAATTCTGGGAGGGGATGGACGAGGACACGATTCGTATGACACAAGAATATATGTTGCGTGTGAAAATTGATGATTATGATAGATTGATTCAGCTTTGCGATAATATGTGTCACCATACGGGAATTATGACGATTTCGGATCGCTTCTCGGATATCTTGATTCGGCACAATATTCGACGCGCAGGGGAACATTTACGCAGGTTATACGATTTAAAATTGTACTTTGACGACAAAATTGAAGGAAATATTTACGAATTATTCCGCGAAGAAATTATTGAAACTACCATGGATGAACCGAATGGAATATATACGAAAATTTTGAAAAATACAGAGGAAACGGATTAGAAAGAGGGAATATGAAATATCAAGCAAACACAAGAAGACGAGCTTTAGAATACGAAAAAGCTTTGATTGAGTTCTGGAAGAAAAATCAGACTTTCGAGAAATCGATTGAGCAACGCGACATTGATAATTCGTATGTTTTTTATGATGGACCTCCGTTCATTACTGGTATGCCACACCATGGAACTTTGCTTTCTTCCGTGACGAAAGATGCGGTGCCAAGATTTTGGACGATGCGCGGAAAACGCGTAGAACGTCGCTGGGGTTGGGACTGTCACGGCTTGCCAGCAGAGAATTTTGTCGAGAAGCAATTAGGAATTACCGATCGTCGAGAAATTGGTACGAAGTGGCCGCTAGCGACCTATATCGAGAAGGCTAAGGCTTCGATGGTGGCAAATTCAGAAGCTTGGGAATCGACGATTGAGCGCATTGGTCGCTGGGTGGATTTTCGTGGGGCTTATCGTACGATGGATAAGAATTATATGGAATCAGTTTGGTGGGCATTTAAGACTTTGTATGAAAAGGGTTTGATTTTTGAGGGCCGCAAGGTTTTGATGTATGACACCAAATTCTCGACGCCGGTTTCGAAGGCCGAAGTGACGATGGATAACGATGCCTATCAAGAGGTAACCGATCCATCGGTGTTTGTGAAATTTAAGGTGGTGAGTGAGGGGGAACTACAGGGTGCGTATCTGCTGGCTTGGACGACCACGCCTTGGACTTTGCCAGCGAACTTGGTTTTAGCGGTAAATGAAAAATTGACTTATGGTCTGTATCAGGTAGGGGAAGAGAAAATCGTGACGCTCGTGAAGACGGCGGCAGAAGTTTTTGAAGGGGAATATGAACTTTTGAAGGAACTTTCGGGCGCAGAATTAGTGGGTCTAGAATACCAGCCTTTGATGGAGAATTTCTCGCGTGAGGAACGTCAGAAAGACACTTATCACGTACTGACTGCAGAATATGTTTCGGATGAAGATGGTACGGGTATCGTGCATATCGCTCCAGCTTATGGTGAGGCGGACTATGATTTGGCTTTGGCACACGAAGTGGACTTTGTGGATCTTTTGGATGAACAGGGCTATTATGTGGAGACAGCTGAAAAATGGTTGATGGACCTCGGTGTACGCAAGACCGATGAGAATGGCATTGAACTTTGGGCGGCGAATAAAATTATTGCTAAGATGCTGCTCGAAAAGGGGATTGTTTATCGTATTAAATATATTAAGCACGAATATCCATTCAATCCACGTTCGAAGCAACGCATTATTTACCGGGCATTTCCAAGCTGGTTCTTCAATGTGACGGATTCGAAAACCATGTTGATTTCTGAAAATGAAAAAATTAACTGGTTCCCAGAATATTTGAAGCATGGTCGTTTCGAGAAAAATATCGAAGCGGCGCCAGATTGGAATTTGTCGCGTGATCGTTTCTTTGCTACGGCAATGCCGGTTTGGAAGGGTGATAAGGGAAGTGTGAAAGTTGTGGGTTCTTATGATGAACTTTATGAACTTTCCGGTGCGAGACTCGAAGATTATCATCGTCCATGGGTGGATGAAATTGAATTTGAGATTGACGGTGAGCATTTTAAGCGTATTGATAAGGTGTTAGATTGTTGGTTCGAATCTGGTTCGATGCCATTTGCGCAGTTGCATTATCCTTTTGAAAATCGCGAAAAATTTGAAAAGAATTATCCTGCAGATTTTATCGTGGAATACGTGGGCCAGGTGCGTGCGTGGTTCTATTATGTGCATGTGGTAAATACGGCACTGTTTTCGGATATTGCTTATAAGAATGTGATTACTACTGGTACCTTGGCGGGTAACGATGGCCGTAAGATGTCGAAATCATTAGGAAATTACACCGATCCGAATCTCCTAATGGACCAATATTCGGCAGACTCTTTGCGTTTCTTGATGCTTTCTTCGCCAGTGCTAGCAGGAGAAGACTTTTCATTGATCGATAAAGATGTATCGGACGTGGCACGTAAGTTATCGATGATTTGGAATGTTTATGATTTCTTTACGATGTATGCAGAAGTGGATGGCTTTGATTCTGAACAAGCGATGGCGGTGAGTGAATTTGTGAATCCGCTAGATATCTGGTTAGTTTCAAGAGTACATCAGGTGCGTAATCAAATTACGGAAGGTATGGAGGCTTATAATATTCCAGCGGCACTTTCTTCGGTTTTGGAATTTATTGACGATATGTCGAACTGGTTTGTGCGTAGGTCACGTAGGCGTTTCTGGAAATCGGAAGATGACCAGGATAAGTTGGAAGCCTATTCGACGCTTTACTATGTGTTGATTTATCTAGCGAAGATTTTGGCACCATTTACGCCATTCCTAGCAGAAGAACTTTATCAAAAAATGACTGGTGCAGGTACGGTAAATTCTCAGATTCCAGAATCAGTGCATCTCTTAGATTGGCCAGAAGCTGGTGAAATTAATGAAGCGGTGCTTGCGCAAATGGCGAAGACGCGTGAGGTTATTACGGCTGGTCTAGCAGAAAGAATGAAGAAGACGGAAACTGAAGCGCAAATTAAGGTGCGTCAACCATTAGCGAAGCTGGTTTATGCTGGTGAAAAACTGGATGACTTCTATGAGCAGATTATTATGGAAGAAGTAAATGTGAAGTCGGTCGAACATGGGGAAGCTTTGGCGCTCGATAAGACTTTGACGCCGGAATTACTGGAAGAAGGTAAGATTCGTGAATTGATTCGTTTCGTACAGGCCGCACGTAAGAAAGCTGGACTGAACGTCGATGATCGAATTAAGTTGATGGTTTCGATGGAGGTTCCAGAAACTTACCGTGAAATGCTGATGAATGAGGTCTTGGCGGAAGAACTAGTGAATGAGGGGAACTTCGCTTATGACGAAATCGTCAAAGTTCAGGGTGAGAATGTAGCGATTTCTTTAGAAAAGATTTAAGCGAGGGGGAGCCAGTTTTACATAGAAAATATGTAGAGATATGACTCTATGATATGGCTCTATGGCGAGTGATTCGGTGGGAGCTCCGTAGGAAAATACGGAGCTTTTTGATGAAATTACCTCTGTTAAAGCATAAACAGTATTGACAAAAATAGTAGTTTATGTTAGACTTAAAACAAGTTAGACAATAAAAACAAAAAAATGTAAAATAAGCTAACTAAAAGAAAAATAAACAGGAAATCAAATATGTAAAAAAGTCTTCGATCATTCGAAGAATTCGAAGGCAAGTAAGAAAGTAAGCAAACCTAGAATTATAAAATCTAAATAAGGGAAAAATTTGAATAGACGAAAAGTCAATGAAACACTAATAAACAAGCATTGGCTGATCAAGAAAAAAGTGGAGGAGGTGGATAGGTGAATAAAAAAGTTATTCAACTATCCATCGCTCAGATAAAAGATTAAAAACGATAAAATTGTTCACTTTATTAAAATAATTGTTCAATTTTATCAGATGAAAATCGTAGTTTAATAATATTTTTTATAAAATTTGAAAAAATTACTTGCAAATGTAAAATTTGTGATATTATTAATGTAACGAAGATCATAAATCAAAACAAAAATAAAAATTTAAGAGCAAAGGAAGATAGAGAATGACGTTTGAATTCTTTGATGATGAAACAAATTACGTATCAAAAAGACAAGTCAGCCAAGAGGTACGCGCGAGGATTACCGCTAAGCTCGGTAAAATTTCCTCGATGATTAGCTAATTTAGCTAGAAAAATGTTCCTGATTTTAGAAAATAGTCGCTTTTGGGGGCGGCTATTTTTGTTGAAGACAAAAACATAAAAATTGTGTTCGAAATAGGAAAATATGTGTTCAATTATGCCTCTATAAGTTTAGGTAAAATTGAACAAAAATATTATTGACAATCTGATAAATAAGCGTTATCGTAATGGTATAAGGTCATATTTCAAAATAAAAAAGAAAGGTCTCCACATGACTGATACTAATACTTTTTCACCGGAGGTTGGACAGATCCAGCCTGATTTTCAAAGTGATAATTTAAAAGCGCAAGATGAATTGATGAATCAATACATCGAAAAAATGATGAGTGAGGCAGGCGTCCGCGTGAATGATCGTTTGCGTGAAGATTTAAAGATGAAAATACAAGAAGCTATCTTGAGTGAAATCTTGATGAATTTGCCGGATTACTTGGTAGATAAGATTTCAGAGCTTTTTGATGCAGCTGAACCAGATTTTAACGAGGTCCAGAAGATTATCCAAGAATCAGGTATTGATGTACAGTCGGTAACCGAGAAGGCATTGGATGAGTTTAAAGAGAATTACTTAAAGAATGCTAAGGAGGAGGCATAATGGGTCCTAAAAATATGAATTCTGCGCCAAACGGGAATAATAATGGTCTTTCAGCTAAGGAACAATACTACAAGGATCAGCATGATGCGCGTGTTGCACAACTTGCACAGTTTAGAATGAATAACTTTAAAGATTCTAATGGTGAGAGTGTTGATAGGGGTGAAAAAGATCGTAAACTGGAGCTTCGTCATCAATTTGATCAAATTAAACTTGAAACTGACACTTTCTTGAAAATGCAAGCTGGTCTTGGTTTAATGAGCGAAAAAGAGATCCGTGAATATAAAGATAATTTGAATAGACAAGAGAATAATGCTCTTGAATATATGCGCGATGGTGGCGAAGGTAGTCTAGTGCCAATGGAAAATTTGATGAAGCGCAGTCTTGACCAGATTAGTGATTTTGAGGCCAAAATTCAAGCTACTCCGGAATATCAAGAAATGGAACAAAAGAAGGCTTTGGCAAAAAAAGGCCTTGATATGATTAAGGAGCGTAGAGATAATGACGCAAATCTAGGTGTAAATGATTTTCACTATAAGGAAAAAGTTTACAAGATGCAAGCTAATCTTGCAGAGAAAGATTTTTTGGCAAAAGCTTTTTCAGCGGAAGACAAGAAAAATTCAAATGAAGCGCTTGATGCTGCTACGGAAAAATTTAATAAACTCGATGAGGAAGCAATTAAATTAACTCGTGAATTGAAAGCTGGCGGCAGAAAATTAACTTTTGAAGACTATCAAAAGATTGATGCGGCTTGGGGTGCTTCTGCGGCAGCTGAAGCTAAGATGAATGAAATCAAGAATGCTGATAAGAAAGAAATCGCTTTTGATTTTGCACAGAATCAATACAAAAAGATTCAAAAGGGCGAACAAATGAGCGGCGTGGAAGGATCATTCCTCAGTAAGTTTAATGTGCTGACCGGTGAAGATACGGTTGAAAAGTTTGAGCCAACCGTAAAAGATAAGATGGGTGAAGTAGCTGCTAGGATTACTGACGTGGAAGAAACTTCCGAAAAAGATAAAGCAGAAGATAAAATCGAAGAAGTTGCAGAAAATGAATCGAAACAAACTGTAGAATTTCCTCCAGCAATTGTTCCTGGTGAAGAGTTAAAAAATGAAAATCAAATAGAATTGTCGAAAGACAAAAAAGACAATGTTGATTTTGGTGGTATAAGTGCGGAAAAGATCGCTGAAATGGAAAAAACTGGTGGTCCAGTACTACTTGACGCTGATAATCAGATTTGGATGCAAAAATTACCAAAAGATCAATTAGAGCAGCTTCAGAAAATGCTTCCAAAAGATCAATTAGAGCAGCTTCAGAAAATACTTGAAGAGCAGAAGAATGGTAATAGTAAGACCGAGGCTATAGATTCTAATAGTAATAAAACTGAGGAACCTAGTGAAAAATCCGAGACAAAAGAATCGGATACTGAGGATGCTGAAATCGAGAATTCTGAAAAAGAGAATTCTGAGACTGAGAAGAAAAAAGGTTTCGTCGCTGGTGTTATTGAGAAAATTAAGAAACATAGTGAGGGAATCAAACGATTTGCGTTGGTTGCTGGGATTGGAGCACTCGTTGCTCTTGCGGCTCATGGTGGTAATAAATTTAATGCCAATAGTAATACTGCTGTTGAAAAAAGCATGGACAATAACGGTGGCACGGATGGTAATGTAGAGGGGGCTCTTGCAGAGCATGATACCGGTAGTGAAGTAGACTCTTTGATTAAGGGAAATTCTTTCAATATTATGGTGGATGGTAATGAAACCAAGATTGAATTGAATGATAATATCAATCCAGAATTCCCAGGTTTTACAGATGCGAGACGCTCGGGTAATGATATGACTTTCGTCGATCGATCTGGCTTAGAAAGTCTTAAGGAGCAGGGAGCTTCAAGTGAAGCTTTGGGCGCTGAGGGTATGAAAGAAATTTTGAATACCATGGAAAACCCTAATATGGCAAGTTATCTTGGCGCTTCCTTCGGTGCATTTGAGATGGCTGACTCTCCTACCGCGGTGAATGATATTACCTATATGATCCAGCACGGTGATGCGGAGGCGCAGGTTGCGATTAAAGAAAAAGCTAATAATACAATTGCTAACTTCCTCGAGGGTTCAACTTTGAAGCTTGGTTCGATTATGAATGAGACTTACCAGTCTGGTTATGCCTCGAACAATGGTGGTGAAGGTAATCTTCAAGTAGACATGGCTCTTGATAAGGATGGTGTATTCCATAAAGATCAAGCAGTAGAATTCGTTTATGCTGAGAATAAAGATGGCGAAAATATCATGGATATGAATGTCCGTGATGGATTTAAGGAAAATTCACTTAGGGCTCTGGGCGTGATTGAGAAGAATGCTTCGGATGGCGAAGTTATGAACATTATGTCTAGTGTGAAAATCTTAGGTATCAATGTGAAATGTGGTCAGGTGATCTTCCAATACTTAAAGACGGAGAAAAAAGAAGTAACTAAAACTGTAGATAAAACGGAAGTTACAACTCCGGTGGTTACTCCAGAAAATGTTGAAGTAGTAGAAAATAAAGAGCCGGAACCTTCTAAGCCAAAGAATGAAACTCCAGCCCCAACTCCAAAGGAGAATCCAAAGACTCCTGAAAATAATGTGAGCGAAGGCAAGACCAATACGGCATCAGCTAACGATGGTGCTAGTAAGCGGGATTATACCAATAGGGACAGTGCATCTGAATATCTTAAAGGTGAAGATGAAAGAAACGCTCAGACCAATCTTCCAGGCAGTGAAATTACAGATAAAGCCCAGTTTGATGCGATGGTGAAAGAGAGTATTGAACAAAACTCTAATCCAAATACTACCTGGACTTTCCAAGATAATAGCCAAGGTATTGTTCATCAAGAAGGTGTAGCTACAGAAAAACAAACTGATGCAGAAAATCGCTCAGTATTAGCAGAGGAGAAGCCGGTTGTAAGTGAAGATGTTCAGGGGTCACATGGTGAGAATAAGAGCTTAACAGACGTAGATATTGCTGATGCAGTAAGAAGTGCTACTAGTGATAATAAACTTGCTCATGAATCTGGACAAACTCGTACGGTAAATATTGATACCAATTCTGAACAATAATTGTACTCAATAGAGAAGAAAAAATATTGAACAAATATATTGTACAAAAACTAAAAATAGTCTAAAATGAGTTTAGGATCTTAATCGAAAGGAGATCGATGAACATAAACATAAAAACAAAAACATGGGAAGATATGCGTAGTTCTGCACGCCGTATCTTTCCAGTAGTTGGAGCTGTGGTCGCAGGTGCGTTCAGCCTTGGTCAAATTCAAGCCCCAGTGCATGCTGAAGAGGCTACTTGGGGCCCAACCAGGCCGACTTATACCTGGAAGAATCCAGCAGATCACGTCACCTTTAACTCGATGACGGATAACCCAGAAGTTGGTAATGAAGCTAACTTTGTGCGTGTACGCAAGGCAGGTACTAAAGATAAATATGACGATAATGTTACTGTAGAAGCCGGTTCAGAATATGAAGTATTTGTATACTATCATAACAATGCTTCGGCTAAGTTGAATGACGGTGATCATCGTGGTGTAGCTCAAAATGTACGTTTGCGAATGGATAAGATTAGTGATCGTATTACTCCGGGTGCAGCAGCCATTTTGAAGGGAACTATTTCTTCTTCAAATTCATCACCAAAAGAAGTTTGGGATACTGCTTATTTACACTCTAAAGAGAATGTTTCTTTGCGTTATGTGCCAAATTCTGCAAAACTAAGTAATAGTGGTTCACTTAATGGTTCAACTTTGAATGACGACGCACTCTTCGGTAAAGATGGTGGAACATTTTTAGGCTACACAAAGAATTACTGGGGTGTAATTCCTGGTTGTAATGAATTTGCCGGTTATGTAACTTTCCGCATCAAAGTTGATAAGGCTGGTTTTACTGGTGAAAAAATGGCTTCTAAGGAAAATATGAATGATTACCGTACGGAAATCACGGTAGCTCCAGGTGAAACCATTGACTTTAAATTGCGTTATAAAAACACTGGTACGACAATTCAACGCGGAGTTTCTGCTTATGATTTGCTTGGTAATGGTATGACTGCAGTTCCTGGTACGACTTTCTTGAAGACTCCTCGTTCAGCAGGTTTTGAAAAAGAAAATCTCTTCAAAAATGGTTTCAATATCGGTGATTACAATGCTGGTGAAGAAGCTTTCATTACCTACAAAGTAAAATTCTCTGAAGACGAAAAAATCTTCCCATGTGGTGACACTGTAACTTACAACAATTCAGCTATCGCGGTGCTCGACACTACGATTCATAGTAAGGTAAAAGTGACTGTTCATCGTGATTGTGCAGACAAGCCAAAAACTCCTAATACACCAAAGGAACTCCCTCACACGGGTGCTTCCGAAACTGTATTAGCCGTGGTGGTGACCGCCATGATCGGTATTGGTACTGCTTACTACATTGCTTCGACTAAGCAACTTAAGGCCTTAGAAAAGCAACACGAAGATCAAGAATAAGAGCCCCTTTCGATAAAATGTAATCGTTTAGACGATTAAGTACAAGAAGAACCCTATGAGAGCGGGGTTCTTTTTTTGAAAAATTTTGAGTGGGGAATCGAGCGAAAAATTAAAATAGACTAAATTTTATGACTAGTTATTGAAAAAAGCGAACAAATATGTTAGAATGGTCAGAGTTAATAATACATTAAGGAATATTATGAAAAAGGCAGTTGTACTCATCGGCGGTAAGCAATATATCGCAGCTGAGGGTGAGACCCTACGGGTGGACCTCCTCCCGGAAGGAACTAAAGAGCTCGAAACTGGTGCTTTACTTGTAATTGATGGCGATAAAACTCTCGTTGGTACGCCAGAAGTCAAAGGTGTCAAGGTTTCAGCTAAAGTAGTAGAAGAGAAAATCGCTGGTGATAAAATCCGCGTAATCCGCTACCACTCAAAGAAGCGTGTCCACAAGGAAACTGGTCACCGCCAAAAATACAGTGTGATTGAAATTACTTCAATCAAATAAGAAAAAGGCCCTACGGGGTCTTTTTTGAGGCTTTTTGTCGTGATAATGATTATTCTTATGAATATTATGGTAATATATAAATAGATATGGCGAAGGTAATTTGTATCACAAATCAAAAAGGCGGGGTCGGTAAGACGACGACCACGATTAATTTGGCGTACTATTTGATGAAAGAAAAACAAAAAGTCTTAGTAATTGATTTTGATCCGCAGGGAAATGCGACGTCGGGACTGGGTATTGATAAGGCGCAGTTCGAACGTAATTATATGAATAATGAACTTTCGAATACAATGTCGGAAGTGATTTTGGGCGAGAGGCGATTGTCAGAAATAATTTTGAACACTAAATTTAAGGGTTTGGACTTAGCACCGACTACGCCACAGTTGGCTAATGCCGAAGTTGAGATGACGAAGCTGAGTAAAAAATTTGTTCAGCTGAAAAATGCAATTAGTGAAGTGCGTGATAATTATGATTTTGTAATTATCGACCTGCCACCGAGTCTTTCATTATTAACAGTGAACGGGATGATTGCGGCGGATTACCTTTTGATGCCAGTGCAGACCGAGTTTTATGCTCTAGAAGGAGTCGCACAGCTGATGGACTCAGTGAAATTAGTACGTAAGGCGATGAATCCAAATTTGAAATTATTAGGGGTACTTGCGACGATGTATGATAAGCGTACCTCTTTATCGGTACAGGTATTAGCGGAAATTAAGAAATATTTCCGAGATAAGGTTTTCGAGACGTCGATTCCACGTAATGTGAGATTGGCGGAGGCGCCAAGCCACGGAGTGCCGGTGGGGGATTATGACCGATTCAGTAAGGGTGCGAAGGCTTACAAGGAATTAGCAAAAGAAGTATTAAAAAGAGTGTAAAAAGAAAAAGAGAGTGTGAAAATGGCAAAAGGTTTGGGTCGCGGATTTGAAAGTTTAATTCCTACGGACATCGTAGAGGATGATTTTGATATTACTTTGTCGGAAGATAGCTCGAAGAGTCAGTTGACGGAGCTAGACCTTACGAAGATTACACCAGAAACCGACCAGCCACGTAAAGATTTTTCAGAAGAAGCTTTGACAGCGCTAGCAGATTCGATTCGCGAGCATGGGGTTTTGCAGCCGATTGTAGTGGTGGCTGAGGGTCATAAATATAAGATTGTGGCGGGTGAGAGGCGTTATCGTGCCTCGAAAATGGCGGGATTAGAGAAAATTCCGGCAATTATTCGTACTCTCGACGCGCAAAACCAACTAGAACTTTCGATTATCGAAAATGCGCAGCGCGAAGATCTTAATGCAATTGAAATGGCGACGGCTTATGCGAAATTGAAAAATCAATTCAATCTTCAGCCAGAGGAAATTGCTAAGCGAGTGGGAAAAAGTACCTCATCGGTAATTAATACGATGCGACTTTTGAACCTGCCGGATGAAGTGAAGTATGCGATGGTCGAGCATAAGCTAACCGAGGGGGTGATGAGGCCGCTAATTTCGGCAGATCCGGAGATGGTGAAGAAGATTTTGCCGATGATTATCGAAGAGGGGTGGACGGCGCGCAAAGTTGAGCGTTATATTGCGGAACATAAGAAGAAAAGTTCGGCGAATTTACTAAAAACTAATGTTTATCTACACCAAGAGAATGAATTGAGCGAAAAATACGCAGCAAAGGTGCGCGTGAGGGGCCGTAGTGTGACATTTGCTTGCAAAAATGAAGATGAATTACAGAGATTATTAGCGAGATTACAATGAGTAAAAAATGTGTTCAACCGAAAATAACAGAGAGAGAACAGGCTGCGATTGATTTTGCGACCCAGGCGCATGAGGGGCAGAAACGAAAATCGGGTGAACCATATATTATTCATCCACTGGCAGTGATGAGTATCCTGCGTGAGTGGGGAATGGATGAAGATACGGTGATCGCCGGGGTACTTCACGATACGGTGGAAGATACTGGGGTGACACTGGATGAAATTAAGGAAAAATTCGGTGAAACCGTGGCATTTCTCGTAGATGGTGTGACTAAACTGGGTAAGGCTAGACAGGGGATGCGCGATATTGATACTTATTTGCCAGCGACGAAAGATAATCTCTTGAGACTTTTGATTGCGACGGGAGCAGATATTCGAGTTTTGATAATTAAACTAGCTGATCGTTTGCATAATTTGAGGACTTTGTCGGCTTTACCACCAGAGAAACAGAAGAAGATTGGTAAGGAATCGCTAGAAATTTTTTCACCACTAGCGGATCGTTTGAATATGGGGAGGCTGCGTGTGGAGATTTCCGATATTGCGTTCTCTTATGTCGATCCAAAACGTTTTGAATTTTTGAAAAAACTGATTGAAGAGCGCAATAAATCGGCCGAGAAGAGTCTAGAGAAGATCAAAAAAGAAGTTTCAGAGAAACTGGCGGAAGAGAAGATTAAATTTGAAATTGATGGAAGGGTGAAATCAGTCTATTCTTTGCATAAGAAATTAGCGAAATATAATCAGAATATCGATGAGGTCTATGATTTAACGGCGCTTCGAATTATTGTGGAAGATGTGACGGATTGCTATCTGACGTTGGGAATTATTCACGCGCTTTATACGCCAATGACGGGGAGAATTAAGGATTATGTGGCGATGCCAAAGCAAAATGGCTATCAGTCTTTACATACGACGGTGATTACGAAAGATAAACGTATCGTGGAATTTCAGATTCGCACGAAAGATATGCACGAATATGCGGAACGAGGTCTCGCGGCGAGTTTTTTCTATAATGAGCAAAAGCTGACAGAAAATTATAAGATGGGGAAGATTCAGCATTTACCAACGAACTTACTCTGGATTTCGGAACTGCAGATGGCGGCAGCACAACTGAAGGAAGGCAAGCAAGTGGATATGAAGAAGCTGAAGATTAACCTGTTTGCCGATAAGCTTTTTGTTTATACGCCGAAGGGGGACATTATTGACCTGCCGGTGGGGTCGATGCCACTTGATTTTGCTTATCGTTTGCATTCGGAAGTGGGTGGACATGTGATTGGTGCAAAAATTAATGGCAAGCTTTCGAACTTGAACACTAAATTAAAAAATGGTGACGTGGTGGAGATTTTGACTTCGAAAAATCAAATGGTGAAGCCGAGTTGGTTGGATAAAATTATTACGCCGCATGCGCGCAATAAAATTAAGCAACAATTAAATCGCACAATTCAGATGGTGATGGGTGGGGAAGCAAAAAAATCTGACGTTGGCAAGAAGATTGATGACGCGAAAAAGTCGGAGGGGGCGAAGAAATCTGAAGCAAAGCAGAAGTCGGAAGTGAATAAAAAATAAGCCCCTTATGCTATAATTAAGCATATGAGAAAACAGAGGTTGAAATCACGAACGAGTTTGATTCAGGGTCTCTGTTTTTTGGTGTTTGGCTTGATTGTGATTCAACTGTTTCGCTTACAGGTAGTGAACCATAAAATTTATGCTGCAAAAGCGAATCAGCAACAGATTATGAAGTCGACAATTTTTGCCAAGCGTGGGGAAATTTATTTTCTGGATGGTGACACGCCAGTGCCAATCGTGATGAATAAGAAAACTTATACGATTTCGATTGATCCAAGTTTGGTGGTGAAAAAACGGGAAGAAATTACTAAAAAAATTGATGAAATAGTAGGGTCTTACCGTGTTAAAACGGGTTGGGATGAAGTTTTTGCGGATCCGGAACGAAAATATTTTGTGGTGGCGAAAAATGTGCCATATCGTGAAACGAATAATTTGAAAAATGCAGATTTGACCGGAGTTTACGAGCAGGAAACTACGACGCGGGTTTACCCAGAGGGAGAAATGGCGGCGCAGGTTTTGGGATTTGTGAACCAGGAAGGTGAAGGTCAATATGGAGTGGAAGGTAGCTTAAATAAGGAATTAACAGGGGAAAATGGTTTGCTGAAAACCGTGAAAGACTCGAATAATGTGCCGCTGACGATTGGTAATGAAAATGTGAAAATTCCGGCGAAAGACGGGAAGAATTTGGTGTTGACGATTGACCGCAATATTCAGAAAAAAGCGGAAGAAGCGGTGGATGAAGTAACGAAAAAATTTAATATCACCTATGGCTCGGCGATTGTGATGAATCCGGCGACCGGACAAATTTTGGCGATGGCGGGTAAGCCGGGTTATAATCCGGCAGAATACGCCAAAGTAACGGATGCGAAGGTTTTTCAGACCGATGTGACGATGAACGCCTTCAACCCAGCTTCGGTGTGTAAGACTTTTGCGATTGCGGCGGCGATTGATTCTGGAGTGATGACGCCAGAGACGACTTATTACAATACGGATAGATTAGTGATTGATGGTTGGCCAATTGAGAACGCAATTAAGGGTCACACTGGGGAAATTTCCATGCAAACAGTTTTGACTTACTCAGTAAATACGGGTTCGATTCAGGCTCTGAAGCTTTTAGGTGGTTCGGCTTCGGAAATTACTTACCAAGGTAAGGAAAAGCTTTATGATTATTACCATAATCGTTTTAATTTAGGTAAGTATACGGGGATTGAATTGCCAGAGACAAAGGGGTCGATTGTGCCACCAAATGATATTGACGCGACGGATGCTAGATATGCGAATATGACGTTCGGGCAGAGCTTAGACCTTTCGATTATTCAAGTAGCTTCAGCTTTTTCGGCGGTGGTGAATGGCGGGGAATATTATCGTCCGACTTTGATTGCAGGGGAAATGAAGGATGGCAAGTTTGTGAGAACGGAGCTCGCGAAGGCGGACCACGATGCATTAAATAAGAATGATACGAGTAGGACAATGCGTCAAATGTTGCACACGGGACGCCTAGTTTTTCCGAATGTGAAGGGGTATGACGAGGATTATTATGTGGGTGGAAAAACCGGTACGGCGCAGACTGTGAAAAATGGCAAATATAGTTTCGATGAAACGATTGGTACCTATGTGGGTTTTGGGGCGAAGTCTCTAGAGGAAACACCAGACTATGTGATTATGACGAAGGTTTGGAGTGATAATCGAAAACTGGATGGCGGAATGGATGCGAAGCCGATTTTTGATGAGATATCGAAGTATATGATAAACTATAATAAAGTCAGGAGGTAAGGCGTGGGGAATTTAGATAACAATGCATTGTATGGTTTACTATTATCGCTCGGTACTTTTTTGCTTTCGATGTTTTTGACGCCTTTTTACACTCACGTAGCTTATAAATACCATTTTTGGAAGAAGCAAAAAAAGACTACGGTGTCCGGTGACGGCCTGCCGATTATGACGAAATTACATGCGCATAAATTCAAGCGAGTATTTCCGACGATGGCGGGAATTATTGGGGTGATTGCGGTGACGGTGGTGACACTGATTTGTAATTTTGACCGCGCACAAACGTGGCTACCGATTTTTGGTTTCTTGGGCGGGGCGATTGTGGGCTTGATTGATGACGGGATTAATGTCTTTGGCTCAGGTGAGGGTGCGGCAGGGCTGCGTGCGCCAATTAAGTTTGCGATGATTACCGTGGTGAGTTTGGTGCTAGGTTGGTTTTTTGCCTATAAACTGGGCTGGACGAGTATCCATATTCCATTTACGGGTGATGTAGAAATTGGTGGCGTGGCGATGGTGGGACTATTCGCTTTTGCGGTGGTGGCGACTTCGAATGCGGTAAATATTTCGGATGGACTAGACGGCTTAGCTGGTGGGCTTGCGATGATGGCCTACGGAGCTTTCGGGGCAATTGCGCTATTTCGTGGCCAAGTATATCTTTTTGCCTTCTGTATGACGGTAGTGGGATGGCTGTTTTCTTACGTCTGGTTCAATGTGCCGCCAGCACGTTTTATGATGGGCGATGTGGGGTCGTTTGCCCTGGGTGCTGGACTCGGTGTAGTTTCAATGATGACGAATTCATTGTTACTTTTGCCGGTGATTGGATTATTGTTCGTGGTAGAGGCAGGCTCATCTTTGATTCAGATGATTTCGAAGAAATTTTTCAAGCGTAAGATTTTTATTTCAGCGCCGATCCATCATCATTTGGAAGCAAATGGTTGGGGTGAGGCCAAAATTGTGATGCGTTTTTGGGTAATTGCGGGAGTTTGCGCAATTGTCGGGGTATTTCTGGCGATGGTGAGTGGAATTATTAAAAGATAAAAACTTTTGGAGTGGGATTAGATGCGACAACATAAGGCAAACTATAAAATTATCATTACGATGATAATTTTGATTGCCATCGGGTTGATGATGATTGCTTTAGTAGGTCCGTCTTATGCGAAAGTGAAGGGGGAAGATACAACGTATTGGTTGGATCAAGTGAAATATCTGGCAATTACGGCGGTGCTGCTATTTTTTGAGACTAGAGTGAATTTGGTGGAAGTGGAAAAAGCTAAAAAACCTAGTGGGATTTGGCGAATACTGGATGCTATAGCAAAACAATTACCAATGATTTTGTTGATTGTGGGGTTATCTTTGAATTTACTACTGGCGGTGGCAGCGGGGCGTTCAACTTTGGCATATTGTCAGTTAGGGGCCTGTAGGTGGCTGAGACTCGGGCCAATTACGATTCAGGTGTCGGATTTTTTGAAATTAGGAGTGATGCTTTATCTAGCAAAGATTACCGCGGATTTTCAGGCGAGGGGTGGATTTTTGGAAGAGGCTGGCAGGACGACGGCACTCGGAATGTTGATGCA
>CAUQEY010000005.1:0-34664 GCA_963517175.1 uncultured Candidatus Saccharibacteria bacterium | reverse complement strand
GCTTCGTAGCTGATATTTTTATCTATTCGATTTCTGGTAACTTATCAATAATTTTATTCTTTAGAATTTTAATCATCACATTACGATAGAGCCATCGTGACATATTTTCAATTGTCATCATCAGTGGCACTGTAATAATTAAAATCGCACCGAAGATTACCCACTCAATCATCGATAAATTAATATGCACACTAAATAAACTTTGTAAGAAAATCATACAGAAGAGCATACCGAAGGTACATCCACTCACAATTAATTTCTTCCAAATATTATCATACGGCATACAAATTCGCGCGAGATAAGTGATTCCCACCACTTCCCAACCTAAGACACAGAGCATCCCCAGTTGTTCACGCGTGAGCCCCAGCCATAACCTTAAATTAATCAGTGCAAGTACAATTATTACATTAGTCAGCGCCGCCGGAATCGCCTTCTTCAAGATATTAATCATGAAATTTCCCCGAATCAAATCCTTATTCGGAATTTGCGCCAAGAAGAAACTTGGTACACCAATCGTAAACATCGTGACTAATGAAACCTGAGTCGGTAAAAGTGGATACATGAAGCCAAAACCAATCGAGAGTAGTGCCACAATGAACGAAAAGACATTCTTCACTAAAAACAACGAACCTGAACGTTCCAAATTATTCACCACTCGACGCCCCTCATCTACAATCTGTGGCATACGCGAAAAATCTGAATCGAGTAGCACCAATTGCGCCACCTGTGAGGCCGCCTGAGAACCTGAAGCCATCGCCACCGAACAGTCTGCATCCTTCAAAGCCAAAATATCGTTCACCCCATCTCCGGTCATCGCTACGGTATGTCCCGCCTTCTGTAAAATTTTCACCATCTTACGTTTTTCTTCTGGTTTTACGCGTCCAAAAACCGTGTTTTCTAACACAATCTTTTCGAAATCACACCCTTCTGACAAATTCGAAAGATCAACAAATTTCTTGGCGTTTTTAATCCCCGCTTTTTCTGCCACAATCGAAACCGTTTCAGCATTGTCACCCGAAATCACTTTCACTTCCACGCCCTGTTCAGCAAAATAATTAAACGTACGCTTCGCTGATTCGCGAATTTCATTCATCAAAAGCACAATATTAATCGGCTTAATCGGTGAAATATCTCGTTCTCCCGAAGCTAATAGTTCAACATCTTTTTTACTAGATACTTCACCAAAAATCAAAACCCGATACCCCTGCTTGGTGAATTTTTGGATGGTTTTTTCGTACTTTTTCAGGTCATCCTTTAGGACAAATTCTGGTGCACCAATCAAAAAAGTTTTATCCTTAAATTGCACGCCACTATATTTATGCTTCGAGGAAAAACCAATAATTTGCTGCACCGAATCCTTATCGAATTTCGATCTCCTGACAGTTCGCTCTTCGGCAAACTTTTTCAGCGCCTTCATTGTGTCGTTATCGGCTTCCTCCGCCATCATTGTTCGCCAAAAATCTGAATCTAGATTATCTTTCATCTCGGATCCGGTCATCTCATAGACGCCGCTCACACTCATTTTATCGTTCGTAATTGTACCAGTTTTATCCACACACAAAACATCCACGCGCGCCAAGGTTTCGATACAATGCATATCATGCACCAAAACTTTTTTCTGTGCCAAACGTACCGCAGACAAAACCAATGTCACGGAAGAAAGCAAGAACAACCCCTCCGGAATCATCCCTACTATCGCCGCAATCATCGCCTGAATGCTCATTTTAATCGGCGTCGCATGAATAAGATATTGTTGGCCAAACATCAATAATCCGATCGGAATAATCAAAATTCCAGCTAGTCTCACGAAATTATTTAGCGATTTTAAAATTTCCGACTGTTCAGTGTTTTTAATCGCTTTTGCTTTTAGGGTTAGTTGCGAAACATACGATTCTGCGCCCACACGAGTTAATCTCGCGTAACATTTACCCGAAACCACAAAACTACCAGACATCAATTCGTCACCAGTAGTCTTTTTAATCTCATCCGACTCACCCGTCAGTAATGCCTCATTTACCAGAATCTCACCCGAAACTACCACGGCATCCGCGGGAATTTGCGCTCCCGCCTCCAAAATAATAATGTCATCTAAAACTAATTTATGCGTCCAAATCTCTTGCTCCTTAGCCTCGCGCACTACCTTAATTTTTGGCGTATTCAGGACACTCAGTTTATCCAAAATTTGCTTAGCGCGTAATTCCTGCAAAATACCAATCAAGGAGTTGATAAAAATCAGCGGCAAAAAACTCATATCTTTATACGCACGTACCAAAAATAGCAACGTCGCTAAAAACAAAAAGACAAAATTAAAGTAAGTTAGGGAATTACTGCGTACGATTTCACCAATGGTTTTTGTCGGCGCCTGAACCGCAGTATTCACTTGGCATTTTTTAACGCGATCTTCTACTTCTTCCTGGCTTAATCCTTGAATCCCACCTAAATCCTGCTTATTTTTTATCACTTTTATCTTTTCTTTCCGGAATTTCCATTTTTAATTTTGGTGTTTTCGGTATTTTTACCTCAATTTTTTCGTGTCTATTTTTCTGCTTGGTTTTTAGCCAAATCGCCACCATCAACATGAGCACCAAACAAATACCCTTGAGCACCAAATTAATTCGCGCATCCGTACCACTCTGAAGACTTTTATAAAAATTACTTTCGACTTTATATTTTTCTTCTTCCAGATCCAAAATCTCGGCTTCTAGTGCATGAATTTTTTCTTCCGTCTCACGCACTGGATTTTGTCCGAACTCCGATTTTAGTTTTTTCACCGCTTCCGTCTTTTCATTCAGCTGGCTCTGAATAATTTCTTTCGACTGCCCCACATAATTTCGTACAGGGTCATTTTGATTATCAATTTTGATCTGTTTACTAAACAAAAAAAGGCCCAAACAGCCAGCCATCAGGATTACCATCAAAATGATATTTTTTATTCGTTTATTCACCTAAAAATCTTTCTGTTATTTTATGCAATTTAAAATATCTATCTCTTATTTTAGCACAAAAAGAATAATAATTAAAAACCGACCCGCCCCTTGATTCTTTTCAGTTTTTGATGTGTAATAACACTAAATAACGGAGCGCACCTAGTGGAAGGACTTACCTATAAATATTATAAAAAGAATAACAGTAAAAATATTTACCTAATCATCCATGGTGGTGGGCCAGTTGGCGTAGAAACAGATTTTATCTCCGCCATTTTCGACACAATCGCTAAGACCCATAACAGTGCACTATGTTTCAATTTTCCATATTGTGAACGTATGGAAGAAAGCTCTAGTGGCCCTGATCTATTAGAAGAAATATCAACTCTCAAACAAGTCATTAATTTTGTTCACACAGAAGGATATAACCGTATCACGATTATTGCCAAATCACTCGGCGGAATCATTTCTAGTTATTATTTTGCAAAATATCCAGACAAATCCATAAATCTCATTATCTTAGGCTATATTCCAAACGAAATAAAGCAAAGCGCAATTTCAGAGAACCTAAAACTTATTATACAAGGCGAAAATGACCGCTTTGCAACGCCATCCGAAGTACAGAAAATTGTCGGCAATAAAGTATCTGTAATTGAAATAAAAAACGCCGACCATAGTTATCAAAATCACAACAAAGAACCGATTTATCAAAAAGAAGTACTTAATCATCTAGTTAATTGGATCTAATTTCTTTTAAAATTAACGATCAAAAAAGGTCAATCTCAAATAAAGAAGACCCAATAATATCATTTACAACCAATGTAATTTCGAAAAATACACCTGGTGGGCGAAGTGGGAATCGAACCCACACTCCATTGCTGGAACTAGATTTTGAGTCTGGCGCGTCTACCAATTCCGCCATTCGCCCATAGAGAAATTTTATCATATTTATAGAGTATTTCCAATAACTCTGTTATAATATTTTTATGAATTCTGTAACTGGTGGGCAATCTACAGAGGATAAGCAACGTCAAACCGTTGCCGATCTCGCTCGAAAAAAAGTCATGGAAGCCTTTCATCAAGGTGAAAATTCTGTTGCCAACCAAAATCTGGTTAACATCGCACCTACGCGCGTGATTTCTTCTACCGAATATAATCAAAAACTCGCAAGCACTCCACCAGCCACTTCCGCCAACTCATCTACCACCAAGCCATCGAAAAATTCTTTACTTAATTTAATCTCCAAGGCACAGAAAAAACTAAAAGACCTCACCCAGACTACCGAAACTTACGCCAAAAATTCTTTTAAACATCCATCTACTGAGGCTTCAAGCCCACAAACTTCTACTGACGCCACATATAATCAATCCTCATCTACTACATCCAGTCAATCATCATCCACCGATCGCCCAGTTTATCAAAATTTTGCCACCCAAAAATCTCCTACCACGGGTAATCCTTTCCGTCGCACTTATCAAATTCAAACCGGCACCAATCATTACAATCCTTATCAAAATCAAAGTTCAATTAGTCAAACTTTTAACAGTCAAACACCAACCAATTTAGGCAGCACCACAGGGAATTATGTGGCCGCCCATCAAACTTACACCGTACAACCCAACACGCAATACAACGCACAAAATAACCCACAATACAATTATCAAACCCAGCCTACCGGAGGCGAAATCGGCTCACTCAAACAAGCCCCGATTAATATGAACCAGAAAGTGGATTGGCAAAATTACCACAGTGCCTGGCAAAATTATTATCAAAAATATTACAGTGAATATTATGCCAAAGCCGCCAAATCCTATGTGGAAACCGAAAAAACCGAACTAAATAATCAATACGAAAAACGCAATCAAATCGGTCAACTGGCTCTCGATAGTCAAAAACGTCTAATCGAAAATCTCAAAAACCCCAAACCTAAAAATTCCGAAACTACCGAAAAATCTTCCGAAGATACCCAAGCCAAATCTACCGAAACTCCCCCTTCGCTCGAATCAATTCATGTTAAAACTATCGAAGCTACTTTGAAAGAGCGTATTCAGAAAAAAGCCAGCAGTAGCTTCCAGCTCTCTAAAAAACATCGCAAATTCATCCCGATTTTCGCCGGAGTTTTCACTGTCCTCTTCATCCTGTTCTTGCAATATAACCGCCTAATCTTTGCTCCAATTATGGCCTATATCGCTCCCGGAAATTCCAACGATACCGAAATCACCGCCATTGATCCGACCATCACAGCCGCCCCGACCGCCGAACCGAAACTCATCATTCCGAAGCTCAATGTCGATGTTCCAGCGCACTTTAATATTGCTAACGACACTGCCACTATCGATAATGCCATGAATCATGGCGTGGCTCAATTTAAAATTCCTGGCGCCGATGCACTACCAGGTCAAGTTGGCAACCTCGTGATTTCCGGTCACTCCGCCGGTGATATTTATAGTAATAACCAATACAAATTTATCTTCTCTGGTCTCGAGCGTCTGCAAGATAACGACCTCATCTACGTCAACTACAATTCGGTTCGCTACACCTATAAAGTTACCAAGAAACAAACCGTCGAACCAACTGATGTAGCCGCATTAGTTTACCCAACTAGTAAACCAATCCTCACTCTCATTACCTGTACGCCGCTCGGTTCCGACCGCTATCGCCTGCTAGTGACCGCCGAACAAGTTAGCCCTACCTATGAAGAAAAAGCCGTTTCCACTCCAACCAACACTGATTCTACCACTGCTTTACCAGGGAATAATACTTCTTCCGAATTGCCAGCCAACGAAAAGCCATTCTTTCAAAAAATCTGGGGCTTCCTCACTAATAATCATTAAAAACCAACCAAAAATAGACCCCACCACGGGTCTATTTTTAGCATTATCATTATGTTTAGCTAAACCCAAAAGAGACCCCATTCCATAAAGAATTTCAGCCTAAAACTCGCGAATCCCATTGTCATAAAAATAGACCTGAATTCAGGTCTATTTTTATTTAGTCTTAGAATAATTTATCTCGCTTAATCTGCAGGCCATTATCACTCGTCCCCACATAGTAAAGATAACGGTTATTATGATTAATCACCGCATCGAAGCCATTCGCTACATTTTCCAAAATCGTACGCTGATTATCGTGATCAAAATCATAAACTTGCATCTTACCATCCACTACATCGAACATCAAATAATAATCCAATTGCCTGATCGTATTATTGTTATGTTCAAATTGCAAAAGCTCCATCAACTCCAAATTCACCAACATCACTTTATTGCCGCTCACCCCCATAAAGAATTCACCATTCGCGGAAGTATAAAATTCTGACGGCGCCGCCTCCAAAGTTTTCTCCAAAGCCAAATTCAAGTTAGTATTTTCACTATCATGATTTGGATAATCATCTGTATTATAAACACGCAAATTTTGCCCGATTACCGTATTAAGGTATTTTTCACCATAAAATTCGGTTAGATTAACAAAAATGTGACTCAATCCCACCGTTTCATCAACTTCATCAATCTTAATCTCACCCGTATCTTTCAATTTAAAAATACCAATTACAATTTTTTTCTCCGCATTCAGCTTCTTCACGAAAGCTAGCTCCGAACCGTACATCGAAAACTTCGCCACGTCCGAAACCATCGTTTCGTAAATAACTTTATCACCTAAATTCACTTCACGAATTTTTCCGTCGATCAGCATCATCAAGCGCGTCGCCTGACCATCCGAAATTTGCACTTCCGAAATCACATAGCTATTTTTCGCTTTCTCCGCCTTAGTAAAATCCTCCGCTTCTTTAGCTTCCAACTTTTTTTCTTGCACAATTTTCTCAATATCTTTATCAGTAAAATTACTAATTGTCTTAGTCAGATTCACGCTCTTCACGGCTTCCTTAAAATTCAACAGTAACCATTCTGAAGCCTCGCCCGAAACTAAATTCACTACCGCTTTTTCACTATTTTCATTCCAAATAATCTTCTTCAAGCTACCAGTAAATTTCCCGTTCGACACAAAACTCGTATAGTTTGTCACATCAAATTCTGAAGTAGTAGTATCGCCTTCCAAATTCGTCACATACTTAAATTTCGGCGATTCTTTCAGACCGTAGAGAATCGCCCGGTGATTCGTCGCCGTCTCAAAAAAGCTCAAATCTTTTTCCGTCGCCAAGACTTCCGTCTCTCGAGACTGTTTAAATAATCTTGGGTATTTTAAGCGTAAGAGCTTACCAGCCGTAATCGAAATTTTCTTACTCCAAGTATCATATCCGTCTTTCCTTAAAACAATTTCATGTTCACCAGCCGAGAGTAATTTCGAAATATTAGTCTCCGCAATTTCGCGGCCATCCGCCACCACTTTGGCGCCTGTAGGTAAAGATTCCGCCTGCACCATGCCGTATTGCTCAAACTCTAGTTTACGATTTAATCGCCAGCCTTTTACTACCGCCACTAAAATAAATACCATGAAAATCACGGCAAAAAATGAAATTACATCTACTATAACTACGCGAATTAACTGATTTCGCTTTTCTTTATCAAAATCCATATTGTCAACATTATAACACACCAACCTCTATAAAAAATCAAACATAATCACTATTGATTTGCATAAGTATTATTATTATAATTAAACAAAAATAAGCGAGGAAAAATGGAAAGAAATTTAACGAACCAGCGCGTTCAGAGTCGTGCCACTCATATTACTGTCAGAAACTCTGGCACTCTTAATCGCCACTTCGTTAAAGCCCCTCGCAAAATTGTCTTTTCTAATGAATTTTCTACTGTCTCAGACATTCGTACTCCAGCCCCAGCCTCATATGCCACACCAGCCCCTACTGCCACCACGAAAAAAATGACCATTTCTTTTGATTCACTTCGCGAATCACTCAAAAATAATGCAACCATGCGTCCAACTTCAAGTACTCAAGCCATCTCCACTCCAAAATCTCGTCCTACCACTTCTCGCATCCAAATTTCTGCTCCGTTAGATATTTCTGCGCCAGCCCCAGTCACTACACCACTTAATTTCTCTACACCAGCTCCGGTTTCTAACCCACTCAATCTCTCTAAACCCGCACCAGTTGCCAAGCCTACCCCTATTTCCATTCCACGTCCGCTCAATATCTCAGAACCAACATCCACCCCGATAAGCTTTACGTCCCCAAAGGCACCGGTTACGTCTGCTCCATTCACCAAACCAGTTGCTCCGGCTGTGCCAGCCATTCCGGCAGCTCAACCAACTCCAGCTCGCCTAGTGCGCGCCACTACTAAACCTCGTTCCACAGTTGCACCTCTGCAATCTCTTGCCGAACGTCGCCGCGAAGCTGATACGATTTCACATTTCTCCGCCAAAAAACTTACTAATAAATCCCGCCAAAACTCCAAGGCCTTAATGTCTGCCATGAAAGAAGAGACTAAGCCAAAATCTGCTCCAATCATGGTTAAAAAACCAAAAGTTTCCAAAAAACATCTCATCTTTGCTGTCGCCAGCTCGATTTGCTGCATGGGCGTACTCTATGCCACTCTCAAATTCAGCATGCCAGATATTAGCGCCAAAGTTGCCGCCGCTCAAAATGGCGCATCCTACCCATCTTTTGTACCACGCGATTTTACCGCCCGCAGTGCCTCTTTCCAGAAAAATACTTTTTCTCTTGAATTTGTCGGACCAGACAAGACCCGTTTTACTCTTGACCAAGAAAAACTCCCTTGGGATAGCAATGCTTTATTAAATAATTACGTCAAGCCAACCTGGGGCGAACAATACGACACCATTCGCGAACAGGGCCTCACCATCTACATGTACCAATCCAACGCCGCTTGGGTGAACGGTGGTACCGTGTATAAACTCAATACCACCTCTGGAAGTCTCAGTAAAAAACAACTCAAAAACATTATCACCTCACTCTAAATCACATCAATCTCCCAGAACTTCAAAAGACTCAACCCCTCAGAATCTCAGCTAACCAAGCTGGGATTTTTCTTCTCTTGATGGTGGTGGTATAATTAGGCCATTATGAATAAGGAAATTAGAACTCGTTTTGCACCCAGCCCCACTGGCTATATTCACATCGGCAACGTCCGTAGTGCTATCTATCCATATTTAATCGCTAGACAAAATCATGGTCAGTTCATCTTGCGCATTGAAGATACCGATCAAAGTCGCTTCGTGGAAGGTGCCGCCGAACTAGTTTTTGATACCCTTAAATGGCTCGGGCTAAACTGGGACGAAGGTCCGATAGTGGGTGGCCCAGATGAGCCTTACTATCAAACCGAACGCAAGAATATTTATCTCGCTTGGGCTAAAAAACTACTCGAAAAAGGTCTAGCTTATGCCGACGATACTCCTTCCGAAAAAATTGAAGAATACAAAAAAATCGACAACGAGCAAAAAATTCCTTATCTTTACCGCAATCATCGTCCAGCCAACCCACCAGAATGGCGTGAAGGCCTACCAATTCGTTTCAAAACCACACCAAAACACTACGAGTGGCACGACGAAGTGATGGGCGATATGCAAACCGGACCAGAAGTCCTCGATGATATTATCCTGATCAAAAAAGACGGTCTTCCTACTTATAATTTTGCCCACATCGTCGACGACACTTTGATGAAAATTACCTACATTACCCGTGGTGTCGAATATCTCTCTAGTACACCGAATTATCTGGCCCTCTACGACGCCCTAGAACTTCCTCGTCATCTTTTTGTTTCCATGCCACACATCCTCGCTCCTACCGGCAACAAAAAGCTCGGTAAACGTGATGGCGCCAAATCCGTCACTGAATATCGTGATGATGGTTTTCTGCCAGAAGCTATGCTAAATTATCTCGCCTGTCTCGGTTGGAATGACGGTACCGAACAAGAAATTTATTCAATCGATGAAATGATTGAAAAATTTGAAATTTCCCGTATTCAAAACTCCGGCGCTCGTTTCGACGAAACTAAAATTCTTTGGATGAACGGTCAATGGATTCGTAAAATTGCCGACGAACAGGGAATTGATGCACTCTACGCCAAGACCTGTCTCGCTTCTGGTTCCGAAGATTTTTCTCGCTACCAAGTTTTCAAACCACTCAATTTCTGGCCAGAATCCGCCAGCCAAGAGACCGACGAGTACAAAAAATCCGTGCTCAGCATCATCTATGACCGCCTAAAGACGCTCTCTGACTTGCGCACTATGACTACTTATTTCTTCGAAGAGCCAACCATCGATCTTGATTTAATTTACAATAATAAATTCCTCAAAAAGCTTTCTGAAACTGAATATCGTGAATTATTACACCTCACTATCGAGAAATTAACAGAGGTCGAAGAGACTGACTGGACCGACGACAATCTTCAAACCAAGCTTAATGAGCTTCTCGCTGCTACTGGCAAAAAACCTGCTGAATATTTCAGTTTAATTCGTATCGCCGTCAGCTTTGCGCCGTTTAGTCCAGCACTGCATCAAACTTTGCGTGTGCTTGGTAAAAACCGTACTCTAGCTCGTTTAAACCGTGTTCATACCGCAATCTCTCACGACTAAATCTATCAAAAATAAAAACCCGTTCACTCCAAAAAATTCAGTGAGCGGGTTTTTACTTGACACATTTTTAAGCTTAAAACCCCACCCCCTCCCTAACACGTCTTTACAAGCCTCAAAGGCTTTGCCATAATAGTAGAAAAGGAGTCGATTATGGCAAAATTTTATCAAAATGCGGGGGAACCAAACAGCAAAATGAACTGGGTGTCCGAAAGAGATAATCCAGACACCACGAACGATTCCTGGGACTCTGGCGCCTTCCAAAAAGATTTGCCAGACCACTATCAAAATTACGAAGAAAATGATCCATCCGACGACGACCATCTCGAAGACGAAGGTGACGAGAATGATCTCGGCGACATGTCCGACGAGGAATTCCGCCTGCATAATCGCACTACTAACTCCGATACCGACCCACATCTTTTTGATCCCATCGACGACTGCGAATGGAATGACGCCAGCTTCGACTGCGATTAATTAATCTCTTGCGGCCATATCCAAAAAATGTTATTATTATTTCACGGTTCCGTCGTCTAGTGGTCCAGGACGTCTGGTTCTCATCCAGAAAATCGCGGGTTCGAACCCCGCCGGAATCACCATTTTAAGAAAAGGCATTTATGTCTTTTTTTGTTTTATAATAAAATTATGCAAACACCGATACTACATGGCGAATTCATCTATAAAAATGTCAAATATCACACAGATTTTTATAGTTTAATCGGACAAGAAATCCCCAATTTTCCTTGGTCGCAAGTCTATATTATCGGCAATTTTAAAAATCAGATTCCTATCGCAAAATACATCCACGCTTCAGACAATCTTCCAGGCGGAGGAGTAAAACCCAACGAATCCATATTTCAAACTATTAATCGCGAAGCAAAAGAAGAATTAAACATGACCGTCAAATCCTGGTTTCCGCTCGGCTATCAAAGAGTTTATGACGACCAGGGAAGTGAGAGTTTTCAACTTCGCGTCTACGCCGAATTAGAAAAACTCGGTGAATTCACAAATGACCCAGACGGCTCCGTAATTGGCTATGAGTTAATCAATATCGAAGAATTAAATAACCATATTCATTACGGTGAAATTGGTGATTTCTTTATAGAACAAACTAAACATCTGTATAAATAATTTGTTCAGACACTAAGATTTACGCGTAAAGTACCCCTGCACCCCTGGGCGATCTACGCGAAGCCAAGTTTTATCAGCTGTAGATGGGTCAGCTAAATATGAACCGTTACCGCCGCGAAGCTTTTTGCGATTTCTAAACATTCCCGAAAAGTTTGTAAGCTTAGCAGTATTAAAATCATTGTTTACATAAATTTTTTCTAGTTTATCCTTAGTCATATCTTCATCTCGAAGATAAAACATATCGGACATATTTGTCACCTGAGATGTATCAAAGTTAGAGAGATCAAGAGTAGTGAGATTAGTCATATCATGAAACATTCCACTCATATCCTTCACCATGGAAGTATTAAAGTTAGAAAGATCTAATGAAATTAAATTAGTCATGTTACTAAACATGTAATCCATATATATTACATTAGAGGTTTTTAAATTAGAAAGGTTGAGTGAAGTAAGATTGGTTACTTTATAAAACATTTCATGCATACTTTTTACTTTAGAGGTATCAAAATTTGAGATATTTAATGAAGCTAAGTTTGTCATACCTTCAAACATGGAATTCATATATTCCACTTTAGAAGTATCAAAGTTGGAAAGATCTAGCGAAGTAAGACTAGATGCATCAGAAAACATGGAGTTCATATTTGTAACCTGAGATGTGTCAAAGTGAGAAAGATTAAGTGAAGAAAGGTTGGGTTTATTATGAAACATAAGACCCATATTAGTCACCATAGAAGTATCAAAGTGGGAAATATCTATATCTTGAATATTTTTTATTCTTGTATCATCGCTTCTTGTAAAGAACATAATATAACTATTTTTATTCAGGTAAACTCTATCTGCCTCCGTATAATAATATGCAGTGTTATCCGATGAACTATACCATAATTTAATTTCATAATCGGATTCTTCATCATCAATTTTCACTACTCTTTTAGAACCATCTGGGGCCACTGCACTCTTCTTAAAATGTTCAATCCTGCCACCGACAGAAAACTCAATATTCTTTAGTTTTTCATTAAAATCCGGCCCCTCAGTCATTATCGCTTTCCCCGCATACGGATTCGTCACCACCGAAAAAATCAGCTTATTATCATAGCTACCACTTTCAATATTCTGACTCAACTTCATACCAATATTTAAACCACGTACATCATTACCATTGGTTTTTTCTGTAGTCTGAAAAATATTCGTCGGAGTCGCCAGAGATGGAATTGGATTATAATTGGTCTCGCTTGAAGTCTTAAAACCCCAAGAATTCACCGGCAAATTCAAAAGACTACTCGATCCGGTGATTGAGCCAATCTTCGCACCATTCGCCGAACCAGAATTCACCAAAGCCGTTTCATTAGTTTCCGTATTTAACGTGGCGGTATAGCCAGTTTTATTTGTCGTATTTATCGTTAAATTTAAAGGTAATTCAGTAGTGCCATTCACAGAATTGATCACCTGATTACCATTCACATTCACCGCCGCATTATCCACTGATACCGATAAAGTTGGCGTCTGCACAGCAAAAACTGCAGCAGAATTAAGATTAAAAATAAAAATTGATAAACAAAGTCCTAATAGAAAAGTAAAATTCCTTCGAAAATTTACCCACAAAAAATTATGAGAGAAAGTGATTTTTGGCATGCCTCTATTTTACCATAAGCAAAATCAAAAATCAGCAAAAAATCAGCAAAACTTAGCATTAAAATTACTCTAAAAACTTTACTTCACCAAACAGCGCATCAAGGCGCCATCTACTTGCCAGCTACTGCCCTGATCAGAATTATTTCCCCATATACTCATGCGATGCGCCCAATTTGCAGGACCCGCCGTCGAGCTCCAATATAGACCATTTGAATTAATGCCGATCAAATTTCGCTCATGTACATAACCTGGCGTTATAAAATTCAATGGCGCACTACGTAAATTTGCCACATTACCATCATAACTATTTAATAGAGTCAAATATTCGCTTCTATTGCCACCTTGCGACAATCGCCAACCGCTTGGACAAACCGAACTTGGCGCATCCGACCCTTCCGGAATATTTCTACCACCCGTACCTGCCGTTGCCGTAAACCAGTTATAATACGCTCCATCTTGTGGTTTACTTGGGTCAAAATAGACCATCGGCAATACCGTAGGCGAATCGTAAGTATTAGCCACATTCAGATTTGATGCCGGCACTGTAAAATTTACGGAAACGTCTGAATCTACCGGTGTCAAAGTTTTATTCACTAGTCGTAAATTCTGCGTCATCCAACATTTATTATCTTTTAGTTTAGCAACCGTATAGGTATTCCCATCACGCACATCCACTAATGTCGCGACTTCATGTAAATTTGAATTAGCACAAACTGCCGCATCTACATTTTGCATTATCGAAAGGCTAGAAATCGTCCTTCTATTTACATCGGTAAAATATCCCTTCACACCAGGCCTATCAATTTTCAGCCATTCAATTCCAGCCAGCGATGGATTAGCCTCAAACGAACCCTCGCCACCCCTGAGTTTAGTTCTCCCAGCGAACATATTGAAGGATTCCGTTACCTTCGAAGTATCAAAATCCGCCGAAACATAAACCCGTTCCAGCTTATCTCCACCAGGGCAAGTAAAGCTATCGCCTTTAAAATCCACCAAGCCAAAAAGTTCAATAATTTTTGTCACTTTGGATGTATTAAATCCCGACAAATCCAACTCTTTTAAGTTACAAGTCGCAGCGAACATACTTCCCATATTCGTCACATTATTAGTCTTAAAATTCTTACCAAATTTTATCGCCTTCAACGCATACATATTTCTAAACATGTGATTCATATCCGTCACGTTTTGCGTATTAAATTTCGCTAAATCTAGATATTCCAGATTGTTTGCGTCCAGAAATATATGACTCATGCTCACTACATTACTTGTATCAAAATTATTGCCAAAATTAAGTGTTTTTAGTCCAATCGCAGCATAAAACATCCCCGTCATATCTTTTAGCTTTGGCGTACTAAAACTTGAAAGATCAAGGCTTTTCATCGAATGGAGACTTCTGAACATGTATGTCATATTTTCCACCCGACTTGTATCAAATCCCGAAAGTTCCAATTCCGTAAGTTTAGTAAAGTGCATAAACATGCGAGAAGCATTCTGATTTAAATAGATTTTTTCAATCGGCGCCCAATAATACATCACGCCTTCTGCTGCATTAAACCAAACCTTAATTTCATAGTCGGATAATTCATTATCTTCCACATTTACAGCATTGGCCGGAACCGCCGCCGGAGCTACATGACTTCTTCTGAAAGCCCGTACGCTTTCTTTTCTCCCCATATTTTCGTTCCACACATCATAAGTTTGATTGGTGTCAAGCGCGGTCACTTTTTGGATAAAATCCGGACCAGCCGTTAATACCGCTTCCTTTTCATATGGATTTGTCACCACCGAAAACACTAACTTATTTACGTAACGGCCACTTTCCAAATTCTGACTCAAGTTCATCCCCACGTTAATTACTCGCGAATCTAAACCATCAGTTTTTCCACTAGTATTAATTAAATTAGCCGGATTACCCACTCCCGGAATCGGACTATAGGTAGTTTCTGTACTTAATTTATATCCCCAAGAATTTGTCGGAAAATTCGCTAAACCTAATGGGCTCGTAATCGAATTAATTTTAGCATTATTGGCCGAACTCGCATTAACTAAAGCAGTTTCATTGGTTTCGGCACTCATAGTCGCCGTATACCCAGTCCGGTGATTCGTCTGCACGGTTAAATTTACTAGAATTTCCGTAGTCTTATTTACCGAATTTAAAACTGCATTGCCGTTTACCGAATTTAAAGCATTAGTAGATACGGAAATACTCGGAACATAAAGCGCAGAGGCATTTTCGACTAAAAATAGGCACCCCCCCCGAGACCCAAAATACAAAGAAAAATTACAGTCAAAAAACTAGCAAATCCATAATTATTGAAAGCGATTTTCCTGTTCATACTCCAACCATTTTACCATAAAAGGAATTAAAAAATCGTCTCAAAAATTTCTTTTAATCGCCATATGCTCGAATATTTAATTCGACTTCCTACCCTAACCGCTCAAGTGCAATACCTTGAGATGCTAACTCAGGTTTTTTCTTTACTTATCCCGTTTTCGATGTTATAATATAACACATGAAAAAGCTTCCAATTGTCGCCCTCATCGGCCAAACCAATGCTGGTAAATCCAGTCTATTAAATCGCATGGCACATAGAAATATTGCCATTGTTGCGCGTGAGGCCGGCACTACCCGTGACAGCGTAGTAGCGACTATTGATCAAGCTTTCACCCTTATCGACACTGCTGGTCTGAAAAATCCTGAAGATGATTTCGAAGCTTCCATCCAGGATCAAATCGAGGATGCCATCGATTCAGCCGATTTAATTTTACTAACTGTCGACTCTACTAAATATCCAGATTTCCGTGACAAAGATATCGCCCGCATGGCGCTAAAATCTCGCAAGCCAGTCCTTCTCGTCTTAAATAAGTCCGACTTAAAAGAATCCTTGCCTTTTGCCGAATATATCAAATTTGGTATAAAAGAAAACGAAACCTACCAAACTTCTGCCACTACCGGACAGGGAATTAAAGACCTCAAATCTCGCATTTATCGCGAATTAAATTCTTATCCAAACACCAACGAAGCTGATTCTGAAGCTAAAACCGAAACTTCTATCAAGGTTGCGTTGATTGGACGTCCAAACGTTGGTAAATCCAGCCTCTTCAATCGTCTCGGCCAAAAACAACAAGCCATCACCAGCTCGAAGCAGGGAACCACGCGCGACATTAACCGTCTCGAACTTAAATTCAAAGGTCAGACTATTGAATTCCTCGACACTGCTGGTTTGCGAAAACCAGGCAAGCGCGAAGTTGGTATCGAAAAATTCTCCGCTATTCGCACTCTTTCCGCCATCGAAGAATCCGACATCTGCCTCTTACTTGTTGATTCCACCGAGCCACACTCTAAGCTCGATCAGTCTCTCGCTGGTCAAATCATCGAAGCCGGTAAAAGTGTAATTTTAGTCATCACCAAATCCGACCTGCTCGACAATTCCACCCCTGTAGTTTCTACTATTTCCGATAAATCCAAGCCAACGGAACTTTCTCAAATCGATAATATTCTTGATAATCTGGAGCACGATTTTAATTTCTTGTCTTTCGCTCCAGTGATTATTACTAGCTCTGAAACCGGCAAAAACGTCACCAAATTATTCGAGCTTATTACCGAAGTTGACCTGGCTCGTCACACCGAACTTAAAACTTCTGAATTAAACAAAGTTCTAAACGAAGCGGTAATTTCTCATCCGCCAGCTGGTTTGAAAAATACCCATCCAAAACTCCAATACATTACCCAGACCGACACTTGCCCACCATGGTTTGTCATTCATGGTCGTGAAATGGAACTCCTCCACTGGTCTTACAAGCGTTATCTCGAACGTTGTATTCGTGAAAAATTCCCATTCATCGGCACCCCACTTAAATTCTCCTTCCATAATGACCGCAAAAACGGACCACGCAAATCCATCAATCGCACCAAAGATTTACTTTAAACAAATATCTCATATATGAGATAATCACAAAAATGTCAAATCCTCACTCCAAGAACCCGGAAAGCCTTAAGCAT
Organism: uncultured Candidatus Saccharibacteria bacterium; assembly: GCA_963517175.1. GTDB lineage: Bacteria > Patescibacteriota > Saccharimonadia > Saccharimonadales > Saccharimonadaceae > Nanosyncoccus. The sequence goes on along the minus strand of CAUQEY010000005.1, from coordinate 17,465 downwards.
CAAAATCTTAAGGACCAAAACCTCAAAAATCCTGCGCCTACGAAAGCGCTTCGCATTGCTATTTTTACCGACGTTTTTCTCGGCATTCCTGGTGGGATTCCATCCTCAATTCGTGCCCAAAAAACTGCGTTAGAGTCACTTGGCCACCAAGTTACGATTTTTTGCCCAGGCACTCAGAAAGATTATTCTAATCCCCTAAATAAATTTGGCGCCGACCACGACCCGAACATTATTCTCGTCCCGACTGCCAAATTTCTAGTCAACGGCGCACCTTTTTCCAAATGGACTAAATACGTGATGCGTTTTATAGAGAAGAAATACCCGAATCTCGCTGAAGCTTTTGACCTTTTTCACATCCATTATGAAGCCACCACTAGCATGTCTGGTCTTTTACTCGCCAAAAAATACGGTATTAAAGTCGTCCAAACTATGCATGGTCGCGAAGATATGGCCATCGCCATTAACGTACCGCACCCCTTAAAAACTCTGGCTGCTACTGGAATTAACCTAATTCATCGCACTACCCTAAAATCAATCTCGAAAAAATCCCCTAGGCCAGATTATCAAAATCCAGAGCCAAAGAAATCGCCAAGCCTCAATTATCAGAACGCCGAGATCAAAAATCTTGCACCCACCATTGCTCGCCGCGAGATGTGGCAAATGATGACTCGCCAAGCCAATCTGGCCGACCAGGTAATTACCCCATCCGCCCATTTTGCCAAAAAACTTCAGCTCTTCGGCGTCACTCGTCCAATTTCTGTCATCTCGAACGGCATTAATGACCAGGAAATTGTAAAATTCACTCCCCAAATCCGCGCTTACCAGAATCACAAACCACTTCGTATTCTCTGGTTTTCTCGCCTCTCCAAGGAAAAGCGTATTTTACCATTTCTAGAAGCACTCAAAATCACTCAAGAACTTGAACCAAATTTTCGTTTTGTTTTTACCATTATTGGCGATGGCAATCAGATGTCAAAAGTGCAAAAATTCTGCAAAAAACATTTCGACGAAGCATCTATTAAAATTCTCGGCACCATCCCGCACCAAGAAATCCTCCAAAAATATACCAAAGACCAACATCTTTCCATCATCAATTCCTACCAGTTCGACACCCAAGGCCTCACCATTTTAGAGGCCGCCGCCTGTAATCTTCCAGTTATTTATGCCGACCCCGACATGTCCGAAATCGTACCAAATCACGGTGGCCTCTGCGCCAAATCTCCAGCGCCTCGCGCCATGGCGGAACTTTTACTCGAAATTTATCACCAACCAGAACTTATTCAAAAACTCAGCCAAAATCTGGCCGCCAGCGAAAAGACTTATCTTCAATCTCATCAAATCGAAAAATTGCTCAAACTATATCGTCAATTATCTTAATACTTCATCTTAAGCTATCCTCAAAATATACATCAAGATTCACCACCACCTCTATTTTCTCTTGAATTTTTAGAAAAATATGTAATAATTAGCCTAATAGAGGACGCACCTCTATTCTTGGACTTCAAAAATCCAAGCCCCACCCTACAGAAATACCTAAAACGTATTTCTTGTACCTTAAAAAGGAGATAGTTATGAGTGAAATTAAAAGTATACTCAGTGCTCAAACAAGTCTTAAGGAGAAGACCTCTGGAAGCATCTCAAATGCAGAACCTGTGGCTTACATTTCCACTGAACCCAAGGAAAAATATTATGTTATCGATACTAATATCATTATTGATAACCCAGATATTATTCCCACCAAAAACGGATTTAAGAAATTAGCTATTAAAAATATCGACCTGAAAAACTCATGTATCGTTATACCTGACACTGTGCTCCATGAATTAAAAAGCTTCAGAAGCGAATCTTCTGAACGCAGCTTCATCGCCGGTAAGGTTTTAAGCCGAATCGATGAGCTCTTTCAATCGGTTATAGTTGATGAATCTTCCAAACTTGGTCGTGATCCCAATCTTGCCATTGGTAATCAAATCGCCTTCAATAACTGCAGCCGTGCTTTTATGGTTATTAAAAGCTCCGAATCTGCCGTGGTTTCTTGGGATTTTGAACCCGTCAATATGGATGAACAAATCTTCTTGCAGACTCTCGATCTATCCTGTTACTTAGTAAAGGCTAAACAGGCTAAGAACGAATTAGATGCTCTGAATAAAAAGATTCGTTTAGTGACCAACGATAAGGAAATGCGTGTTTGCGCTTTAGCACATAACATTAAATCCTTACCACTAGAAACCGATCCCAAGTTTAAGTTCACCGGCCGACGCAAATGTATCATTCCACCCGACCTCTATAGTCACTTCGTCCAAAAAGGTGGCTTCATCCCCTTAGAAGAATGGGAAGAACGTATGCCAGATGAGCCTACCTTGGCTCCTAACGAATTCATTGAATTCAGTTGCGAAGATAGCATCGATGACGAAATCTACGGGAAAAGTAAGGGTGAATTTTGGAATATCGGCCGCTTAGATGTTAGTGGAGATGAAGATAAAATCGTCCACCTTAATAGCTACCTAAATAGCAAACAGAAACCCTTCCTGAAAGCCAAAACACCTGGTCAAGCCATGTATTTAGACTCTATCTATAATAAGAATATTGATATGATTCTAGTTTCTGGCTGTCCTGGTACCGGAAAAACTTTTATTGCCGCCATTGAAGGAATGAAGCAAGTTCAAAAAGGTGACTACGATATCGTTTCCGTTGTTGCTTCAGAAGTTCGTGGTGATGATGGCGTTGGTACTTTGCCAGGAGACTTGGAAGAAAAAATGTCTATCAAGTCTGCCAATATTATCAATGCATTGTTAATTTATCACGAAATTTACGATGACGACCCCTGCAATAATAGTACTCTAATCGATCAGCCGCATGAAGAAATCACGCATCAATCTTATATTCATGATAAAAATTGGATCTATGAAGATGATGACGAGTATACTATGATCGACAAAAAAGAGACTTTTACTTGCCGAACTAGCAAAAAGAGGAAGCATGAAGAGAAGAATAAAAGTAAGAATAAGTATTCTGAAAAATCATCTAGCCCTCAACCTCGTGTCAAGCAGCAGCGTCTAGAAGACAAAGCTAATCTGTCCTACCAAAAATCCTTCCGCTCTATTCCGATTTTCTATATCAAAGGAAAGAGTTTTCAGAATGATTTTATTATTGTCGACGAAGCTCAAGATATGACTAATGAGCAGATGCTGTCTGCTATGACTCGTATCGGAGAGGGATCTAAAATGATCTTCACGGGTGACGAGAGTCAGCCTCATCCTTACGCTAAAGGTGTCAACAAGCATCACAATGGCATTCTTTATGCGCGCCGAGCCTTAAAGGGTATTCCTCGCGCAGCTCAGATTTTTATGGATGAAAATGACATTGTCAGAAGCTCCATCATTGGACAGATTCTCGATAATCTTAAGCCTCTTGGACTAGACCGGGAGAACGACAATGACTATGTTGAAGATTAATATATATACATAGCATTCATCTCATCAAAACTATTTCTTAATTTAATTCTGAGCCGTCACCTCCGTGGCGGCTTTTTCTTGATTCAAAAATGAATTTTCTTCTCCCTAAAACATTATAGTAGCTTTCTTGTCATAAAAATCCAACCAAAAGATTTGCTATAATATTTCCATGAAACTTATTGTCGGACTTGGAAATCCTGGAAATGAATACAACCTCACTCGCCATAATTTTGGCTTTTTAGCCTTAGATTTTTATTTTAAAACCCACGGCCTTGAATTTGAAAAATCTGAAAAATTCCATGCTAAATGGCTAAAATCTGGTCAAACTATCTTCATCGAACCACAAACTTATTACAACGATGTGGGTTCGAGTATTCAAGAATTTATGAACTATTATAAAATTCCACTATCTAACCTCCTGATTTTATGTGATGATTTTAATCTCGACTTTGGCACCCTGCGTTATCGTGAAAAGGGAACCGATGGCGGCAATAATGGCCTTAAATCCACTATTCGTTCGCTTAACACTACCGACTTCAAACGTCTTCGTCTTGGCACTGCGAATAATGATTTGCGCAAAAAGATGGGCGATGTGGACTTCGTGCTAGGACGATTCACTTCAGAAGAACGCGAAAAACTCCCAGAAATCCTCACGGATATCGCAAAACGCATTGACGATTTTATCCAAGAATAATTTTTATCACTTATTTTTCGTCGCCAAACTTTTCTGAATTCTACGCTGAATATTAAAGTTTATTTTCCAAAGCATCCGCCCGAACATTACGCGTTCCTCTCTGGTAAACCCCTCAAAAATCTCACTGATAAACTTTTTCTGCTCCATTTCGATATAGCTTGCCACAAATCTCCCCTCACCGAAAAAATCTAACTGCAAATATCGCCGATTTTGCGGATTTAGCGCCTTCTTAATAAATTCACGCTGCTCTAGGTGGTTAATTGCTCGACATAAACTAGTCTCACCGATCAGACTACACTCTAAAATCTCATTTAAATTCCGCTCAATCTGATTATTCTTGAGATAGCTCATAATTTTTACTTCGGTTAAATTCAATTCAAAGCGTTTCGCCACCGCCATCGTATGTAAACGCCGCATCTTCTCCATCCGCGCAAAAATATTCATTGTATCAATCCAAGTAATCGTCTTCGGTAATTGAAATTTTTCTACACACATAACATCCACTCATTATTACCTAACGGTTTCACTAATCCTTTCATCTGGAGATTAAAAATTGTCACACTAAAATCTGAGACCGAAAAATCCTTCTTCCGTCGTATCTGTGCCAGAATTTCTTCTCCCATTTTCACCCCTCCAAGCATCGCCGAAACCATCAAAGCCTCATTCTCCGTACTACACATTTCCTTAATCTGTTTTAGACTCTCCCTTGGTTTACGAATTTTTAACCCTAACTCATCTAATAATTCATCCACCTCGGTAAAAGCCACCGCTCCGCGCCCTAATAGTCGGTTGCAACCCAAGGAATTACTACGACTCACATCTCCCGGTACCGCATAAACAATCACGCCCTGCTCCATGGCATGATGCGCCGTATTTAGTGAGCCAGATTTTACGCCACCTTCGACTACTACCACCAGATCCGCTAGCCCCGCAATTAATCGATTACGTTTTAGAAAAGCCGCACGCATCCCTAACTGACTATTCAACATACGTGATAACTTCTCATCTTTTGCCAAAATTTCTTGTGGCGGATATTCCGATAGCACCATACCACCATGGTCCACAATCTCCCGCGCCAAACCAGTATGCCGAGCTGGGTAAATCTTGTCGATTGGCGTCCCTAACACCGCCACCGTCACTCCACCCGCATCCAATGCTGCCCGATGCGCAATCGAATCAATTCCGTAAGCCAACCCACTCACGATCACCACTCCACGCCTCGCTAGTTCATAGGCTATCCTATATGCCCATTCCTCACCATATTTAGTATATTTTCTAGACCCCACGACAGCCACGGTTTTCGGTCGCACATAAGCTTGGCTTGACGCTTTTTCTTGATTATTTTTCGCCGCTTCTGGTTCAATATCCGCCATCTCGCCGGGTGATTTTCCATAATAATACAATATCTTAGGCTTAAGCGCAATGAATTCTAATTTACGCAAAAACCCGTCTTCTAGAGGGGAAATAGATTTGACTTGCACAAAAACCTCCAATTTTGTACTTGATTTTAATATTTTTTACATTTTATGTATTGACTATTTTTATTTATAATGCTATAATACGAATCAGTTAGGGGTTGGAGCCAGAAAAAGGCACGATCTCTAAACCGCACCTAAATAAATCATAATTTCTGTTACTAATATAACAGAAGTTGCGTGTTCTTAAAAGACTTTCGGCTTACAATTTTTCTTTTATCGGTTGTAAGTATAAGTATTACCTCCACTTGAAAGTCAATTTTTAAGAACATAGCAACCCCTATAACCGGCGGGCCCCAATAGAGTGAGGTGGGTCACGCTCCGGGGCTCTCCCGGAATCAATAGAGATGCGTTGTAGGGTCTAATAACCCCAAGTGATGCCCACCCTTACTTGGGGTTTTTTGATGCTTAAATTTTTAAGGTCTAAGTTAATCTCAAAATTACTAACCCATAAAAAACCTCCTGAGCCCAATCAAAAATCAGCCAAAAAATTAAACCAGAAAAAGACCGCCCGAAGGCGGTCCCTAAAGCATCTCCACGCAGTTTTTAAAACAAGATCCTTTAATAATCCCTTCGACCCCTGAAGCCCGTCGACCGCAGGGAATCGAAAAGAAAGTGTTATTGGTTCGCAACTGCTGTAAAGAGCAATGTATTCGAATAAGCACCTACTGGAATAGAGGTAGTGGCACTTGCACCGACCGTAATCGTCTTAGCACTACCAGAGGTAGCCGCTGAAGTGGTCTTGGCAAAAATCGTCGAAGCATCCACGGTGCCAGTTTGTTTCACTGGGTTAAAAGTGGTACCATCAGCAGACCAGCCCCAGCCCGTACCAGAAATCGTCGAATTTGTCTGACTGATTGAAGGGATTTTATCCGCTACACCAGAGGCAGCTGGTTGAGACAAATCCGTATCCGTCGTCTTGGAAGTGACATAGGTGGTGTAACCCTTACCATTATTGGTAGAGACATTCACCGTGCCAGTCCCAGTATTAAACGCACCGGTAGGAGTAGGCGTAATATTAATATCAATTGAGTTTGGCGTAGTAATTGAAATTACAGGATCAATCACAACGCTAATTGTTGTTGAAGCAGATTGTTGCACTGCCGATACTGGTGTTGGCAAATCAAACAGCATTGGTGATAACGCCGCACCAGATAAAACCATTAATGTTGTCGCAATTTTAATTTTTTTATGGTTTTTATTTTTTATTCTCACAGTATATTTCCTTTCTATACTGCCAGAAAACCTTCACACACCTAAACTTTAACATAAACATTTTGACTTAACAAGTCCTTTTTCCAAGATTTTTTGGCTTTTTTGCAAATTTTTCTAAAACTCATCTCTAATTTATCCCTATAAAATTTCAGCAAATTTAAAATCCGAAAAATTTCTTCTAGTTGACAAGCGTGATAATATATAAGTATATGTCTAAAAATCTCCTCATCGTCGAGTCTCCTGCCAAAGCCAAGACTATTGAAAAATATCTCGGTAATGATTTTAAGGTTCTAGCCTCGGTTGGCCATATTCGTAAAGATACCAAAGTTGATGTGCACGATAATTTTGCCGTGACTTACGAAATTGACCCAGACCATAAAAAAGTCATCGCTGAATTAAAAAAGGCCAGCAAAGACGCCGACACGATTTGGCTTGCAACCGACGAAGACCGCGAAGGAGAATCAATTTCTTGGCATCTCTTAGAGGTGCTAAAACTACCAAAAACCACCCATCGTATTACTTTTCATGAAATTACCAAACCAGCTCTTCAGGAAGCCATTAAAAATCCGCGTACCGTCGATATGGATATGGTTTCCAGCCAGCAAGCTCGTCAAACTCTCGATATGCTGGTAGGCTACGATCTCTCTGGTGTCGTGCGCACCAAAGTGCCAGGTGCTAAATCCGCCGGCCGCGTCCAATCACCAGCTCTTCGTCTAATCGTTGAACGCGAACAGGAAATTGAACGTTTTAACGCTAAATCCAACTTTAAAGTCACCGGCAAGTTCAGTGATCAAGCTGCCAATATTTCCGATCTCAATTCCTCTGAAATTTTTGAAGCTAATCTCGATAAAACTACTTTCGCTACCGAAGAAGAAGCTAAGTTTTTTCTCGAGCAGTTCAAAAATACCAATTTTAAGGTGCAAAATCTTGAAAAAACCGAAGCTAAAAAGGCCAATCCAGTGCCTCTAACCACCGCTGCGCTTCAGATTGAAGCCAATAGCCGTCTTGGTTTTAGCTCTAAGACCACCATGTCGGCCGCTCAGGGCCTCTATCAGTCCGGTCACATTACTTATCACCGTACCGACTCTCTCAATCTCTCGAATCAGGCCTTAGCCGAAATCGCTAACCTCATTAAAGCCGAATTTGGCGAGAATTATCTCGAAGTTCGTCGTTTTCATACCAAAAATGCCAGCGCTCAGGAAGCCCACGAATCCATCCGTCCAACCCACATCGAAGTGGAAGTGGCAGGTAAAAACGAATACGAAAAGAAATTATATCAATTAATCCGAAGCCGCACCCTCGCTACCCAAATGAAAAACGCCGTAGTGGCTAAAACTAGTCTTTATCTCGAGGCTGACACTGTACCAAACGAGCTATTTAAAGCCACTGGCGAAATGGTAATTTTCGACGGCTTCCTAAAAGTCTACGGCAAAAGTAAAGACACTACCTTGCCAAATCTCCAGATTGGCGACAACGTAAAGCGTCATATCTTGCTAGCCAAACAAACTTTTTCCAAGCCGCCTGCCCGCTACACTGAAGGTTCACTAGTCAAAAAACTCGAAGAGCTCGGTATTGGACGCCCAAGTACCTATGCCTCAATTATTAACGCCATCCAGGTTAGAAATTATGTAGTTAAGGGCGAATCTGAAGGCGAACCGCGCGATGTTTTGCAGCTCACTCTCGATGAATCAAATCAGCTCTCCGAACAAACTATTTCAGAAAAAACTGGTTCCACCAAGGGGAAGCTCATGCCAACCCCAGTGGGTGAATTAGTTTCCAATTTTCTCTGTGAAAATTTTAAAGACATCGTCGACTACGATTTTACCGCCGGTATCGAAGAAAAACTCGACCTTATCGCTGAGAAAAAACTCACTCGCCTGAAGATGCTTCGTGATTTTTATGGCCCATTTTCTGACGCCATTGGGGCTTCCGCCATGGCCAACCGCTATAATTCCGCCACCGAACTCGGCACCGACCCGAAGACTGGTAAAAAAATTTACGCCAAAATTGGCAAAAATGGAGGCTTCCTCCAGCTCGGTGAAAACGAAAAAGAAAGTGGCGAAAAACCAATCTTTATCCCTCTGCCAAAGGGGAAAACCGTCAAAACCGTCACCTTGGAGCAGGCTCTTAAGCAGTTGGAACTGCCAGTTCTACCACGCTCTCTTGGCTACGCTAAGGACGGCACTGAACTAATCGCCGCTAATGGCCCCTTCGGCCCATTTATTAAGGCCGGCGCCCATAATATCGCGCTTAGCAAGATTAACGAAGCGGAAAATCCTTACCACATCACCCTCGAAACCGCCGAAGCGCTCTATCAGAAGAAAATCGACTCCATTCTCGCCGACTGGGGTGATATTAAGATTATCAATGGTCCATTTGGCCCATATATCAAGGGGCCAGCCATTAAACCAGCTAGCGGTCGTGGTCGTGCCAGGCCAAATAATGCCAAAATTCCAAAAGATCGTGATCCAAAATCTATCACCAGGGAAGAAGCTGAAGAAATTCTCTTAAGCTCCAAGGCACCAGCCACTAAAAAAGCCCCTGCCAAGAAGACTGCCGCCAAAAAAACTCCGGCGAAAAAGTCCACTACTAAGAAAACTGCAGCAAAAACCAAAGCGAAAACTACAGCCAAAAAGAGCTAAAAATACCGCTAGCCACCAAATCTAGCCGAATCACAAAAACTACTGATAGCCACCAAATCTAGCCGAATCACAAAAAAATACCATAAAATCAAAGTCGCCTCTTGTCTATTAGACTAATAGGAAGCGACTTTTTTGCCATCACCACAACATTAAACATAAGCATTATCCATAATCACACCATGAAACCGCCAATGTTTAAATTTAGATATAATTTTCTGTCCTAAATGTACAATTTATGATAAAATATTGAAAGAAGTTAGACGGAAAGCGACCACACAAGATTCCTATTTGACTTTTTATAATTTTATATTATAATTATAGTAATTTTTATATATTATCGGGTGGATAAGGAAAAAATATAAGATGGATCAACATGCGGAAACTATTCAGAAAGCCTTGACAGGAAGTCTTAATATTATAGAACAAGACCGTGAAAAGGAGATTATTTCTCGTCGTTTTGGTCTAAATGGCCAAAAGGAAACCCTCGAACAAATCGGGGAAGTGCTTTCTATCACTAGGGAACGCGTCCGTCAGTTGGAAAAAGCCATCATCATCCGTCTTCGCGTGATGGCCGAAGAAAATCAAATTCCTGAACTCGGTGCCGCTGAAAAAATCATTATTCGCTTCCTCGTCGAAGAGGGAAGGATCGCTCGCATTTCCACTCTTGCTCAAAAAATTTACGGACACAATCCTAACGAAAAGGAACTCGCCGCCATTAATTTTATTAGTGAAATTTCTGCCCGTCTAGTCCACATCGATGAATCCGAACGTTATTACAATGCCACCGGGATTGCTGAATATGGCAACGAACGTGAAATTAAGCGCAAAGCTGATGAGATCGTCACTCTTATTCGCAACAACAAGCTCCCAATGAGCCTAGATGAACTTGACGCTAAACTTAATTATGAGCACCCAAATCACATTCGCGCCATTGCTTCCATCTCCAAGTCTCTCTCTTCCTTAGATGACCAATGGGGTCTCGCCAAATGGCCAACCGTTAATCCGAAAAATATTCGTGACAAAATTTATGTTATTTTGAAGAATCAAAACGAGCCAATGCACTTCAGCGACATTGCTGATGCGATTTCGAATTCCAAATTCCGCCGCAAAAATGTCACCACTCAAGCTATCCATAACGAACTGATTAAGGATCCTCGTTTTGTCTTAATCGGTCGCGGTATTTATGCCCTCGATATCTGGGGCTACAAGCGTGGTACGGTCGCGCAAATTATTACCGACATCCTAAAAGAAGCCGGCGAGCCACTCACTAGAGAAGAGATCGTCAAGCGCGTGCTCAAAACTCGCAAGGTTAAAGAAACCACCATTCTCTTAAATCTTCAAAACAAAAAACTTTTCCGTCGTGTCGACCGAAACACTTATACTTATGCTGACTAAGTCGGCCACTAATGCTAAAATAGAAGTATGATAGCGGAATTAGTTCATTTTATCTTGATGCCCATCGTTTGGCTCCCAATCGTTGGTATCCTTGGATATCTCACATATAAAAATTACAAAAAAATCAATCAGCTAAAGACTCTTAATCTCGAGTCGGTACTTTTGATGCTGGAAATTCCAAAAAATAACGACAAAAAGGAACTTTCCGCCGAGCAAATGTTCGCCTCGCTTCACGGTATTTTGAAAGATACTGAACTTTTGCGTCAATCTGGCACCGCCCAGGAGCATCTCAGTTTTGAAATTGTTTCCTCTGGTGGACAGATTCGTTTTTATGTCTATGTGCCGAAAACTTTGCAGAGCTTCGTCGAAGGCCAAATTTATGCACAATACCCAAGCGTCCAAATTCACGTCGTCAACAAAGATTACACCGAAACCGTTCATAGTCACAATGTCGTCTACAGCTCGGAGCTTTCACTTACCGAAAATGAAGTCCTGCCAATTAAGACCTTCGATACCTTCGAAGTCGATCCGCTGGCTGGCATCACCGGCACCCTCGCCAAACTGAATCCTGATAGTAATGAAGAGCTCTGGATTCAAATCCTCACGCGTCCAGTCGCCGATTCCTGGCACCAAAAAACCGATGCTTGGGTCAAAGCCCAAAAGAATCCCGCTTCTTCGCTCAAGCTTTTTAATATCGATTGGACCTGGTTGGCTGAATTACTCTCTGCGCTTTCTACTCCACCAAGTGGTGGCTCTAGTAGTCCAAAACCAGCCGTCGAGCTTTCTGAGCGTGTCAAATCACAAATTTCTGCTGCCGAAACTAAGGCTACCAAACTCGGTTATCAGGTTAAAATCCGCCTTGCCTACCTCGGTGACAGTGAGATTAACGCCCAGCTCGATATGCAGGCCCTGGTCGGTACCTTTAAGCAATACAACTCGACCAACCTCAACGGTTTCAAATCTATCGGTGGCAGCTTTAATAGAGAAGACCTCGAGGCCTACAAGCTCCGTCAATTTACCGATGAAGGCTTCATTCTCAATATTTCTGAGCTCGCCTCGGTCTATCATCTACCACATACCTCAGTCGAAACTCCAAACATTGTTTGGGCTACCTCGAAAACTGCCGAACCACCAGCGAAATTACCTCTCATCACCGGCATTGCCAGTAATGACGAAAATATTTCCGCTTTCGGCCTAACCAATTTCCGTGGGATTAATCATCAGTTTGGTATGTTACGTCGCGACCGCTCTCGCCATATTTACATCATCGGTCAAACTGGTGCAGGTAAATCTGGTCTGCTCGAACTTTTCGCCCTTTCTGATGTTTTCTATAATCAAGGTTACTGTATTATCGATCCGCACGGTGATTTTGCCGTCAATAACCTCCGTTTTGTACCTGCTTCTCGCGTAAAAGATGTCATTTATTTTAACCCTGCTGACACGCAATATCCGGTCGGCTTCAATCCACTCGAAGTTTCTGATGCCTCGAAGAAGCCAAACGTTTGTTCTGAGGTAATTGGTGTTTTGAAGCGTATGTTCGGTGATTCTTGGGGTCCACGTCTCGAACATATCTTGCGTTACACTTTACTTGCCCTTCTCGATCGCCCAGAAACTACCTTGCTTGACATTTCTCGTCTCCTCACCGATAAAGAATTCCGCAAAGAAACTCTCGATTATTGTACCGACGTCACGGTCCTACAATTCTGGAAACACGAGTTCGGTCAGTGGAATGATAAGCAGATCAACGAGTCCATCGCTCCAGTTTTGAACAAGGTCGGTGCTTTCACTGCCAACCCAATTATCCGCAATATTATCGGCCAACCAAAATCCACTTTTAATGTCCGTAAAATCATGGACGAGGGGAAGATCTTGGTGGTTAATCTCTCTAAGGGTCTCATCGGTGAAGACAATGCTGGTATTCTCGGCGCCTTCCTGGTTACCAAAATCCAGCTAGCCGCCATGTCGCGCTCAGATATTCCAGAAGTCGAAAAACGTCGCCCATTCTATCTCTACGTGGATGAGTTCCAGAACTTTGCCACCGATTCTTTCGCGGTAATTCTTTCTGAAGCTCGTAAATACGGCCTCAATCTCACCGTGGCCAACCAGTACATCTCACAGATGACAGAAAACGTGCGTAATGCCGTCTTCGGTAACGTCGGTACCACGATTTCATTCCGCGTTTCTGCCGACGATGCGCCAATTCTTTCAAAACAATTCGCCCCAGTTTTCGATGAATCTGATCTGATCCAAATGAACAATCGCCACTTCGTGATTTCCATGATTATCGGCGGGGAAAAGGTGCCAGCTTTCTCTGCTACCACCCTGAATATCCCTCACAGTCCACATGATAATTTTGATCAGATCATTGCCCATTCCCGTGAGTATTACTCCCATCCACGCGCCGAAATTGAGCGCCAAATTCGTGAAACTATTGAGCAGAGTGAAAAATATAAGCAAGAACTCTCCAATTCTGGTCGCCAACCAGCCGATAAGGCCCCTCGTGAGAATCTTCCTACCCTCACTTTTATCAATGGCAAACCTTCGATGTCGGCCAAACCTTTCGATACCAAAAAGTTTTCACCAAACTCTGTTACCAATCAACAAAAACCTGGGCTCAAAGACCTTAAAGAGATTCTAGAAGCCAAGACCTCCGCACAGACTCATTCCGAATCTCAAAGCCAATCTACAACCCAAAACCAAGAACAGGGAAATACTCCCCTTTTCGTTAACCACGGTACATCTACCCCTGTAGTCACCCAGAACTCTACCCCCGTATCAACCAAAAACCCTATCCCTACCTCTACTCCTACCTCTACCCCTGTTTCCACCTCTGTTAATTCCCCTGTTACTAGTCCAAATGCGGCAGATACTACACCAGAGGCCTCAGAACAGGCTTTACAGTCAAATACAGTCAATCAACCAGATTCAGCCGGAAGCCACGCCCAGGCGTCTGAAAATGCCTTAAACTCAGCTCCATCCACATCATCACCGAACCCAAACAGCGGCACCCACGAATCTCACGCTAAGCCGCAAGGGAATCGTAGTTTCAAAAATCGTAACTTCCGAAACCGCAACAACTTCAAGAAAAAGGGAAACAAACCAACTTCCGTCTCCGGCCCGAAACCTACCCCAATCAACTAAAAATAAGCCCTTTTAGGGCTTATTTTTCTTCCTTTACACTTTTTCCAACCCTGTTTGACCTCTATACTAACCCCTATTTCACATCTGTTTTCACCTACTTTTACCCATGTTTGACCCCTATTTCAACCACATTTTACCTCTGTTTCACCCCTGTTATTTCTCTGTTTTATCACTATAACTCCCTCAGACCACCTGAAACATAGTCTTTTAACCTCTATTACTATCTTTAAATACCACCGTCACATCACCTTCATCCGACATTTCCCTCTCTGTTAGCTAGAATTTTTTATCTAATATAAAATAAAAAAGCTGCACTAGTTGATCAAAATCCAAATACCGCAGGGGAATTACTCTAAATTTAAAATCAGGCCATGTGAGCCGTCATATGAAACTTTTTCTTGCCAAACGATAAAATACTCATCCAAGGACCCAGAACCACATCTACAACCGTCTGACAGCCCTCAAACCACTAATTTAGCATAAGCGGGATATTTTATAAGTTAATTCAGACGATAGTTTACCCATCTTTTTCTTAGATTCTTAATGTCGCACAATAACTATTTTGCGACAATAAAGAGGCGAATCCATCCAAATATAAATAATCGTGTGGACCCACTAATTTTCTACCCGCAGACAGAGAATCATTGAATATTTTCTCCCGACCCACCTCCGTCAACTCATACTAAGTCAATTATACCTAAAACTAGCCCTAAAAAGCTCTTCTAAAGGCCCGAGAATTACTCCGCACGTGTTCGAAAATCCACTCAAACTATCATTTAACAGGGGTAAATTCATCTATTTTATATCAAAATACACAGGTTAATTCCGATAATTCTGGGGCTTCGGAGAAGAGCTCCAGAATCACTCCACCACCGCCACCCCTGTTAGGCACCTTGACTTTAAATAAATCTTCTTGTGAAATATGTATTTTGCACCAAATTTCACGAAAAAATTTAAATTTTGCGTTTCCCTCTCTCTGGCTTTTTCCTCTCTGTTCCCGACTAATTCCCGGCCCGCTCTCCCCTGATATTTGATTTTTCAATATTAATGAAAAATCGAGCTCTTCTCTACTTCTACCCTAAAACCGAACAAAAACCGAACTAAGCTATTTTAGGTGAATCTTTCAGTTCAAGCTCATTTTTTTAGACTCCGATATGAGAGTCATGACCCGACATGAGCCATAACTTTTTAGGTTTAAGTTCAACTAGCTAGCTCTTCCTCGTAAAATACCCTTGCACTCCAGGGCGATCTACTCTAAGCCAAGTCAAATCAGCTGTAGCAGGATTAGAAAGATATGAACCATTCCCTCCCCTGAGCTTGTTTCGACCCGTAAACATATTCGTGTAATCCATATATGACGTCAAACGCGCAGTATTAAAATCGTTATTTACGTAAATTCTCTCCAAGCTATCACCATCCGCAGTAGCAAAAATTGATTTCATACTTCCCACCTGAGATGTCTCAAAGTTTGAAATATCCAAAGTTTTAAGCGCAGTCATATTATAAAACATCGCTTCCATTCCCAGAACATTACTAGTATTAAAATTCGATAAATTAAGCTCCGTTATGGTTTTCATATTATGGAACATCCCACCCATATCTTTCACATTCGATGTATCAAAATTAGACAAATTTAAGCTTCTCAAATTAGTCATACCCGAGAACATATTATTCATATTTGTAACCGCCGAAGTATTAAAATTATTTATATTCAAATTTTCTAGTGCAGCCATATTTGTAAACATATAGCCCATATTAGTTACCTCATTAGTATTAAAGTTAGTAACATTTAAACTTCTCAATTTCTTTGCTCCAGAGAACATTCCATACATATTCGTCACTCTTCTAGTATCAAAAGAAGAAACATCCAAATCTTCAAGCCCATCCATATATGCGAACATGGCATTCATATCTTCCACTTTTCCAGTATTAAAATTGTTTAATCTTAAAGCGGGAACCTTTGATACCCCCTGGAACATGCCACTCATTTGTTTAACATTCCCAGTATCGAAGCTAGACAAATCTAAACTCGTTAGTGCTGACTTATTAAAAAACATCGCCGTCATGTTGGTAACATTTTTGGTATTAAAACTAGAAATGTCAAGATTTTCTAAGTGTGAATTATTCTTAAACATGGACGACATATCCGTCACAAGTTCCGTATTTAACTTATTCATGTTATTAATTTCTCTTACATTACCAAATATACTGAATAAGTTGCTACTATCACTATTTAGATAGATTCTCTCAGCTCTGTCTGCCCAAATAGCTAGCACTCCATCATAGGAAAATCCATATACAGGATAATCAGACTCATCTACATCTTCTATTCTAAATTGAGATGGACTAGACGTAGCAACGCTACCTTGATAACAGTGAGATTCAAGGTTATTAGATGCCCTATCATTATCCCAATTATCGAAAGTTATTCTTCTAACAGAGTTAATATCTCCCCTTGGAAAAGACGCTTCAATCTCAAAATCTCTGGGATCTGATCCGTATCTTCTCCTTCTTGTTAGACATCTTTTAAAGGTTTCATTATTCGTCATTTGTTTTATTTTTTCAGAATTTCCTAGAACCGCCCGCTTTTCATATGGATTAGAAATAAATGAAAAAATTAATTTATTCGAATATGTTCCCGCCTCTAAATTTTCGCCAAGCTTCATACCAACCTTAACGATATTAGCCTCACTTCCGTTTGTTTTTTTGTCGGTTTGCACAAGATTCGACGGCGTAGATAATGCAGGTATTGGAGCATAAGTCGAATTATCACCGACTTTTATTCCCCATGTATTATTTGGTAGGTTATTTACGCCAAGATTCTCGGTTATGGATCTTATTTCACTACCAATAACGGTACTAGTATTAGATAATGCCGTGTTTTCTGTTTCAGTATTCACTGATATGGTATAACCTGTCCTATTATTCGTATCTACAACTAACCTAAACGGAATTTCCGTGGTTTTATCAGTAGAATTTATTACTTGATTACCGTTCACTTGTAGATTTGTTTGGTCTACGGAAGCGGACAGGGTCGGAGTGAATAAAGCGAATGTATTATTGCTGAAAATTAAATTAGAAAAAGAAACTAAAGTAAGAAATAAACCGAAAATCTTTAATTCTCGTTTAAACCACCCCCCCCCCATGAGGGTTTGTATGTGATTTTTGGCCTTGCATATATATTTATATTAGCATAAGAATCTTCAAAAAACCAAAAGTTCTATTAATTCCCTACGGTAAATTTAAGGCTTCCTCGTAAAATACCCTTGCACACCAGGACGATCCACGCGGAGCCAAGTTTTATCAGCGGTCGAAGGATCAGAAAGATACGATCCATTCCCTCCTCTGAGCCTATTTCGCCTAATAAACGCATTTGTTGAAGAAGTTAATTTTGAGGTATCAAAATCCTGATTTACATAAATCTTCTCAAGGTTGTCCGAAAAACCCGGGT
>CAUQEY010000004.1:0-34708 GCA_963517175.1 uncultured Candidatus Saccharibacteria bacterium | reverse complement strand
GTTTAGGCTTAGTAGGTTTTGGCTGTTTCGGTTGTTTGGGTTTTTTCTGAGGAGCTTTTGGCTCTGTAGGCTTTCCTGGCTCTTGTGGTTTTTTGGGTTTCTTTTTATGATGTTCGTCATAGGTTTTAATACAACGATTGGTTAAAGGATTACGAATTTTCCCCTCTGGACATGGTTTAGGATCCGGCAAAACGCTACGATGTTCAGCATCGGTAGGCGCCTCGGCGAGAATAATTTCAGTCTCAGAATTCCCCGCCAGAGAGCCAAAACTGACAGATCCAAGTAGCTCAGCTCTCTGTGGAACTTTACCGATATTATAATAATTTTGGGGACTTCCATCTCTTTTTAGACTTAAAGGATTCCAAGCGTCATCCTTTTTGGCGCTGAAAAAATCTAAAGATAAGATGGACAAAAATAATAAAAATAGACCGGTGGCAAAACACCACATAATCGGCTTTTCTGGTCGCTTTCTGAATTGTACTTTTTTCATATTTACCTCACTTAATTTGTTTGACTGCAATTTAGCAAGTTTTATTAAAAACAAGAAGCATATGCGGAAAGATTTTTAATTTTACAGATAGAAAAATGCCTAAAATTTTTTTAGCATAAGCAAGTTATAAATTATCATAAGCAAGATATGATTGACCATAAGCATGATATAATATAGCTAAATGGAGGTTCAAACTTTATTATTGACTTTCGGGGTGATAATTTTGAGCGCCCTAGCCCAGTCTTCCATGCAACTCAGCACGGGGGTATTTCTTTTGCTGTATCGTGAAAGCGCCGGAAGGTACCTAAAGAAGAAAACGAAAAATCTTCTTTCAAATTACATCGTAGGCTACATCTTTTTAACAAGTTTACTCCTAACCTCTATCTGTTACGCGCTAATGGTGTTATTTGGTGGTAATTTAACTATCCTGTGTCTGACAATTTTAATTTGTTTGATTTTTAGTCTTGCAATTTGCGTATGGTTCTTCTACTATAAAACCAACAGATCCACGGAACTTTGGTTGCCAAAGTCAATCATCCGATACATCCGCAAACGCGCGGCAAATTCATCTAGTAACATTGAGGCCTTTTCGTTAGGTGTTTTGTCGGTGGTGGCGGAATTACCATTCATCCTAGCTTTAATGTTGGTTTCAGCCGATAGTTTTTTGAAGCTACCAGCGCTTTGGCAGATTGTCATGATTTTAACCTATACGGCGATTTCAGTGATGCCGCTAGTAGTATTAAAATTTAGTATTCATCATGGCAAGACAGCTGCGGAGATTCAAAAGTGGCGTCTAGATAATTTAGATTTCACGAAACTGATTTCAAGTATTCTCTTTATTACTTTAGGGCTTTTTCTGATCGCTTTTAAATTAGTGGCAGGAGGTTTTTAGTGCGTAAGAAAAATAGCGAAAATCTACCAGTAACAGATAAGTTGATTAAAAAGATCTTAAAGACAGAATGTAAAATTGAAAATATTCCAGAACTAGATGCGCAAACTGTCGAGTTTATCGTAAAAAAAGTGGTGTCTTGGGCAGAAAAGAAAACTATTGTAACTCAAAGTGAATTTGATAAGAAATTAGCGAACGAGGTAAAAAAGTTTAATACTGACTTGGGGTTCATGATTGAGCAAAGAAACAAACTGGTTTAGAGAAGGATGAATGATGAGTGAAAAATTTGATTATGATTTGATAATTATCGGTAGCGGTGCAGCAGGAATGTCGGCGGCAAGAGCGGCAGCTGCAAGCAAAATTCGCGTAGCAATTATCGAGAACGAATTGGTTGGCAGCAAGTCCGATATTTATCGCGTAGCACAACTTTCAGCTTCCGATATCGCAAACCAATATTACGAAGCGAAAAAGTTTTTACAGTTAAGCAATAATCAAGACACTCTAACATATAACTATCCTTCCCTTTTTGAAACTATTCAAAAGCGGGTGAAAAAATATATTCTAGCCAAGAAAAAATCTTTCGCAAATTTTAAGATCGATTTAATTCATGGCGATGCGCATTTTATTTCACCTTATGAAATAGCTGTAGCGAATAAACGTTATTCAGCGAAGCGCTTTTTGGTCTGCACTGGCAGAAGTATGGATCTTAGTGCGATTTCAGGAATTGAAACTACAAATTACTATTTGCCGGAAGACATCTTTATGCGCGTAAAGAAGCTGCCGAAAATCGTCTTAGTAGTGGGCGCCGGGAAAAAAGGAATTGAAACTGCGGAATACCTAGCGAAGATGGGGTGCAAGGTAATTCTAGTAGAAAAAGAAGAGATGATTCTGGAAGGTTATGACAAAGAAGCGGTAGAGGTAGTAACCAATAAATTGACGTCAGAACTAAAAATTAAGATTCTCACCAACACAAAGGTTGTGGCGATTCAGAAAGACAAAAATGAAACTGTCTCGAATGGACGTCGAGTAGCTACGGTAAAAGTAACAATGAAACGTGGTGCTGATGAGAAGACGGTGCGTGTGGAAGCGATTATTTTTGCGATTAATAATCGTCCAAACGTCGAACTCGGTCTGGAAAATGCGGGGATTAAATTCAGCGAGCAAGGTATCGTCGTGAACGATCAGCTCGAAACCAGTGTGAGCCATATTTTTGCAGCCGGAGATGTAGTTGCAAACCCAATTAAACAGTCCGTTGGTCATTCGACAGAAAAAGCAGCTTATGAAGGAACACTAGCGGTAAACAACATCTTAAAACGCAATAAACTGACCTTAACTTATCGCCATTTCTCAACCGTATTAAATACCACACCAAAAATCGTGACGGTAGGGTTGACGGAAAAAGATTGCTTATCACGTGGAATTAAATGCAAGATCGTGATTGTACCAGAAATTGAAACCACTCATTCCCTAATTACGGGAGAGAAGCTAGGATTTTTGAAGTTAATTTGTGACAAAGATAAGAAACTTCTAGGTGCGACAATCGTAGCCAAAAATGCCGACCTTGCGGTGATGGAAATTGTGGCTGGCATGTATGGCGATTTAACACTCTTGGAACACGCTTCAATGCCTCACATCAATGAAAGCTTCTCCGACATCGTGAGGATAGCTGCAAAAAATTTGATGTAAAACTCATACCTACAGGTAGGATAAACTATAGGCGGAGATAAAAAAACTGTGGCTTTCATTTTGATATTTAAAATACCAAAATTAGGAGTTTACATAAAAAAAGAACCTGATGGTTCTAAAACTTGGTGGCGGGGGTTCGATTTGAACGAACGACCTTTTGGTTATGAGCCAAACGAGCTACCAGGCTGCTCTACCCCGCGACGTATGTAGCTATTATAATCTACAACGATTTTTCTGTCAAATTTTTACACCAAGAATTCAGTTTCCGTATTTAATTAAGTTTCAATACTTAATTTCGTAATTAGCTCTTCGATTTCTGATTTTTGAATTTTGGTCCAATAATCTTCTTGAATAATTGATCCGCTGTTATCAAAGATTAATTCATCAGAAATTTGCGGCCCAGATAGAATATTTTGATAAATCTTATCGACGAAGTCATCCTCTCTAATGATTTGCTCAAAATTTAATAAAACTGAATCTAAATTTATATCTTTGAGCTCACCTAGACTAAAGATTTCTTTTTGTAGGCCGATAAAATTTTCATCATCTGAAAAATCCGAATAATTATCGTCACCTAAAAAATAGATATTTTTATCTAGATAGATCAGCTGGTCTAAAATTAAAGAGACTCTATTCAAAAGATAGGTAGCTAGTGGCTTTAGCTCATGAGTTATATTAGTAAAAAAGATGGTTAGATTGAATTGATAATTTTGCTCTTGTTTTAAATTGAGCGAATTAACCGTATCACTAATTTGATTCTGTGTCGACCACGGGATGTGATGCAAGTTCTTAAGTTCACTTTTTAGATCACTGACACTAGTTTTATCGGTTTTAAAAATAATCGAGACTCGCTCGATGGCGCGTTCTGCTAGTTTTTCGTCAAATATTGATTGGTCGAAAAAAGTTGCGAGAGTAAATTTTAGGTTCGGATTTTTGCTGCTATATTTTAGAACAGAAATGTTCTCGTAATTGTCGGCGGAATAAATAAAATCGAGACCGTCAAAATTTCCGGTACGAGTCATTTCTTGGTAAAATTTTTCACTCAGGTAATGATTGTAGATATTTGCAAGAATGCGACTGGGAGCTGGTTTGATTAGTTTTTGAAGATTATCGTCCATAATACAGATTATTATTCTGGATTGGCGTAGTCATCATTTTCCAGATAATCAGGGCAGGTATCCTTATCACCATCCTCCATGTACCAACAGTTTTTGGTGGTATAGAAAGTTTTACGGGTGACATTGTTTTTATCATCGTTTAACTGAACGGCGAATTCTGGGTATGGGAAATAATTATCAATCAATTCGACGCGAGCTTCGATACGGCGATAAAGGGTATTGGCGCGACCAGTCGAGTCAACCTTAGCTTGCACGCCGGTAAAATCAATCGGATTGCGCTTGGCGTCGTAAAGTGAAATGGCAAAATCAGTATCAGGTGCGCCATAAGGAAGTGATAGCACCAAGAAAGTAGCACCAGTATTACGATCATTAGAATTGTGAAAGGTGTTCGGTACTTCAAAAGTGAGTGAACAGAAGAAATTACCTTCCTGACACTTTACATAGAAAAGTTCATTCTTGTGCTTATCAAAAGTACGAGAGACCTCACTGGCACGAATCTCATTAGTGCCGTTCTTGCTTGGTCTTAAATACATCGTTCCTTGGTCGGTGGAATTATCACCGCTGGCAGTAATCAGGTCACTCATCTTAAAGTTTTTATCGGCTTGATAAAATGAGGCATTAATTAGTGGTGGTACTAAGGAATACTGACCGGATGGAAGAGAGGCGTTTTCGCTCCAAGATAGCTGATGGCCGTTACTTAGGAGCTTAGCGTAATTAGTGTCAGAGAACCACTTAATATTGACGTATTTTAATTCTTTAATTTTATCACTGCGGATTGGCACAATGCGGAGACGATTTTCACCGCTGAGTGAGGAGCGATAATCACTAAGATCTTCCTGAAGTGTTACACAGGTATAGGCTTGCATCATATCAGCACCACGACCCTGATCGAGATTCTTATTCTTTACTTCTTGAATGGTGACGCCTTTTTGCTCATCAGTGGTACGACTGAGGACATTGGCGACAGTGTTGCAGTCTTGATTTTTAATACCATTTTGCATGGCTTCGATAATTTCCTTACAATTGGTATCGGATCCACCTTCTTGGTAGCGGTTCAAACATTCATGATACTTTAGAAGTGCAACCTTAGCATCTTCTACGCCAGCAAGTGCGGAATCGTAGGCAGATTTGGAGAGGTCAGAATTACTGGTTTGACCAGCTTCAGAAAGAGTGAGACGCACAAAGCCAACCACAATAATGCTAAATAAAAGCATGGCAAAAATCGTCACAATAATGGAAGTAGAGCCGCGTTTAGTGATTAATAGTTTTTTCATTATTCCTCTCCTTTTCTATTTTGACCTGATGTCCTAGCGGAAAAATTAAATTTATTGATGGCGCAATAATTAAAGCTAGAAGACAAGCCCATTTCTGGTGGTGTCTTACAAAATTCCCCAGTGCCAGTGATATCCACATTGCCACGCAGCGTAGCCAAAATGAAAGTACCGCTATAAAAATTCTGCATAGTGAGGGCGTGTTCGGTTGGTGCGAAGATAGTGAAATCGTAAAGCGCAATATCTTCGTTATTCTTTTTCATGACCTCTTTATATTCAGAGCCAGTGAGTCTATAAGTTGGGGCGATGTCGGCCACTTGATAAACACGATTATTATTAGCGACAGCTTCCATATGAGAACGACAAATAGCGCGATCGGAATCTTCAATTTTAATTAAACGATAATCGTCAATTTCCGTATCGCCATTACTGAAAGTAGCGCGACTACCGCTCATAATTTCGTAATCCGTGGAATTTAACACATAACCAGTATTCCAGAGATAGGTATAACGGCCAGAACAGAAGACGCCAGAAAGCGGCACACTCTCGAGAATCTTGCCAGTTTGCTTGGCCTTGATAGTGCCATAATTTTGCTGATAAACATAAAGTCTAGCTTGGTCCTGCAAACATTTATTCATC
This sequence comes from uncultured Candidatus Saccharibacteria bacterium, assembly GCA_963517175.1. GTDB lineage: Bacteria > Patescibacteriota > Saccharimonadia > Saccharimonadales > Saccharimonadaceae > Nanosyncoccus. The sequence goes on along the minus strand of CAUQEY010000004.1, from coordinate 28,615 downwards.
TCGTTATTATTTGAAGCATATTCGACACGGCAAATATCAGAGAGGGAGCGGGCGGGAGCCGTAGCGATACCACGTTGAAAATCATCCACAAGTAAGCGTGAAGTGGAATTAATTGCGTTAATGGTATTTCCCTTTTGATAAATCGTAGAGAGATGCACTGCGACAAAAATTACCGAAAGTAGCAGAATCGAAATAAACATCAAGGAGAGAGTCACTTCGATAATAGTAAAGCCAGAAAGGGGTCGATTGCTGATTTTTGATCGTATAGTTTTTTGACGCATAAATTAATCTAACCTCTCTTCATGTAGTCCGGATTATATAAACGAATGATGGTACCAATGGTGGTCGGGACGGTTTCGCCTGGGCCATACCAACAGGTGCGAATATGAAAATCGTAAAATTCTGGAGGGTAATTCTTATCCATATCTTCACGATATTTAGCATCGAAATGGGCGCTAGATGGAACGTTAGTAAAGTCACGCACAGCTACAATCCAAATACCTTCGGCACGATAGAGGTTATTAAAAACTGGAGTGGTTTTGTAATTGGTACCGTCATTAATTTCATTAAGGTTGGTGGTTTCAGTGTCTTCCCCATTTGAAGTACCGGCCGTAGAAGTCGAAGAGAAAACTAGGCGAGGAGAAAGCGGAGATTCTTGAAAAATTTCTGGGTGATCCTTGGCAGAAAGAATAGTATTTTCTGGATCAGAAGCTTTGAGCTTACGAGTATTTAAAATAAAAGCTTTATCGGTAAAGATATTATGGTTATCACCGACAATATTATTTTTATCATAATATTCAGAGCACTTATTGGCTTCAAATTTAGAAATTTCAGTTGGACTATTCGACATACCATTGTTAAAGCTAGTCAAGCGATCCCAAATCGCACGATATTCTTGCCATTTACCAGAGTCGTCCTGGCCGCTAGTTTTGACTAAAGCACGCTCAGAAATATAAGATTCATGAATAAAACGCAGCGCCTCGGCTTGGGCATCAATTTCATTGCGCACCGTGGTGATTTGCAAAGAATTCTGAATCTTAGCGTAACTACGGTTCATCATAGAAACCGAAATGGCAGAAACCAAAATAAAAACCACAAAACAGAAAGTTACTTCGATGATAGTGTCACCACGACGACTGATAAAAGGCTTTAGCTTCGACATGGGTTTTCCTCACTATCAATATCAATCAATTCAACAGCGGTAGAATTGCTACCATCAGCGTGAATACGAATAGCCCGACGACCGATGCTATTCAAGGAATGATTTTCTGAGCCAACGCAAATATCAAGATCTTTTTTATTCTGAAGTTTGGTGTTTTCGAGATAAAGGCCTTTAGATTCAGAGCGGCTCAGAGTGCCAAAGGCAGGATAAAGACCAGCATCAGCCACCACACTAGTGACGGAACCAATGCCACCATATTCACAGCTACCATTACCGACATATTCACTATTCACTTTTCGCATGAATTGATTAATGTTAAAAGTTTTGCCTTTTTCATCATAAATATAGGTGTGGACAGTACCAGAAATTGGTGAGCGAGTAACCAAAAAAGCCCCGACGAACGGATCATGATTTTCGGTATTCTCAATACGAGCTTGCCAGAGTGGCTCATAGACATCGTAATTTCCAGCAGTAGTCATCCGACAAGTATTAGCCTCGCTCTTCATAGTAATAACATTAGCACCAATACTCTTTAATGAAACTAAAGCGTTATCACCAGAGGCGTTTTCGATGTCGAGATTTTGAGTATAAATATGACCGATCACATCGTAAATTCGCACATTATGATCTGGTTGGTTTGTCGCAGGATTGGTCTCGCCAAAAGTCACTAATTTACCATAGACCGCACAGCGTGTACGACCTGGAAAATTATCTGAGGTAGAATTAGAAACCAGTCCACCGTTTTCATTCCACATAGTATTAAGCGTGCAATAGATACTACTACCTTCGTCGGCTTCGCGCGGATTTTTCACATTAATTACCGAAGAATACACCGACTTAAGCGTAGCAGAGAGTTCGTTATAAGAATCAATGTAACGGCGATTATTAATATTGCCGGAAAGAAAACCCATGACGGAAACCACGAGCAGACCAGTAATCGCCAATACAAGCGTTACCTCAATAATCGTAAAGCCTGACCTCCACCAAGTTTTCTTTTTCATAACTAAATTATAGCATAAGAGGTTATAATATATAAAAGAAAAATACTAAATTAACCTGGAGCTTTATGGCGGAATTTCCAAATTTTAATCGGTTTGAAAATAAAGATTACGAAAAAAATCCTTTTGAAAAATTAACCAATCTTGAAAATCAATTTAATCCAGAATTGGCACGCGAAAAATTTGAGCAGGCGAACCCGGAAAACAAAATTGAGACGACAAGAGAATCTGTTTTTAATGATTTTGAAAATACAGCAGAAAAATTGAAAGAAGATGAAATTTCGGAATTAATTGCCAGTGCAGATCTCACAGTTTATGAACGTCTAAACCCGACCAACGCCAAAGAAGCGAAGGAAGAATTTTTAAATAATCCAGATTTGGTTCATCCGAACTATGAATACGAAAACTTAGATAAGCAAGAAATTGAAAATAATTTGGCTAACCTAAAAAAAGCAAAAGCGGAACTTGAAAGCGCAGAATTATCGAGCGGAAAACGCAGATTACTAGAATATTTGATGGACGATTGCTTCAAGAAAAATGATTTTTTGGTAGCGAATTTAGCTTATAATACAGTCACGCAACCAGAGACAAGGAAACTCGCGGCGGAACATCACAAAGAGGCTAATGAGGCACTTTATGGCAAGCCAGACGAGGGGACTTTTTACGCACTACTAAATGAAAAAATTGACCAGATTAAGGCGCAGAATCTGACCGAAGAGCAAAAACAAAATTTTGCCGAACTGCTCGATAAGATTGGACCAATGCCAGAAACCAGAAGCGAAAGATTTAAACCAAAACCAGAGACCGTTGAACGTTTTGCGGAAATGACAAATGAATTTTTTGGTAGTTTCTTGCAACATATTCCAGAAGACCAAGAAAAATTTACCTCACAAGAAATGGTAAATATCGTTAATGAAATTATTAAAGAAGAGCTAAATGAGGATGGTAGCAATCCGTACCGTGCAGAAATCAAAGCTGGGGCAACCAATGCTTCGGCAGACCATGAGGAACGCCGGATTTATTTTCCAGAAGACAAAACCTATAGCGCCAAGCGGGCTCGCGGTCTAATCGTGCATGAACTAGGCACTCATGTACTGCGCGCGGTTCCCTACGTAGATCATGAAGTAGAGGCATTCTCGACCGGTTTTCCAAATAACGAAGAGTTCGATGAGGGTGTAGCTAAAGCGGTAGAACAAGCTATCAATGGTAAGTACGAAGATTCGGGAATTGATCATTATATTAATATTGGTTTAGCTAATTTTAAGGGCAAAAATTTTCGTGAAGTTTATGAAATTCAATGTAAATTACGTGAATTAACAGGCGGCAAAATTGAGCCAGTTTTCAATGCCGTGCAGCGCTGTTTCCGCGGAACAGGTGAACTACCAAACAACAAAGATTTAGCATATTACAACGGGGCGAATCGAGTTTGGAAACAAATCGAAGATCACATCGATGATATTGAATTGTTTGACCAACTTTTCTTGTCGGGAAAAATTGATTACCAAAACAAACAGCAGGAACAAATTTCTTACGAAGCTAGAACCAAAGGAATTTAAGCAGAAAAAATACCCCGGATTCGGGGTATTTTAAGTTAGGAAAAATTACCAAAGATTAGGAATAGCACACAAACAGGTATCGACGCTGCAATTAAAACAATGAACGTTAAATTCAGAACACGCATTGCGGTAGCCCATTTTCTTATGAACTGATTTGATGCGTGAAAAACCATATGAAAATAGCCCATTGCAAAAATAACAGCACCGAAGAAAATAATCGTCATCGCAAATCTTGAAGTAGTCCAAACCTCAAATCCAGCTACAGCAACTAAAGTTACCATAGTGGTAAGATTTGCATAGTAATAATTACCATCAACCTCTGGGTCATGAGCCCATTCAAAATCTTTTTCTGGCAATCGATCAAGTAATAATACCGAAATGGCGGCCATTAGAATTGAACCCATAGTTAAAACCATGAAGCCAAAACCACCCCGATAAAGGAGATTAATCGCCATAAGGATTGGCGTGCCAATAATTCGGAGCAAATTAGATGCGTCGAAAAGATCAAGCTGTTCCTTCAGCTTTTCGGCCTGAGTCTTCTCTTCCTCATATTGTAACTTTCTTAAATTCTTGAATTCATCAATTTCTATCATTTTTTCCTCCCCCTATGTAAAAATTAAAAGTGAATTAAAAACAAGTTGCACCTGATACTTTGTGGTATTTTTTCCTCCTTTCAAGGTGCGACTTTATATAAATTATTAAGTGAATTTATATAATAATATCTGTATATTATACATTAAAATGCTTATTCTGTCAATGAAGGAATAATTATTCCTGAGCTATTTTACCGTTTAATAGTTCTGCATTAGATGATTTTATAATCTGTAAAATATGTTATAATATTAAACGGAGGTTGCACTTTAACAGGAGGTGATAATAATGAAGGATACTAATATTCTAATCATTCCAGCAGAGGGTGACTCTGTGGAAACTGAATCATGGTATGCTAAAGATATTTCTCGTCACTATGGCACAAATCAGGTACAAATTTTCCAATATAACGGTAACAAATCTATTACTCGTGGCATTCAGGAAAGCGTAGCTGATTTCTTTAACCAGCATGAGGAGAAATTCGAAATTCATGCACAAGGTGGCTTTGGTGCGGCTGTTGCATACGAGATGGCTATGTACCGACCGAGCCAAATTGAAAGAATATTTTTTATAGGCGGAGCACCCTGCACTGCTATGCGGTTTATTCAACGAGTGTTCCATAGGTATTTGTCTCATTTATGGTATATTAGCAAAATTCCGTTTTTTGCTGATGACCCAAATCCGAACAATAATGAAGTGATAGCTGCAATTAAGAAGTCTTCCACGGCTTGCATGAGAACAGATCCGCTACTTTACTGCAATCAGCTCAGATTAATTGGAGAATGGAAACCCAAAAAATGCCTGAAAAATATTGAGGCATATTTTATTCCAAATGGTGATTCCCTTCGACCGGACTGGTGGGATAATAGTTATGATAATAAAAAGGCAGCTCAAATATGGGAGAGCTATGGCGTTGAGCCTCTACCAAAACCAGGTGGAGGATTTAGCTTTTACAGCCTAATGCCATCCGAAGAATTATTTAAGGTACTAGATAGTGTTAGAGATTAATTATTACAAATAACCTCCCAAAAGGCTGTGTCAAGCAGTCTTTTTTTATGATTCTCGCCACATAAAGTTATTTGATGTAATCTGTAATACTCTAACTATTATACGTAGTTTTACATAAAAAAAATACCCGGACTAAACGCCCGGGTACGTAGGTTTCGTAAAGGAAGTTTTCTCAATTAGAATTAGCAATCAGAGTAATAGTTCCCTTACGGCTCTTGCTGTTATAATAAGCCGTAAATCGGCGATACTGATAACGGCAAACACCATCGTTCCGAATGTGATAATCTATATCCACCTTGCAGCAACCTTCTAGGTTAAAGCTCTCCCCAGAACCATCCTCATGCTGAATTCCGGTTATCACAATATCGATAATTTGCATCATTAGATGCATCTTTGTGGCGTCATTGCCGTCGTTTGAACAACCCTGTGAAATACCGAAATTCACATGGACTTTTGCATCCTTACTATAAGCGTAAAGACACGAATCAAACAAGACACTCTTGCTTGGTCCATTAAAAATAACATAAGATAAAGCTACACTCTTACTTGTATTCATCCGAATACCTCCTTCTTAACGTGCGACCCATATACATTCGTAAAATGGGTTGGTCTACCTAATCCACTATTGAATTAGTTCTTGTATTCTATCATGTTTATGTTATTTTGTCAATGCGAGTTACAGCCTAGTATAATTTTGTCAAATACTACTTGTGGAGTTAATAAGAATATTCTTTTGTGGTTAGCAGTGGGGGGTGGTGCTACAATAGGATTATGCAGCGACTTTTTACGATTGATCTAAAAGATTATGATTCGAGTTTAGAAAAGTTTTATCGCCCGTCGGTACGCGGGATTATTTTAGATCAAAACGGTAAGGTGGCAATGATTTATAGTGAGAAATATCATTTTTATAAATTTCCGGGTGGCGGAATCGAGGATAACGAGACGCATCTTGAAACCTTGAAACGAGAAATCAAAGAAGAGACCGGAATGATTTTGAAGCCAGAATCAGTGCGAGAATTTGGCGAAGTTTTGCGAACACAAAAGATGCAAAAAGACGACAAAGATGTGATTTTGGTGCAATATAATTACTATTATTTATGTGAGACTGAGGATGAGATTGGTACACAAAGTCTGGACGACGGCGAAAAAGAGTTGGGATTTGTCTTAAAATTTGTGTCAATAGATGAAGCCATTCGGGCGAATAATAATTTTCAAGGTGAACCGATTGAAAAATATACGGTCGAGCGAGAAAATCGTATTTTGGAATTGGTGAAAAATTTATAACACGATTTTAGATTTCGGCATAAAAAAATCAGCTAAGAGATGCCGAAGAATAGAGGTTCGCAAGTTTGCCGTTCCAATTAATCTCTACCAGAGATTAATTGGTGGGGGCGGTTGGGCTCGAACCAACGACCAAGCGGTTATGAGCCGCCTGCTCTAACCCCTGAGCTACGCCCCCAAGGTAGCTTTATTTTATCATAAAATGCTATAATAGGGAAAAGGATTAGGGTGGCACCAGATATTCTTGAGAATTCTAATTATGAAAACAAATAACAAAATTCAATTACATCTGAAACTTAATCAGTTGCGTTACTGGGTAAAACACTCTTTGTTCAGTAAAGAGCGAATTATGTTTTTGTTGCTACCGACGATGTTCGTATTTTTACTTTATTTTTCAGTGCAATCGATTACAAAAAATTGGAACCTGCAACAAACTTTGAATACGAAGTTGCAAGAAAAACAACTAATGGAACTTAAAGTTTCAAATATGAAGCTAGAAAATCAATACTATGCTTCCGAAGAATATCAGGAACTGATGGCGCGAAAGTTACAGGATAAAAAAGCTAGCGGTGAGACTATGGTAATGTTGCCGATTAATAGCGATATCGCGAAGCAAAAACATGCTAACCAAAAGTTTAGTTCAAATAAATCAGAACAAGACAACTCGAATTTTCGTCAATGGATGAAATTTTTGTTTAGGATTTAATAGCCTAAAATACATAGTTTGCAATAAGAGCGGTTACCTCCGAGTATAAATTCAAATAGAATTTTGCAAGCAAAAAGTATCTTGATTTTAGATTGAGAAAAAACCGGCTTGGAGGGACCGGTTTTTCAGGGAAATATTTTGTGATGTTTTTATTTTACGACCACAAGTAATTTAGGGGGCAGATTTAAAAATAAAATAAATAAACCTATTCTTACTTGGGTCGTCAAAAAGCAAAAAGAGAGATAAAAATCTAGAAACTGATAAAATAAAAAGCTCGAAGGCTTTATACATAACAAATTCTCTCCCAAAAATTGTATTAAATTGATTATAGCACCGCATAAGCGGAATGGCGGGAGAAAATTTAAGAAATTTATGTTCAAAATATTGAAATTTGGCAGAAAAAATCCCCTAATTTAAGTTAGGGGATTTTGTAATCGATTGAAGATTATTTCTTCTTGGAAAGGGTCAAGAAACCGTTGCGTGGGTTTTCGTTGACAACGCGATCTTCTGGAAGATCAACTGGGGTACCCTTAGGGTTGTTCTCAGTCTTGGTGAAGAAATAAATAGTTTGTGGCTTACCACCGCGAAGGGTTACTTCTGACTTGTGTAGGTAGTAGGTAATTCCCTTGCTGTTTTTATGACTATAGGCCATTTGTCCTCCTTTAAATAAGTATAGTTTTATATTAGATTAGATAAAGATAAGTGTCAAGAGATTTTATGGGGGTGAAATAGGGGTGGGAAAACTTTTATACTTTTAACAGGGGTGGTAATCTGGAAAGTTAGTGGGATTATTTTAAGGATTTATTTCAAAAAGAGTAAGGCGAGGCGAAGGAAGGCAAAAATAATTAGGCGAATCACGATGGTAATAATGATAACGACACAAAGCAGAACCGTAATCCCAGAGAGGCTTGGGGTCCAAATCGGCGAAACAAAATCGTAGCGATAAAGCGCGGTCGGTGGTAGATCCGCAGTGAGATTAGTAGTGAGTTTGTCGGTGGATGGATAACTATTGATTACGCCAGTCATACAATTAAGATAACCTGGACTATTCCAACCCCAACCGTTACGGATAGCTTGCGGCTTGCAAGTTTCCATAGCTTTAGCGAAGATATTACCATTGGGGTTGCCATCGGGATTTTGAGCAAGTTTGGACTCGGCTTCGCGCAAGGCAACGGTGGCCTGGCGGTTATATTGATGTTCCAGATAGATTGGACCGGTGCCGAAGGTCAGAGTGGTGTGCCCATTTTTTTCAACAAAATTCGCGATGGTGTGAGAAGAGCTAAATTCTCGCAGATTTTTCAGGGCAGTGCGGATGTTTTGATCAATTTCAGCTTGTGGTAAATCGGTACCGTCGGCAGCCTTACCCTCGTCAGCTTTTTCGACTTGGGTTTTTAAGTCCATCATTTTCAGATGATCAAAGCGCAAAAAAGTGGCGGAAAGAAAAAGTAGTGGCAATAGACTCAAAAATAATTGCCAGGTCTTGATCTGTTTTAAGAAGGTCAAAAAGCGCTTCCTCTTGTCTTCCTGACGCTCCTGCTTCAAAACACCACCCATACTGAATTTAATTATATCATAAGAACTTTTGGCGGAACCATGGGTCGGCGTCACCAGCGGACATTAGGATGACCAGATAATTATCGTCAAGATCTTGGCGAAGCTTGGCAAAAAGTGCATCGTCTAGTTTAACTGCGGTACCGATTTCAGGATTATCTAGTGAATTAATAAAATCACTTGGGGTAAGGATTTTTAGTTTAGGATCTTCGCGCGAAAGGTAGGTCGGCAACCAATAAAGTTTTTCGATGCCGTGGAAGATATCCCGATATTCATCAAAGAATTCGTGCTGACGAATATTTTGGTGAGGCTGATAAAGAATCACCACGCCTTTTTTCTGCGTACGCTTGGCTTCCTCGAGAGCGACATTGATGGTGGCACGAATTTCCTCTGGGTGATGTGCGTAATCCGAATAAAGTCCGTCAGCTAGGCGCTCAAAACGACGCCCGACACCTGGGAATTGATTGATCACCTCAATAATTTCAGCATAATTAACCTCGCGACCGAGCGATTCAAGAATTCGCTGTACCGCTTTAGTGGCGAGGGTGGCGTCAAGACGACGTGCTTCACCCGGCAACATTAATTCCTTGGCTGACATTAAAACAACATCCGGGTGCATATCAGCGAGAAGTTCGGCGTGGTGAAGATTAGCATGTGGGCCAAAAATTAGATGTTCACTCTGAGATTCGAATTTTAAAAAGGCATCTTGATATTCAGCTGCGGTGGCAAAAATATCTGAATGATCATAGGAAACAAAAGTAATAAGCGAGAGCCAAGGATGGAAGGCGAGGAAGTTACGATCATATTCGTCAGCTTCATAAAGTAAAAATTGATCATCCTGATCATATTTAGCAGAAGGGGCAAAATTAAGAGTGGAACCCACCATATAGGAGGCTTTCAAACCGAGTTTTTGGCTGAGCCAAATTAACATAGAGGTGGTAGTAGTTTTGCCATGAGTGCCGGCGACTGCCACCATTTTCAGATGATGTTTCTCAACAAGGGTTTCGATTAATTCGTCACGCTTAGAAATCTTCAAACCCAGTGACTTGGCGCGTTGATATTCGGGATGTGATTCGGTAATGGCTGAAGTATGGACATACCAATCAATCGGAGTCTTCTGATGAATTTCCGCCAGATAATCACCAGTTTGTGGACCGATAGCAAAGGTGAGATTTTTGGCTTTTAATTCCTTAGTGATTGGGCCCTCATGAAGGTCGGAGCCAAAAACTTGATGTCCGGCATCGTGGGCAAAAAGTGCGAGGGGCCCCATGCCGGTACCAGAAATACCAGAGATAAAAATGTTCATAATTTTTTCCTAAAGAAGTTAGTATCGTAAATTTCGGCGCCGTGGGCTTTGTAAAAATTCTGCGCCACTTCACGGCCGTGACCGCAGGTAAATTCGAGATTTTTACAACCTTTTTCCCTAGCCCAATCTTCATAGGCCTGAAAAATTAGATCGCCCACACCTTTACCACGAGCGGCACTATCCACGACAAAATCTTCGAGGTAAGCATTCTTGTAAATTCCCGCACCAAAAGTCACAGAGACCGAAGCCATACCGAGAATTTGACCATCCTCGACGGCAAAAATGAGATCATGATAAGGAGACTGAGCGATTTCCGTGAACCAATCTGGGCTGATTTCACCCTTGTCCTTACCACTGCGGGAAAGCTGAATCAGAAGCTCACGCACGCGCGTAGCGATTTCTGGTTGATACTGTTTAAGACGTTCAATTTTAACCATAATTCCCTTTCTTTATTCAAACACGGTTTCAGTGAGGCGCTCAGCAATGGCGTCAGCAGTTTTTTGAATCGCCGTAGCGTCATCGCCCCAGATTGTAATGCGGACTAAATCTTCGGTACCGGAGGCGCGAATATTGATAGACCAGCCGGCAGGAAGATTGGCGGTTTCAGTGGTAATAAATTTTTCAGCGGTTTCCGTGAGGTTACGAAAAGCTTGCTTGGTCTGACTATCGACTGGTTGATTCTTGATGGTTTGCGGGAGTTTTTGGAAATTTTGACAAAGGGTAGCTAGGGTCGGTAAGGAACGCTCAAGGTTTTCAGAAGTTTGGCCAGCCTTTTCATCTTGAATAGTCTGATAATTCGTAAGTAAGGTATCTTCGTTCTGGAATTTTTCACGAGCTTCGGAAAGAATCTTAGTGATTACGAGCGCAGTAAGCACACCATCGCCCATTGGTTCACCGGGCAGAATAATATGACCACTCTGTTCACCACCGAGCAAAATACCATCTTCACGCATTTTAGCGGAAACATTTTGGTCCCCAACATCGGTCATGGCAATTTTGATACCAGTTTTTTCCGCCCAACGTAAAAGACCTTTATTAGCCATAATCGTAACGCAGACCTCAGGAATACCTAAATAATTTGCCAAAATCACAATCATGTCATCACCATCAATAATCTGACCGTTTCGATCAATCATCAAGCAGCGATCACCATCACCGTCAAAGGCCGCACCAAAATCAAGTTGTTTTTCCTTCACTAATTGAATGAGCGGTTCAAGATGAGTACTGCCACAGCCGGCATTAATTTTTTCACCGAAACTAGCGTCCTCGTGGATAGCAATAACTTCAGCACCGAGTTCTTCAAAAATTTGCTTGGCAGTAACAGAGGTGGCGCCACAAGCGAAATCAAGACCAATGCGCAGACCGGAAAAATCTGGTTTCTGGCGCACTGAAGTGGTAGCTGGACCAAATTGAGCTAAATAAGTACGGAGATGATCGAGATAGCGTGAAAGTGCATCTTCATGGAGATCTTCACGAAATTCCGGACTATGCACATCGAAACCAGATTCATTTTCCAGGGCATTTTCGATCGCATTGACACCGGACTGCGAAAGTTTAATACCGTAAGGATATTTTTTCACCAAATGAGAAAGATTTTCACCGGAATCATTAGTGCCAGTACCAGAAAAAGCCACACCGCCTGGCATGGTAGCCTCGAGCCCGCCAATCGTATCACCGCGTTCGAAAATTTTAATACCATTATCAGTGTAGGGGTTATGCGAAGCGGTAATATCAATGGCCAGATCATAACCCATTTCATAAAAAGCGTAATTAATCGCTGGGGTCGGTAGAACACCCACCGTACCGTGATCGATGCCAACAGTTTCCAGAGCTTCCTCAAAATAACGAATCATCCACTCAGTGGATTCACGCGTATCGCCACCAATTAAGACCCGAGCTGGACGTTCGAGGCCACTTTCGTCCTCTTTCGCATTACCTAAATAGCGCACAATACCGAGAGTAACGGCTTGAATAAAGCCAGGGGTAAAAGCTTCTGCCTTTTGTCTAATACCGTCAGTACCGAAATATTTGATTTTACCTTTCATAACACTCCATTTTCAACTAGTTTCTATTATACATCTTGGAGGTAAGCGGCGCAAAGATTAGTGTTTAGCAAGTAATAACATATATTCAATAACTTTCAAGACATCTTCTTCGGTACTGCCACGAGAGAGATCGGAAATCGGCGCATTGAAACCCTGAAGAATCGGTCCAGCAGCCGTAAAGCCACCGAATTGTTCCATGGATTTATAGAGAATATTACCAGTATTGAGGTCTGGCACAATCAAAGTATTAGCGAAGCCAGCGACAGGAGAATCTGGGGCTTTTTTCTGGCCGATGCGCGGATTAATGGCGGCATCGAGCTGTAATTCACCATCAACTAAGAGTTCAGGGTGAGAAGTTTTCAGTTTGGCGATGGTTTCTTGGATCAAATCAATGGTCTCGTCGCGACCACCGGAACCCTTGGTGGAAAAACTAAGGAAGGCAACCTTCGAGACAGGGAAAATTTTACTAGCGGTTTCGACGGTCTGCACGGCAATATCATAAAGTTGATCAGGGGTAGGATGTTTACAGGCAGCCGCATCAGCAAGTACATAGGTTTCATTTTCGTGCTCCAGGATGAAACTAGCGGAAAAAGTCGGCTTTAAGAGATTTCGTGGATTTTTCACCCCGATGAGATCACGGCAAGCCAAAATCACATCACGTGAGGAATAATCAATGCCAGCAATTAGAGAATCAGCGAGCTGATTTTTCACCGCAAGACAGGCGTGCTCGAGAGAATCGGCACCGACTAGCTCAAAATCAGGAAATTTTTCGCGAGCTTTTTCGATGGCAGATTTAATAATGGGATTTTCTAATTCGGGGAAGACGATGCGTGTTTTCATGTTCTAATTATAACGAAGAAATGAAAAAAGAGGCTAAAACTTAGCCTCTTTTAGAAGTTACATGATACTTAATTTTGTCATTTTGAAATTTTTAGCCGACATTGCAGCTAGGTTCGCGGCGGTAGGACACATCATAGTCATCCTCATTTTTAATGGCGGTGATATGACCGTGATTTACTCCGTCTGGATGCCATTGACCGCCATAATAGAGGTCAATTCTACCCTGTCTAGAAACTAGCTTAAATTCGCTACCGGTAGGCACTCCAAACAAATGAAGTAACTTATCGAGATAAGACTTAATCCTAATATCTTCCGAGGAAGTTAGGCTTTCAATGAAGCTTTTCTTCTTCTGATAGATGGCGTCTTTCTCGCTATATTCCTCCTTTCGTTGGGAAAAGATTTTTTCCCAAGTAATTTTTTCTTGCTTAGTCTCCTCAAACTCATCCCTAATCCTGCAGAGTTGGGGGTGTAGCTTGGGGTTGTAATAAGCATTCTTCTCGCTGATCAGCTGATTTTTTTTCTTGATAAGATCAAGATGTTCCTTTTTTAGATCCTGATTAGCGGGGTCCTGTTTTTGAGATTCGAAATTCTGTTGGATCTGAGTGATAATTTGCCCGGTTTCATCGTAAAGCTTTGCAACTTCATCTCCGCCAAAATCGCTCATCATTTTCCTTAGTTTTTCGATCTCGGTGTTAGCTTCCTTACACTTCTTCTCGGCTTCGTCCATCAATCTTTTCGCAGATTTGACTTCCTGAAGCAGAGCATCAAGCTCGATTTTCTCTTCCGCTAGAGATTTCATGACTCCACCTCCCTTTCTTGCGAGTCAATAAGTAACAAATAAGCATATAAAACTCCTTGTCAAAGAACTAGCCGTAGCCAATTTGTCACTAGAGTAACACAGGTATTATATCATATTTTTATAAAAATTCAAAATTTTTGGCAAAAAGTGCTGGATAGAGGACGGGAACCAGGTAAATATGCAGAGCATTCGGAAGGCCTGAGAAGAAACAAACAGAGGCGGCATAAGCTAAAATTAGAGAGATAAAATAGAGTTTGGCCGGGGTAATGTGAGGGATTAAGCTGGTAAAGTTAGATTTTTTCATGGATTGCTTGGAGGACTGTTTAGGGGATAACTTTGCGGGTTTTTGGCGAGAATAACAGAGATAAAATACGCAAGTACCGCTACAGAAAATAATCAAGATACCGATAAAACCGGTCTCAACTAGGATAGCGACATATTGGTTTTGAGTAATTTCTTTAGTGGAGCCAAGTTCTGAAAAGGCCTGATAGAGGGCAACACCGGAAGATCCTAGTCCAGAGCCGAAAAAGAATTGTCCCGGGTGACTAAGGGCGAGTTGCAGTCCCATTTTCGAGAGCTTGACACGAATATCGGTTGATTCTGTAATATAGCCGTCAAAGAGCGGGGCATCTGAGATAGGATTAGCACTAGTATTAGTACTTGCATTAGTATTAGTATTATCGTTAGGTGAGAGATTAGACGATTCATTAGAGGTGGTTGAAGGATTTTTAGCTTCGGGAAGAGGAATCTTGATGCGGCCGAGCGTCATCTGACTAAGTGAACGACTAACTCCACCGATAAACGTATCAGAGGTAGGACCGAATTCCGACATTAAACCTTGAATAAGCGTAACGAAAATTAGAGGGAATAAGATCAGTGAGATGATTTTCGAGGCGACAAGAAGTTTCTTTTTGGTGTGAAATATTTCATAAAGAAAAATTACTGCGACAGCCAGGAAAAAGGAGTAGGTGGCACCCCTTGAAAAAATTAAGAAAAGTGTTGAAATAATAAAACCAGCTAGCACGAGATATAGGATTTTAATTTGACGAGTTTGATGGTTTTTAGGATGAATTACCTTAAAAACCAGGAAGATGGCCGGAGCGAGTAAGAGGTTACCCATAAACTGCGGTTCAATAGCAAAACCATTGGGGTGAGGAAAGCCAAAAGAGAGATTAGTGCAACCAAGACAGAGTAAAATCTGGTCGCCGGGAATATTAAGGGTATTCAAAATGGCTTGTAACCAACAAAAACCGGAAGCCAAGGTAGCACCCAAAAGAAAGGGCTTTTCGAGTGAGATGGGTATCTTTTTTAATATAATATTTTTATAAAAAGTCAAGAGGGAAAGATAGAGACACCAGATGATACCAGCGGTCATGAGGCCGCGGAGTTTATTGGGACTCCAGAGAAGAGTGAGCGAAAAATAGAGTGGAATACTACTTAAAATCAGGGGAATCTGCACGGGGACTTTAGTGAGTGGAGTTTTTTTCGTAATGAGATTACAGAGATCGACGAGGAAATTTGGCATCGATAAAACACCCATCAAAAGCAACCACAACAGAGGTAGGGAAAATTCGTAATTGGAAGATTCGGTAGAAAAAAGTGGGATGACTGGATAGTAGGAAAAGAAGAGAATAATAGGTAGTGCCCATAAAAGACTGCGGTGGACGGGGAGGAGTTTTTGATTTATTTCTTCAAGTTTAGTTTGGAGGTTTTTTAGCATAAGATTCGCCTATAAAATTATGATTTTAGTTTGGATTCTTGCGTCTTTTTCGACATTTAGAGTTTTTGGAAGTTTTAAGTGTTTCTAGGAGCTTAGGTCTTCTTAGTTTTTAGGACCTTTTCGACAAATTGACGGATTTTGCTGTGGAAATTTTCAGTACTAAACTTAGTAACGGTGGCAGAAATTTCTTGAGGTGAAAGAAAAGAATTTACGGATTTTGCTTCGAAATTTTTCAAGGTTTGAACAAGGGAATCGACGGATTGCTCTTCAAAGAAGAGGCCGTTTTTGCCATTCTGAATGTAATCCATGGCGCCACCTTGCTTAAGAGCGATGACTGGACAGCCGGCGGCTAAGGCCTCAACCGGAGCAATACCGAAAGGCTCATTAGACGGAAAAATAAAGGCCTTGGCGTATTTAACAAATTCCTTGAGATCAGATTGAGGCAAAACATCGAAAAAGACCACATGCTTCGAGCCGGCAGCTTGATTAACTAGTAATTCATGCGCCGCACCGTTACCAATGAGAACTAAATTAAGCTTGAGCTTCTTGCAAGCCGCGAGAATTAAATCAAGCCGCTTCCAGTTGACCTGACGAGAAAAATTTAAATAAAAGCCTTGGGTAAGAAAGCTTTCTGGAAGTTTTTGTAAAATTTCTGGGAGTTCCCTAGCGGATTTTTCAGAGATAATTTGACTTTTATTATGTTTTATGTTGTTTTCTAGTTTTATCTTTGTTTGCTTTTTATTTAAATTATGTTGTGATAATATTTGACAATTTGATTGAATTGTTTCACGATATGGAGCGACAGGTTGGAAGTTTTCCACAGCCACAGGTGGATAAATAATCGTGCTTTCCCTTTCGTAAAATTGTTTGATTTCCTGCTGGGCAAAATCTGAGATGGTTAAATAATAATCTGGGCGAGCCGCAGCCTCTAAGTCCTTGCGTCGTAAAGTTTTTACCATTAATTTAAAAACTGGACGAACCAAAAAATTCAATTTTCCGAAACCAGGGTCCTCGAGGTATTCGCTGTATTTCCCCCAATAATACTGAGTCGGGACATGGCAATAACAGATATGAGCACCAGGTTTGGTTTTAGCGAACTTCGCATCGCAACCAGAGACCGAAATAACTAAATCATAGGCAGTGAGATCGAGATGTTTAAAATAGCTCTGACGTAAGGGAGCGATAAATTTTCGAAGGCAGGCTGGCAGGAGATTCAACCAACCGGTTTTAACCTCGGCATCGAGAAACCAATTGATTCCCTTTGGACGATACTGCGAGGTATAAATTGGGGCATCTGGATAAATGCGGTGTAATTCCCTCAGGACTTGCTCGGCACCACCAACCACGGTGAGCCAATCACAGACCAGGGCAATTTTTGGCTTGCCGATTTTCAACTTAGCGGCTTTTGTATTGGTGGTTTTCGATTCAGTCATTTTTGACTTGGTGATTTTCGATTCAGCCATTTATTTGGCGCCCTTTTGAAAAATTACCGCACGAATAGTCTGAAGAATAATCTGTAAATCGAAGAGTACCGACCAGTTTTGGATGTAATAAAGATCAAGTGAACGACGTTCATCAAAACTAATATCCCGACGACCAGAAACTTGGGCTAGACCAGTGAGGCCAGATTTGACAGTAAGAAGAAGTGAGCGGTCACCGTAATTACGTAATTCCCCTGGAACTAGGGCGCGTGGGCCAACGAGAGAGATGTCACCACGTAAAACATTAAACAACTGGGGTAATTCATCAAGTGAGGTGGCGCGCAAGAATTTACCGATACGCGTAATGCGAGGGTCGCGGGCTAAGAAATCACCATTTTTTCGATATTGATGAGAGAGCTCGGCAGCGGAAGTAATCTTCCCTTCTTTTTCCATTTTGGCAAAGGCTTCTTCTGGGGTCATACCAGAATAGGCTGTCTTCATACTACGGAACTTAAGAATTTTAAACTTACGATTATATTGGGTGAGACGATATTCACTATAAATAGTCTTGGACTTTGGGTCAGAAATTTTAAGGCAAAGCCAAATAACTAGCATTGGAATAAAGGCCAAAATAATACCGATAAGACTAAAAATAATATCCATAAAGCGCTTAACGATGCGAGCGTTGCCCACGAGTGGTGTGACCTTAACCAAAATAGCTGGGGTACTACCGATAAGTTCAAGTTGACCCATGTGTTGGGAAAGCGCAGCTTCAGATGGAATGAAATAATAGAGGAGATGATGATTAATCGATTGACGATAAACATATTCAGTCTGACGTTCGTCGGTTTGAAAAATCACATCAACTGTCTGGTCTTTCAAGGCATCTTTCAAGGAAGAATATTGAAAATGGCGGAGCTCTTTCGGAATAAACTTATTACCGGCCACCACTCCAACTAGGCGATAACCATCCTCGGGATAGGCCAAGATTTGATTAATTAGGTAAGTGGTATTTTTTGAATTACCGACGATAATAGCCCGCTTGATACCGATTTTTTGCAACATAAAACGTTTGCGGAAGAATTTTAAAATTATTCGCATAAAGAGGAGCGAAATAAAGCAAGTAAAGACCGCATAAACCGCAATTAAACGGACGGGAAAGAGATTTTCTTGAATAAAAAAGTCTAAGGTAATAATACCCATGATGCCAACCACCGAAGCGACAAAGAGACGGTAAAGTTCGCCCCACCTGGATTTGGCAAAAATCACATCTTTACGATAAAGCCCCATAATGAAGAGCATGATAATCCAAAGCGGGACCAAGAAAATTAACGGTAGGATAAATTCCATTGAGGTGATTTCAAAATAATATGGCCGGGTATCAAGCTTAGTGCGAATTATGTAGGCAAAAGCAAAAGAAGCGATGATTGCAATAATGTCGCCTAAGATGAGAAATAAACGAAAAATAAAATCGGAATTTTTCTTCATTAGTCTTATTTTAACCCAAGAGAAAGCTTTTTTAAAGAGAAAGAAAAAACTATGCAGATTGGCTGCATAGTTTATTTTTTGAGTGAGGTAGGTCTTAAATTTGTTTATTCGACGGTAACCGACTTAGCGAGATTGCGTGGCTGGTCGACATTATTACCACGATAGACTGCCAGATAGTAGGCGAACATTTGACTCAAGAGATTGAAGAGAAGTGGCGTGAGTAATTGAAGTTTAGTGTCAATTTTTACCACACCCTCGACTGGCAGATCAACTTCCGTGTCAGAAAAGACAATCACATGGCCGCCGCGCGCCAAAACTTCCTGAATACCGGAAACGGATTTTTCGAACAAGAAACCAGATTGTAGCATCACGACTTCGAAGAAACGATCGTCAATTAATGCAATTGGACCGTGCTTTAATTCCCCAGTCGGGTAACCATTAGCATCAATGTAGGAAATCTCCTTGAGCTTCAAAGCACCTTCGAGGGCGATCGGATAATTCACATCGCGACCAAGATAGATAGCGTGTTCGTAATTCGTGTAATTCTTGGCGAGCTTGGAAATTTCATCCTGTTTTTCATGCAAGATACGCTTAATTTCCTCTGGGAGAAGACTAATTTCGTCTACCAAGGCGGCAACTTGACGAGCGTTCAGACCCTTAGCTTCAGCAATAGTCAGACCGAACATTAAAATGGCAATGACCTGAGAAGTATAAGCCTTGGTACTGGCGACGGAAATTTCCGGACCAGCATGAACATAAGTACCACCGTCGACTTCACGCGCAATAGTCGAGCCAATAGCATTGACGATACCGATAGTTTTGGTACCCTGAGATTTGATTTCACGAAGACAGGCTAAGGTATCAGCGGTTTCACCAGACTGAGAAATAATAAGCGCCACCGAGTGATCTGGAATATAAGCATGGCGGTAACGATATTCGGAAGCAATCACCGGCTCAATGGTGACACCAGGCAAAACTTGTTCGATGAGATAAGCGGCAGTATTAGCAGCATAGTAAGCGGTACCACAACCAACCAAAATGATGTGCTTGATTTCTTTTAGTTCCTTGACAGAAAGATTTGGACCACCGAGATGCACGGTATGTTCTTTCGCATTAATACGACCACGCAAAGTTTCTTTCAAGCTATCTGGTTGTTCCATAATTTCTTTAAGCAAGAAATGATCGTAGCCACCTTTTTGAATAGCTGAAAGGTCGGTGAGAATTTTTTCAACTTTCACAGAAACCGGCTGAAGATCGAGAGTTTTAACTTCGACATGATCTTTAGAAATGAGGGCAACTTCGCCGTCATTAAGATAAATTGCATTTTTAGTATTACCAATAAGCGCGGAAGCATCTGAGGCGATGAGGGTTTCATGCTCACCTACACCAATGACAAGAGGCGAACCAGAGCGAGCCACCACGAGATGTTCGGTATCGTCAACTGACATCACGGCGATACCGTAAGTACCAGAGACAAGTTTGAGTGCCTGAGTTACAGAGTCGAGTAAATTATGCGATTCCTGATAAAAACTATCGATGAGAGCCGCAAGCACCTCCGTATCAGTCTCGGACTTAAATTGATATTTCTCAGAGAGCTCTTTTTTCAAGGCTTTATAATTTTCGATAATACCGTTATGAACCAAGAAAATGCTACCGACATGATGCGGGTGAGCATTGGTCTCGGATGGATTACCGTGAGTAGCCCAACGAGTATGGCCGATACCAATGTGATCAGACGTATAATGATCTTTAATTTTAGCTTCTAGATTGATGATCTTGCCAACCGCACGTAGTAACGTAGGGTTCTGGTTTTGATCAAGAGTTGCCACACCGGCTGAATCATAACCACGATACTCTAGGCGCTTAAGGCCTGAGAGTAAGAATTCTTGAGCGTTATTTTTTCCAACATATCCGACAATTCCACACATATAACCTCCTTTTTTTCGATTATAACAGAAAAAACACCGCATGAGCGATGTTTTATGAGAGATAGGCGAGTGATTCAATGATTTTAATGACACTAGGGTCCACTGGTTTCATAGGACCAACTCGCACCGGTAGATTTTCGGAAAGATTATTGAATGATGATTTTGCTAATTTTGGCTGAGAATTTTTCTGAGAAAAGAGCCTTCGAATAGTTTGACAGACCGGTCGATATTGAATGCCGTCGGTCAAACGATAACTTTTTTCCATGGGAATACGCCGAGTTAAAAGCATTGACTTAATATCTGGCTCCAAGCTAGTAGCCTGAATCGAAAAATATCTTAGCTGCCGAGCTAATTCCTGCCGAGCCTGATCAAGATCTTCCATTTGCTGACGATTTTGCTGAGGCAACTCCGTATGAGATAATTCCTTTTCCTCATTTCGGATTAAGTATTGCTCATAAAAATCATATAGTTCAGAAAGTAAGCGTGCACTCTGGGCAAGATTCTCGTAAATGGCCAAGAAATTAGTCTCCTGACTGAGCGGGCGCGTAAATTCATGACAACGAGCATGATAAAAAGCTATGCGCGCAAAAGTCTGATGACGTTCTTCGGCAGAAAAAAGTTTTTCCTCATGACACCGACGCGGATCCAGCGCAATTCCCTGCGACTGCAGCAAAGCATTATCGATAGTTTGAAGTAATTTATAATGTAAACGGTGAACTTTTTCCGCTTGCGCCAAATAAGATTCTTCTAAATAAACGACAACTTCACGATCTAAAATAACCATTAGTCCCCCTTTCATATTTTCCAAAAACTAGTAATGTACTAACAAGTCTTTTTAATTATAAGACAGTGGTAGACATTTGCCAAACAAAAGCGCTATGATGGTTTTAACAATTTTATGAAAATTTATTTAATTCGTCATGGAGAAAGTTTGGCTAATCTAGGTTTAGTATCAGCGGATTTTTCTATGGATAATCAAAATACATTGTCTAAAAAAGGTGAAGACCAGATACGAGCAATTATACCGGCCTTCCTGAATTGTAATATTATACGAATTTTTTCTTCACCAATGAAACGAGCTGTCAAAAGTGCAGAAATATTACAATCTGGCCTAGTTAATAAACCAAAAATCATGATTGATAATCGTCTAAAAGAGATTGACTACGGAATTTTTACCGACGATCGAGATAATCCTGAAATGCAAAATATCGCCAAGAAACAAATTGCCGGTGACCAAGAAATTCGCTTTGGCGGTGGAGAAAATATACGTGAAATTTTGGAGAGATTTTTAGGTTTCTTAGTTGATACTTATAAAGAAAATCAAAATGACGAAATTATTATTCTTTCACATGGTCGTCTACTATCAATTGTGAGTAAAAAAATTGAAGAGCTTTGCCAGAAAAAAATTAGAAAATCCCAAATAAATAACGCTTCAATAATTGAAGTTGAATTAAATAATAATGATATTAATTTATTAAAAACTTATTTAAATACCTTAAAAAACTAATTTTAAAATTGTTTTTTCATCGTGTTTATGGTAAAATCTTGGTAGTTAATTAAATAGTAAAATATTAAAAGAGAGGTGGGTATGGATCTGGCATCAGGGACAGATAATGGCAATAACGCCGACCTAAATCAAATACAAAATCAATTCGGCATCCCTCCGATGCCACCAACCGATAGCGCAATGCCAGCTTTTGATCCTGGCGCAACTTTTGGTGTACCGACAGAAACTATTACCGGTAATAGTACTAATTCTGCCCCAACTTTCGAAAATAATGGAGCTTCACAAGTCATGCAAGATTTAACTAATCAAGGTCCAGCCCCAATTTTGGAGCCAACCGAAAATACTAATGTGGAAAATACTTTCACTGCCCCGGCGATGGATTTAAGTAATCTCGGTGTCGAAGCCACAGCAGATAAGCCAGCAGAAGTAGCTACTGAAGTAAATACCGAAGCCACAGCGCCAGCAATCAATCTCGAGACTGCCGCTCCAGCAACTCCTGAAGCTGCAATCGAAGATAGCAAGCTGGAAGATGTAAAAAAGCAAATGCTACAAGATCTTTATCCATTGATGGATAAAATCAAAATCAACCCTGACCAAAAATTCAAAGTCTACAAACAAATGATTGAATCGACCGGTGACAAAGAAATGATTACTGCCGCCTACGATACGGCTAAAAGCCTAACCGATGAAACCGAGCGCGCTGAAGCATTGCTTTATCTCATCGAAAAAGCTGACAATTAAATAAAAAAGGAGGCTAACGCCTCCATTTTTTATTTAATACATGCCTCCGCCCATAGCTTCTGGTTCGGATTTTTCTGGAATATCAACAATGAGAGCACCCATAGTGATCGCAGTAGCCGAAATACTAATAGCATTTTGGACAGCTTCGCGAGTGACACGAGCTGGGTCAATCACGCCGGCTTTCTTCAAATCTTGCAAGCCTTTTTCTGGCTGCATAACGTTAATACCAAAGCCTGGTTTAGCTTTTTCAACTTCAGAAAGCAGAGCTTGAGAATTCAAACCAGCATTTTCGGTGATGTGAATAAATGGCGCTTTAAGAGCGTTCTTCACAATCTTAGCACCGAGATCCGAATCATCTAAGGTGTTTGCAAGATTGACTAGAGTGACACCACCACCAGCCACAATTCCTTCATCCAGAGCAGCCTTCGTGGCAGCGACGGCATCGTCGACACGATACTTTTTCTCATCGATTTCGGTTTCGGTAGCACCACCAACTTTAATCACGGCAACCTTGCCAAGAAGAGCAGCGGCACGCTTGTTGAATTGTTCACGGTCGTAATCAGAGGTAGCAAGATTAGCTTGAGATTTAATCAATTCAATACGAGCCTTAACTTCCTTACTATCGCCATTACCACTGATAATGGTGGATTCGTCCTTGGTGGCAATAATTTTCTTGGCGGAACCTAAAAGATCAAGGTCAGCATCTTCGAGCTTCATACCACGTTCCTCGGAGATAACAGTGGCACCAGTGAGCACAGCGATGTCTTCTAGAATTTCCTTGCGGCGATCACCGAAGGCAGGAGCTTTCAGAACGAGAGTATTAAAGACACCTTTAAGTTTGTTCAAGACGAGGAGTGAGAGAGCTTCCCCGCTAACTTCTTCAGCAATAATCACGAGGTCTTTGCGACCAGATTGCATGACTTTTTCAAGAATTGGCAGAATTTCATTATTGGAAGAAATTTTCTTATCAGTAAGAAGGATGAGCGGCTTATCAAAAATCGCTTCTTGACGATTCACGTCTGTGACGAAGAATGGAGAGCTATAACCCTTGTCATAGCTGAAACCTTCGACGATTTCCTGCTCCATTTCGAGACCTTGACCTGGCTCGACAGTCACCACGCCGTCTTTACCGATTTTAGAAATCACACCAGCAATCAATTCGCCAATGGCGGCATCACCAGCGGAAATAGTAGCGACTTCGGTGATTTTCTTGCTATCACCGGTAATCTTTTCAGCAGCTTGATTAATTTTTTCGACGATTTCTGCGCCAGCTTTTTCAATACCAGCACGCAGTTCCATCGGATTAACACCAGCGGTAATCAGTTTATTAGCTTCACTTAGAATGTTATAGGTGAGGACGGTAACAGTGGTAGTACCATCGCCGGCAACCTTATTTAGTTTCTGAGCGGCGGATTTGATTAGCTTAGCGCCGACCTGCTCGCCGAGATTGGCTTCGGTGCTGCCAAGATCGACAGCCTCAGCGACAGTCACACCATCGTGGGTGATGGTTGGGTTGCCATAAGATTTTTCGATGACGACGTTTTGACCTTTAGGACCAAAAGTCACTTTCACGGCGTCATATAGTTGCTTGGCACCGCTCAAGATTTTTTCACGAGATTCTTGTGCATAAAAAATTTTCTTCGCCATAATTCTCCTTATTTAATAATTGCTAAAATATCCTCTTCACGAACGATGAGATATTCTTGAGATTCGAATTTCACATCGGTAGTAGAGTATTCTTTGAAAATAATTTTGTCGCCGGCTTTGACAGATTTTACATCTGGACCAACGGATTCAACGATGGCGTAGGCTGGTTTTTCATTTTGATTACCAGCGAGAAGAATTCCAGATGCAGTTTTTTCAGCAGGCTCTGCTTTTTTTGCAACGACACGGTCACTTAATGGATGTAGTATCATGTTCCTCCTGTTTGATGGTTATATATCTATTGTAATCGAAAAATTAGCACTGTCAAGCTTTGAGTGCTAATTATCACAAAAATCTGGTGTGGTATAATTTAGTAAAGAGGTATTATGAAAATTAAAACATTTTTGATGGATAATTTACCGGATTATAATCGCCTAGTGATTCCCTATCATCTGGGAAAAGCAGTGCTAGCGGCAGAAAAATATCATTTTCCGGGTAAGAAAATGCGCGTGATCGCAGTGACAGGAACTAATGGCAAGACTTCCACTTGTTTTCTGATTTGGAAGATGTTAAATCATGCGGGTTACAAAACTGGGCTGATGACAACCGTGGCTTGGGGAGTGGATAAGCTGGAAGAACAGATTGAGCATATGACCACCGTGGATGCGGAAACGCTAAATTATCGCATGAATGAGATTGAAAAACAGGGGGCAGAATTCTTAGTTCTAGAAGTCACCTCACATGCTTTGGCACAACATCGAATTTTCGGAGTGCCGATTGAGATTGCGGTGGAGACCAATGTGACCCACGAACACCTTGATTATCACAAAACTTTCGAAAATTACCGCGCCACAAAGGCAAAATTATTCAAAATGGCGAAGGCGGGCGTAATTAATGAAGATGACGGCTCCTGGTTATACTTCGCCACGAAAGTTTCAAATTATATCACATATGGTATAAAACACGGGATGTTGCAAGCAGAGGAAGTGGAAGAATCAGCCAGTGGCGTGAAATATATCGTGAATCCAAACACGCGTGGCATCAATCATCAATGGAAAAATACTACGAAATTACCACGTTTCAAAATCGAAACTCAAATTCCGGGAACTTTCACGGTTTATAATTCCCTAGCCGCTACGGCAGTGGGATTAATTCTCGGACTTTCAGAAGAGCAAATTCATGATGGTATATACAGCCTAGAGTCAGTCGAAGGACGAATGAATCGTATCGATGAGGGGCAAGATTTTACTGCAATTGTGGATTATGCACACACGCCGGATGCATTCTTAAAAGTCTTCGAAGCAATCAAATCCGCGCGCACAGAGAAAACCAAGGTAATTTCCCTGTTTGGCGGGGCGGGACGACGCGACGAATCGACACGTGAAGAGCGCGGAGAGATTGGCGCAAAAAATAGTGACTATATCGTGATAACCGAAGATGATTCCCGTGACGAAGATCCACAGATGATTATGGAAGAATTTGCGAAGGGCGCCGAAAAGCAGGGGTACGTTCGCGAGAAAAATCTCTTCCTGATTCAAGATAGAAAAGAAGCTATTCGTAAGGCTTTGAGCTTAGCCAAAAAGGATGACATCGTATTAGTGCTGGGCAAGGGTCACGAAAAAACCATTCTGAGGGGAGACAAGGCGGTGCCTTTCGAAGATATTAAAGTGACAAGTCAGTTACTAAAAGAAATGCAAAAGTAGCAAGTAGTAAAAATAAAAAAAGACACCGTGAAGGTGTCTTTTTGATTATTCAGTTTCTTCCTGATTAACTTCGAAATCAGCAATACCGTTGATGATGTGCTCTTTTGAAAGATTGAGCGCTTGGCCGATAGTAGCGGCACAGGCCATGTAGGAAATATTCGGTTCCCCAGTGAGGAAGGAAGCAACATTGAAGCGATAACCGTGATAGTTTAATTCAGCTTCCGAGCCTTTCTTATAAAGCTTACTATTTTCAATACGCAAATCTGAATTATAGTCCGTACCATAAGTCAAAGTATTAGTTACACCCTTGAAAACCGCAAAATCAAGATAATGACGATCATCACGATTAAGTACGACAGAATCTGGATTCATGGAGAATAAAGTATTTTCGGCTTCGAGATATTCCTCAGCGGTGAGATCAGAAAGACTGGCTGGGACAAAATCCGTCAAAGCAGCGACCTGAATTGGCATCTTATAAAAGACATCCTTGCGCAAAGAATGAGCTGGCGCCGTCAAAACTAGATAATCGACATCAGCCTTCCAAGCGTCCTTAATAAACTTATAGAGATTACCAACCTTAATTTCTTCATCGGAAGCTAAGATTGCTGGACGAAAACCAGCCTGCTTCAACATGTAGTAAACATAATAAGCGGTCACAGTTTTACCGGTGGTGCCAGTGACACAAATGATTTTAAGGTCCTTCAAAATTTTTTCGTAATAGTGTGCGAGAAGTCTAACCTTGAGACTCTTCGGACGGGATTTGAGATTTGCTGCATTGTCCATATCTTAAATATACCACAGTTCGGGGCAAAAAATAAAACCAGAGATGAATTCTGGTTTTATTTATTCAGTTTGATTTTAGCGCCAAAGTGAATCTAAAGTATTCAAGCTATCCATGATACTATTAGTGCTACTTTTAATCAAAGAAGCTGTAATCAAAGTGATAGCGAGAGCGATGATAGCGGTAATGATAATATTAACAATAATCTTCTTATCATCCTTAAGCTCAAGCTCTTGACTCATAGCTTCATAAACCACGAGACCGGAGAAAATCATACCAGCGTAACCAATAGCACTAGCTACAGGAATGGAAACATTTAGAATAAGTGGTGAAATGAGAGAGGCGGTAAGAATCCAAGCAAAGGAAGCCACGGAAACAATAGTAACCAAGCGGAAGTAATTCAACTGAGTTTTCTTCATGATGAGACCAGCGAGGTAGTAAATACCAGCAATGGCAGCAATAGTGGCTAGAACAATCAAGAAATTACCGATAGTGTTTTGGAACCAATCGAATTTATTTAAAAGACTAAAATCAAGACCGGCTTTCTTGGTGCCAAAAAGTGAAGCTGGACGAGAAACGGTTCTAAAAATAGCAAAAATTAAATTAAAGACGGTGTAGGTACCAGCAGCAATAACTGGAAGGAGCCAGCTATTATTAAAATCAGAATAACCTGCAATTCCCTTTTTTACACCAGTGACTGGGTTTTTAAAAACCGAGAGAATAAAAGAAACGGCTGGGATCTTTTTAAATTTCTCGAAGTTTTCATTAATTTTTTCTTTGGCAGCACTCGCAGTGTTTTTGACTGAAGTGGTTTCTTTGGTGCTTGCAGGAGCTTTTTCCGAAGCGGTTTTTTCCATAGAAATCCTTTCTGAATAATTAAATATGTTTTAAGTATAACACAATCAAAATAGAGGTGAAACAAAAATCGGCTAGTGGTTAGCCGATCAGTTTTAGAGATTTAGGAATTTAAATTGAAGAGCTTGAGGTAGGCTTCGGTAACTTTGGCAGGTTCACCTTCTTCGATAATTTTGCCTTTTTCAATCAAGATTGCACGATCACAATAAGCCATCACATTTTCCATAGAATGTGTCACCAAAATCACGGTTTGCTTGCCATGAAGTGAGGCGAAATAATCATTACATTTCTTCTGGAAGGCAGCGTCACCGACGGCGAGAACTTCATCGAGAATCAAAATATCGCCACGAGCACGAATCGCAATGGAAAAGGCGAGACGCACTTGCATGCCGGAAGAATAATTTTTTAGTTTCTGGTCCATAAATTCTGGAAGTTCGGCAAAATTCACAATGTCATCATACATGGCATCCATTTCTTGATTGGAAAAACCAAGCATGGCGCCATTAAGATAGACATTTTCGCGACCAGTGAGTTCAGGATTAAAACCGACACCGAGTTCGATAAATGGCACAAGTGAACCATCAATCTGAATCTTGCCCTTGGTCGGAGTATAGATCTGAGAGAGTAACTTCAAGAGAGTAGATTTACCAGAACCATTACGGCCGACGATACCGAGAAATTCACCGTCATAGACCTTGAAACTAACATCATTTAGGACTTGCTGTTCAGTATATCCTTTAATGCCGCGAAGACGATTGAAAATCACTTGCTTCAAGCCAAAAGAACGTTCGGTAGGAAGTTTAAAAGTTTTGGAAAGATGTGAAACAGTAATGACGGCCTTACGTTCTTGTGTTTTTTCGGCGGCTTTTTCAGTAGACTTTTGAATAGGTTTTTGAGTTTTCGACATTAGGCTTCCTCCGCAAAATATTTAGAGTGTTTTCGGAAATAGATACTACCGATAGTTAAAATAAATAAGGTGATTAA
>CAUQEY010000003.1:0-37378 GCA_963517175.1 uncultured Candidatus Saccharibacteria bacterium | reverse complement strand
ATATTAAAGATATTAAAGATATTAAAGATATTAAAGATATTAAAGATATTAAAGATATTAAAGACAATATAGATGTTAAAGGTGTTAAAAATGTAGCTTATTTTGCTTGGCTTAATCAGTTATTATTTTTTCTTTCAATAATAGATAATATTGATAACTATAAAAAATTTAATGAATCTGATTGTCTATTATTTTTTTATGTATTTTTTAATTTTAATGATTGTTTAAAACAGATAGCTCAATTTAAAAATATTAATCTACACGACCCAAGGCCTGCATTTTTTAAAAAGTCTTTTGAAACGTTTAAAAATATACTAGATAATATTCCTAATAAAAAAAATATAAATTGCGAGGAACCAAAACAGGTATTATATCTAAAGGATAAAAATAAATTTTTAAATTTTGTTAGGGCTGTTTCCGTTGCGCATGTCGCAAATACTGATTCTGGTGGAGGCTTTATTGAGTTAAATAGTCCATATATTTGTTTTGTATTAAATTCAATAAATTCTTTACCAATAGCTTCAGTTGACTCTAAGGTTGAAGAAGCTTTTTACGTTAGTGTTTTAATTGTTGGTGAAAATGAAAATAATATTCCGATTATTTTCTCAATCTATATTAATGAAATTAAGGAATATGTTAAATATTTTTATAATAAAATTTTCAACTATTAATTTAATTGAATACTAAAATATCTTCTAAGTTTATAAAAATACTAAATAATTATTGATAATTGTTTTTATGTTTCTTAAATATGGATTCCTTTAATATGTATACATTGCCGGAGCTTCTTGTTAATGCTACATAAAGACTGTTAATGATTAGTGGGGTTGATTTAATTTTATTAATATTGAAATCACTATGATCGATTGTTTCAAATTTGGAAGTTAAAATTACACATATTGATTGGTATGTACCGCCTTTAGAATATGCCCAATTTATTGATCTGAAAGTATATTTAGCTGAATCTCTATAAACGAGCTTTATTATTTTATCATCATTCAATATGGACCTAACCTCACTTTCATTTACGAAGATTACACGGCCAGTATTGATTTCTTGCGATAGGATAGGTATGTTTAGTTTATCATTAACGAATTTGCATACGTCATGACAACATCTTCGTGATGCAGATAAACTTTTTTCGTCAATTATCATGTTGTTGGTTGTTAAATAACGAATAAAATCTTTTTTTGTTTTGTAATTTTCGTATATTGTTTTCTTACCGTTATTATTTTGTTTTTGTTCGCTACTTTTAACAGAATGCTGGTAGTAATCTCCAACAAATATACATGTCTTGAATTGTTCATATAGTTTCATAATTAATTCAAAATCATAACCGACAAAGTCTTGAAATTCATCGATGTAAATTGCGTCAACTAGCTCGTTTATATTTTTTATAGCGGTCGTTAGAAAAGGTGTTTTTTTATCCGATTCAATAATTAATTCTGAAAATTTGACGCAATAGTATCCAAATTTCGATTTATAATGCCCTATTTTGTCTTTTTTAACATATAAAGGGTTATATCTACCATTCACCCACTGTTTTGGTGGAGCTTTGATAGTAATCTTATCGCATAATTCCGTATGTGAATAGGCGCCAATTATCAGAGGTTCATATGCTTTAAGTATGTAGCGATATTTAAAACTGTCAAATGTCATAATTTTTATTTTTGAATCATCGTATTTACCTTGCTTAGTTAATTCATTAACTATATTTGAAACATTTTCATTTGTGTATGTTAGGATTAGGCTTCTATAATTTTTTTGTAACATACTGCAAATAGAGTATGTTTTTCCTGCACCAGCTACAGCAAGTATTATTTTGTTATCCACTTAATTGCCTCTTTTACGTAATCTGGTATGGTGATTTGTTTGACAGATGATTCTATGTCGTCTGCTACCTTGTATGCACACTCAACTTTATTGTTTAACATATAACCCAGAGTAGGGTCATTTAAATCTTGGTTTTTATATAAATATCTACAGCCAGTCTTTAATTGGAGAAGTTTTTCAAGGTACTCTCTATTTTCTTTAAGTAGGCATACCTCCCATGTCCAATTATTTACGTTTTTATCGGTGAAATATTGTATATTATCAGATTTTTTATTATTTTCTTTTAATTCC
The DNA here is from genome assembly GCA_963517175.1 of uncultured Candidatus Saccharibacteria bacterium. Taxonomy (GTDB): domain Bacteria; phylum Patescibacteriota; class Saccharimonadia; order Saccharimonadales; family Saccharimonadaceae; genus Nanosyncoccus. Next base: position 35,254 of record CAUQEY010000003.1, on the reverse strand, counting down.
TGAATTTTTGTTTCGTTACTATCATTGTCGGTAATAACTGCTATGGTTTTACCCGTAGCTTTAGAAATATTAACATAATGCTCGTATGATATGCCATTGCATGAGATTATTGCTATATTTTTTTGGTATATATCTTCTCCAGTAAGTTGTCTGTAAAAATATGGTATCAATATTGATTCCGTAGTCCCTTCTACTAAGATTACTTTATTGGCTAAAATTAATTGCAATAATGAATTATTGGGTATTTTTTTTGAAAAATTTTGCTGTTTCCGAACTTAGGTTTTCAAGTTTTAATGCTTTAGATTCATTGAGCCAAATTACATTTTTTAAATCTAGATGACTAGAAATCATGCTACTATGTGTTGAAATGATTAATTGTACATCTTTGTTGGTATTTGAAAGTTCATTAATTATTTTTCTTAGATTTATGAAGCTTAAATGATTTTCTGGCTCTTCAATTTGGATAATATCAAAAATTTTACTTTCATCGAGTGCTAATTCGATTTTTATTCTGCTTTCAGTTCCACTTCCCTGATTATCCAAAGATACGTTGTTATCGTAGATATTGATTATAGATTCAAGTATGGTCTTTTTCGAGTCTATATCAAATCGTCTATTCGCACTAATCTCTTCAAATACTTCCTTAGAAATTTCAGATATTTTTGTTCTGACTTCATTTTTAACTATTTTTTTCTGATCTGATGTATAAACATTATCAAATAATTGTTTACTATAGCTATTAAATGCTGTTTTTTGATTTTTATCAGTATCAATGTTTATGATTTTAATGGGCTTCAATTTTTTATTATACGTTAATCCATTATATTTATTCCAAATTAATTCATAATATTCGTATGGAACTTCGATTTCTTTAGTTTGCGAAGAATCCGAAAGGGTCTTATTTAATTCTGCTTGATATTGGACCTTGAAGTCGTCTTTTATTTTACATTCAAATCTTATCCCGGTTAATGGGTTATTTTTATTTTTTAAATTATGATGGACTGTACCTGAATAATCGATAGCGTTTATATTTGTTTTGTCTAAATTTAAATCTAATTCTATAATAATTTCTGGTAAATTTTCTAGAGATGGATTCTCTTTAAACTTATTTACGTTTTCTTTATTAAATAAGTCTACAATCATCGATTTATCGTTGAATTGATACCATTGATTAATCACGATATTTATTGCCTCTAGTATAGTACTTTTGCCAGAAGCATTATCACCAACAAGAATATTTGTATTTTTATTGAATGACACTGTTAGTTTTTTAAATTTTTTAAAACCATCAATTCTTATTTCTTCTATGTAGTTCATATTGTCTTTTTGTAGATTTTAGTTATTGTTTTATTATCGTGATGTTACCTTAAATTCATTGCAAAAAACACTCCAATTAATGGAGTGTTTCTTATATTAAACCATATCCCAAGTGAGAATTGTGTCTTCTTCGAGATCTTGTTTGACTGCTCTACCGAGGACGATATCGGTATATTTTGGGGATATTCCGGTACCTGGACGTTTTGGCATGATGTCTTTCTCTGTGATTTTTTCACCGGCTTTCATGCTGCGTGTTAAGACTAAGGACCTGCGAGCCTCGCGACGTGGAACAAGTTCACAATCAAGAACGGTTTTTTCTGGATTTCCTAGAACAGTATCGATCATATCAAAGTTTGCGCGTGCTTTTTTGAAATCTTCTGGATCACCAGAGTGGTAATGATCATTACCGGTAAGTGTTTTATCGAGAGTGAAGTGTTTTTCGATAATTTCAGATCCGAGAATATATGCAGTTGCTAAAGTCATCATGGTTGGATCTGGGGCTACGTGATCACTAAAGCCTACCTTAACATCAGGGAATACTTTCTTGAGAGTTTCAATGATTTTAAGGTTAGCATTTTTTGGGTCTGTTGGATATGAGAGTACACAGTGTAGGATGCTAATATCGTTATTACCAACCTCTTTCATTGCACGGATTGCTTCGTCAACTTCTGATAAGTAGGCAGCTCCTACGGATACAACCATAGGCTTTCCTTTTGCTGCGATATGCTTGATGAAAGGAATATTGGATAAATCGGAAGATGAAATTTTGTAAAAATCTACCATGTCATACAAATAATCTGCGGATACATAGTCAAATGGGGTTGAAGTAAAATCCATGCCCTTGCTATGTGTGTAGTCGCATAGTTCTTTGTATTCTGCTTCTCCAAAACCATCAAACTTTTGGAAGAGTTCATATTGTGTCTTGGTCGCTTCTTTAGTCGTGTCCCAATATGCTGGTGAGTTTTTTGAGACGATTGTGTTAGCTTTATAAGATTGAAATTTAGCACAATCAATATCAGCTTCTGCGGCTTTGTCAATGTATAACTTAGCGGCTTCTAGTGGTGTAATGTTTAGTTGTTTTGCTGTGTCATAGAAGTTAACTCCCATCTCAGCGATTAAATATAGTTTATTTTTTTTCATAATTCCTCGCATTATTTTATAGATTATTAATTAAACTCATTACTCTTTTTCTACCATTTTTTAAGTCATGAGTCAATAATATATTTTGTTGTGCTTGACGCTTTTCTTGTTCCATGTTGATATACATATCCAAATTAGCTTCGATTACTGCGTCGCTTGGATTAAGGCCTATATAATTAAAGCCATTCTCATCACATACGAAACCATGTTTTTCTTCACGCTCGTTTTGAGCCATAGCAATCGATGGAACTCCTAGCATAGATAATTCATATCCAGTACGACCCCTAGAGGTGATCGCAATGTCAGCTTGTGACATCAATACTGGCATATTTTGAATATCATGTAGGACGGTAATGTTCTTATGTGAATTATATGCTAGTAACTTATCAATATTATGTTTTGCGCGGCCTAATACTACAGTGAAGTTTAAATTATCGTATTTTTCTTTACTGATAATTTCAAGTACGCGATCTGTGTAGTTTTGTGGGTCGGCTCCACCAAATGCCACAAAAATATTTTTCACAGTTGGGTTGATCTGAATTGGCGTAGATGAGAGAAATAGCTTACCTGGGATATAGTATTTCTCTCCAGCTCTTACATTTGGAGTAGTATTTTTTTGATAAAGCGCATTAAATACCAAGTCTGCCGCAGATGCACCCTCTCCATCGTCTTCGAAATTTACAATTTTTGAAGTTTTTGGAAGAACACTCTTGAGTCCAATCATGTAATCTATGGATGTCGTAAGGATATCATTAATAAAGAGAGTATATTTCTCTTTTTTACATCTTTGGAATAAATCAGCAATTCCGTCTACTGGAATAAGCGTGTGTGTGGTTTGTCCGAAGATTTTAGGGCTAGTTTGATTTTTATCAAAATAGATATCTGGTTTGCAATTAAATTCATCGGCAATTTCTAATGCGCGATAGATGTGCCCTACTCCGCGTTTATTGTTACCATTGACATAGATTGCAATCTTTTTATTTTCAAGAATTTTAGAAACTACAATCATGTCGGAAAAATTATCAATATCAATAGATTCTGATTCTGACACTTCAAAAACGTCAACTTTTTTACCAATTCGAGTTTTTTCTGTAACGATATTGAATTTAGAAATCACAAATGCGCCAGTCTCCATATAATTGGCTGGGAGATATTGACGATTTAGTCGCTCGGTGTAATTTGGTAACTTTTTACCATTGTCATCCCTCCAGGATAAATGTGGGCGATTTATTGCAGATATTACGGTATCGAGTTTGTTTTTAATGGTATACTCGATAGCTTTATCTAGAGTCTCCGTTTGTAAGGTCGGGGAGGTTGGTTGCATAGTAATTATAAAATCCCATTTGGTTTTCTTTGGGATAGCATCGTAAATTACAGAGTCCAAAGTAATGTCGTCTCCACATAGTTCTGGCTTTCTCTCTATGGAATCGACTCCCATTTGGGCTGCTATGACACGCACAATATCACTATCTGTCGTCACTACAATATCTGTAATGTACTTAGAATTTTTTGCGTTTTCGATAGAATAACTAATTAAAGGTTTATTATTGAGAATGCGGATATTTTTGTTAGGGATGCCTTTTGACCCCGCTCTTGCTGGAATTACTGCTAGTATTTTCATTTTATTATTTCTCCTTATTAGATTTGATTAGCTTTATTAATGTGGCGATTCTCCTACCGATTCTTGTTTTGAAAAATTTTTTTCTATTTATTACAAGAATTAATAGACTAACGAATATTATTCCGATGATTACATATCTTAGATATGGGATTGAATACATATAATTACAAATGCACATGTATAAAATTGAGATACACAGTAAGGAGAAAAATATTTTGTTATTATACCAGATGATAGCACCCAGTTTCTTTACAAATGCAAAATGAATTATATATAGAGAAATATATCCAATTAGTGTAGTATATGCCGCTGCGATATAACCAAATTTTGGTATAAATATGTAGTTTAGAGCTATATTTATGATACAGGCTATCGCGGTACCAAACGCTATATTTTTTTGTTTTTTGTGATAAAATTCAATATTTACATAAAGTGAGTAAATAAACTGGAAAATATATCCAACCATAACTGGTGGCATTACATACATTGCTTCTACGTAAGATTTTCCGCCCATAATTAGAAGAAGTTCTGGCGTAATTAACATAACGATATAAACAATAATTAGAAAACCAATAAAATACGGTATTGAATATTTTTTTAATTTATCATATTTCTTATCATCCATCTGTTTGTAAGCCCATGGAGACCAAGCGTTATTTAAAGAAGACCATAGTAAACTCACAACCAATGAGACATTATATGAAACACTATATAGTGCATTGGCCTCAGTTGATACCATTTTCGTAATCATGATTTTATCAGAGGAACTTAATAGATAGCCTGCGAGAAGATGGACGATTAGTGGTAAGGATACTTTTAGTGCATAGGTATAATATTTTTTTGATATTTTGAAGCCATCTTTTATTATCCAGATATACACAAAAAGTGATACTAGGATTAACGGAATGAAGTGACCCATAATTCTGCCTAGAAGACGGTCTTTAAGTAATAAAACTAACACTATGGAGGTAATAGTGGACAGAAACGAACTTAGAAACGATATTGCTACTACGGTTTTATACTCGTGATTTATCTGTTTTTCTATTTGTAACATTTGTGTTGCCGGGTAAACTAATAGATAAATAAACATTATGTTGAGCGTCAAAAAGTCTAGCATTAATGTCTGCTCGATAAATGTATGAAAAATTAAACATAATATGTAGAATATTGTGGTAATAAACGTTCCAAAAACGAGATTAGAGGAAATGTACTGCTTTAGATCGTCTTTAAAATCAAATCTTGCAATAGACACGGATGAATATAATTCGAATGTTGCTATTATCGCTAGAACATTAAACCAGGCAGTAATATTGGAAAATTGTCCAAGATCACTTTTTGTGAGAAGCCTGGCGAAAATAGGCAACGTAATAAAGCTAATTCCCTTTATGAGAAAATTAGAAATTGTGTACCATGTACCTGCTTTTATTACTTTATTGTTCATTATTTAATCCTTCTAAATACTCCCATCCCAGCGTAACCACTTCTTCACAATTCATTATTGACGTTGTTGAAGTTGATGATATGGATATTATTTTTTTAATTTTCAGATTAGGTATAAGATTAATTATTTCAATGGGAAAATCGCCAGATATTATGTGTTCTTTCTTAATTATTTGACTGTAGTTTGTTTTATCTCGTGGATGTAGTTTTATAAAAATATTTTTTTCATTTTGACTGTCGATAATTTTTTTAAACAATTTAATTTGTGTGTCTATACTTTTTAATATTCCATCCTCATAAAAAGGTTGCGTTAGAATAATTACTGAGTTATTTAAGTCACTGGTTATATTTTTTGATAAAAATAACCGTGTAGTGATCTTTTGTTCTTTTTTATTTAATCCTCTAATCAGTGATATAAAATTTTGTTCTTCGACTGGTCTTTTAAGTTGAACGTTATCAATATTATCGACGATTATTTTTTTAATATTTTTAGATTCACCCATCACAGAATAACCAAAAAAGATTTTTTTTATTTTTAATTTGAACTTATTTTGTTTAGATACATATTTTTCAAAATGGTCTTTGTTTAAGCAGCCTTTTCCATCTTCAAGTAATATATATTTAATTCTTTTGATATTAATAATTTTTCCAATAGTAGATATATCATTAAAAATATAAACATCTTTGTATTTATGAATATTTTTTATAGCAGGCGTCCTATTCAATAAATATCCGAGTTTAAAAAATCGAAATACTGTATTAATTCTATTATTATCGGTGTAATCAATGATAAATACGTTACGAAAAATATTGCTTTTTTCTATTTTGGATACTAATTTTTTCTCTTTCAAGATTGTGTCATTTTTTTCAGCAAAGAGTAATAAGTCATTTTGTCCTTTCTCTTTAATGTTGCGTAAAATAGAGACTAAAAGATGAAAATGTGTTTGGCATATATATAATGAATTATGCATTGTAGTATCCTGGTAATTTCTCAAAATTATAATCATGATTGATTCTATTATTTGTAATTATTAACAATAAGAATACCTGTGATGTGAGAACTAGGTTATGGAAGCTTAAAAGTATTAGTATGAGAATAGAGATATAATTTAAATGTAATTTTTTTATAAACAATATTAATATTAATATGAAGCCAATTAATCCGTAATCACATAGCAACATTAATATATCTTGATGTAATGGAAAGAAGTTTTCGGATTTTGAATTTCTATTTATTTCTTGCTGAGTGAAGCCCCCGCCATTTCCAATAAGAAAAGTTCTAGGATTGCTGACTAATATGTTCGTGAAATCATTTATGTACTCTATGCGTGTTTCTGTACTTTGTTCTCGATTATCTCTACCCACTATTGAAAGTACGCTTTTAACATTATTTGTGATAAATATACTAGATATGACTACAATTGAGAAAATTATTGCATATGAGAGATTCCTGCTGATTTTGTTTTGAAATTTAATTTTATTTTTTATTAAAATATATATTTTATATAAGATAATTAATGCTGCAACTAGTATGATTGAACTGCTTTTTGTTTCGAAAATCATATATAATGACGCTAATACGTAAAATATCTTTAATTTAGAAACTTCTTTTATCATTAATATTGCATAGATTGAAATAAGTAAAATGCAGGAAAAAATGGTTGGTGAATACATGAACCCATCTACTCGTGGTGAACCACTGACTTTTTCATAGATGACAAATAATAATGATGCTAAGACTATAATTTTATATAGATACAACTGATTTTTAAAATAAAATTTACCCCATAAAGATGGAAGACCGAAAAACAAAAAATATCTTATAGTCTCAAATGATGGATAGTATGGGATTAGAATTCCAGCTTTAATAAAATCTAATTTAAGTGTTCCAGATCCCTGTTTTATTGTAACTATTAATCCGATAGTAAAACAGATGATTGCAACAAACCCAGAAAACTTTCCACTTATTTCAGAAAAATTATATAAGCGTTCAAATATTAGCGCTATTATAACTAACGCTAATATTTTAGAGTCATGTAGATTTGTTTTTTTATGCTTCATTTTATTTTACTATTAATAATTACTTCTAGATTTTTACAAAAGTTTTTGGTATTACTTTTTTGTAAACTTTTACTTTTTAAAGCAACTTTCTTGAGTAAATCTGAGTTGATCAGATTTATGTCCTCTACTAGTAAAATGTTTTTATATAAAGAATAGTATTTTTTACAAAAATCTAATTGATGATCGTTTACATGTTCGTTAAATTTTTTAAGCCTTGGGACTACAATCGGTGTTTTATCGTATTGTATTGGTAGGATAAAGCTTGATGGACCACCATGAGTTATTATTATATCAGATGAGATAATTTTCTCTATCATTTCGCCATTCGTTAGAATTTTTTTCCATTTGCAGAACTTTGGGATATAGTCAGAGTATCCGGTTTGAATAAAAACTTCGTCCTTAATTTTTTTTGATTTCTTTAAGTTATCGATGTGTCTGATTAATCTATTAAATTGTTGTTCGTGTGTTCCAACAGTAACGAATATCATATGAATCTCCTAAAAAATACAGCCAAGATTAATGGAATTTTTATAAACTTTTGTCATTTCTTCCCATTGAACTATCGTCTTGTCGCATACTGGTTGTACTAGTTTTCCAGTAACTGTCGGTTTATCTATTCTATCAAATACTTCAATATATATATTTTTTGTGCCTAGAATTTTCCCAACATAGAAGAGTGGAACGGCTATGGCGGCACCGGTGGAAAGGATAACATCCGGCTTCTCTTTTAATAAAATTTTAATTGCTAGTAATGTGTTTTTTAGTAAATTTTTTAGATTTCTGTTTGTTGGAAAATAGCAATGATATATTTTTTCATTTTTTAATAAACTATTAGCATCTTCTTTATTAAAGGTCACCCAGAAATGCTCTTTTTTTTGCCAGTATGGTTTTAGTTGATAAAGTTGAGTTAAATGGCCACCACTAGAGCAGGCTAAGCAAATTTTAATTTTTTCCTTATTGATATTTTTTCTTTTATTCATACTATCTATAATGTTTATGGCTTAATAATAAATTTGCATTTAAATCAATGTTATTTTATTATAGACATTTCTTCACTAAAAGTCAATTTGATGCATTTTAAAAAAGAACCGAAGAAGACTCCGGTTCTTAGAATATTTAAGTTGGGCGATTAGTCAGTTTTATGATTTTTTTCATTAGTTGCAAAATTTTGCGGCATAATATCCCCCCTAAAAATTAAATTTGCGCGGTTTTTTGTATGGCTTTAAATCACCGCTTTTGGAACGAATTTTTTCATCTAACTTTTTCAATTTAGTTCTCTGAGTTTGAATTTCACTAAAAGCACGATTTTTCTTTCGCATAAGATTTTCGATTTCCGATTTTACAATACCCTGCTCTTTGAGTAGGCTATCAAGTTCACGATTCAGTGTCGCGATAAGGCTTCTATGCGGCTTAGTTTTGAGATTTTCAGCGGCAAGCTGAATTCGTAGTCTTTCAATCGGCCCATAAAAGGCACTGTGACGCTTAATAGTAGCATCGTACTCGGCACGAATTAAATCGTGTTTAGCTTCGGCCTCCTTAATACTACGATTAGTCTCACGGTAATTGGCTTTCAATACGGCAATTTCAGAATTTTCTGACATAAACACCCTCCTTGTTAATGTGCACGCCAAAAAATATAGGCGTAAATACGATACACCTATATTATACCAGATTTAGCCAAAAACGCAAAATTAACGATGGGGGGTTAGGTCCACGCTGGTGAAAAATATAGTTCCGGAATTAGGTGCGGTTTTTCGGATTAAAATAAACCGTAAAAGTAGTGTGGTTGTTTTGATTGCTGCAGTTAATAGTCCAGCCGTTCTGGGCACAGAGAGTTTTGGCGATGGCGAGACCGAGGCCGGAGCCTTCCTTGGATTTATCGGTTTGATAGAATCGATCGAAGATTTTTTCGAGGTCCTCAGTTTTAATTTTGGTGCCATCGTTCGAAATAGAAAGAGAGGTCTTAGTGAGTTTGATTTCGAGAGTTTTCTCGCCATATTTGATAGCGTTATCGAGGAGAATGTCGAGAATCTGGAGAATATCTTGTTTGGGTAGTTGATGGATGAAGGAGCCGGGCAGGCTGGTGTAATGGATCCTGCCAGAGAATTTCGGGGCGAATAATTCGATACGTTTTTTAATCTCGGTATTAAGATTGACACGCTCGGCGGTGCTTTTCATGATACTGCCGGCATCCATTTTGGCAAGCTGTAAGAGGTCTAAGACTAGCTTATTGGCATGATTAATCTCAGTTTCGATATTGTCTTTCCAGTGTTGATTTTCTTCGTCTACTTCAAGAGCTTCCATATTAGCCTGGATGGCGGCGAGTGGGGTTTTTAATTCATGAGAGGCGTTGGCGATGAAGATTTTTTGACAGTCGTAGGAATTTTTCACCGGCTCGACGATGCGCTTTGAGGCGTAGACCACAATAATTAAGACTGTGGTTTCGACAATAATATCAACAGCAATTAGTGAAGCTATGAGGCGACCTTGACCTTCGGCACGATCAGACTGGATGAAATTACGCAGCTCTTCGTCGTCAAAATGATGTTCTGAAGAGTTGTTCTGAAAATCTGGTTCGTGATGATGATCGGGTGCGGGACGTGAGGCGGTAGAGAAAATCATAATAAGAATTCCCGACAAAACCAAGACCGTCGTAGTGACGGCCATGGTAATAATGATGATGCGCTTACGAAGTTTTTGAAACATAAGTCTATTATATTACTTATCAGTTAATTTATAGCCTAATCCGCGCATGGTGACAATATTAGTTTTACTTTTGATTTTCTTGAGTAATTTACGAATGCGAGAAATGTAGGATTCAATGTAATTATCCTCGCCGAAACCATCTTCACCCCAAACTTTGGCTAGTAAATATTCTTTATTAATTAGAAGCTCTGGAGATTTAATAAATTCACTGAGAATTTCCACTTCCTTGGCGGTCAATTGTTCGCCGTTCAAAGTGGCATTAGTTTTATCGAGAATGAGGTAGCTATAAGAAATGGTATTAATATTAATGTTTTTCGGACGACGAATTAAGGCCTTAATGCGAGCGATTAATTCAGCGGTTTTGAAAGGTTTGGCAAGATAATCGTCGGCACCGTGCTCAAGATTACTGATCTTGGTTTCAACTTCTGAGAGGGCAGAAAGCATAATGACTGGAGTTTGGATTTGCTTTTCGCGCATGCGTTTCAAGATGTCGGTTCCAGAAAGTTTTGGCAACATAATGTCTAGTACTGCGCAGTCGTAAATTTCATCGAGGGCTTTTTCGAGGCCATCCTCACCATTATTAACGTGATCGACAGTGATACCTTGTTTTTCTAAATTATGTTTGACGGCTTCGGCGAGAAAGATGGCATCTTCGACATAAAGTACTCTCATGTGATTCTCCTTATTTATTTATAATACCATTTTGCGTCGGTAACTTAAAATGAACCTGAAAAAATATTTTGGGAAATTTTAAGGTTTCTTTCAGACTGCGCGGGAATAATAGGGTGGTAAACAACTAAAAAGGAGCGTTTTCAAATGGAAAATGAATCAACCAATCATAAATCTAACCGCAAGGACAAGGCTGGATTAGTTGTGGCTGGTGTACTGGCGGGGGCGGTGGTGACTTCAGCTGGATGTCTGGCCTATACTAAATTTGCAGCAAATAATCATCCCGGAGGCATGCCGCCAACACAGCAGATGCAAAATGGCATGCCAGGTGGAATGAACGGTCAGGGTGGGCCTAGTGGCCAGCAAGATGGGTCAAATGAGAATCAGCAGAGCGGCCCAAATGGAAACCAACAAAGTGGACCATCTAATCAAAATAATAATTCACAAGGCCAGGGTGGCCCAGGTGGTCAAGGTGGTCAACAGGGAGGCCCGAACGGTTCAAGCAATGGTCAAGGAGGCCCACAAGGTAATCCGCAAGGTGGCCCATATGGGCAAAATAACGGTCAAGGCGGTCCTTCTGGGAATCAACATGGTGGTCAGCAAGGTGGACCTGGCGGCCAAGGCAATGGTCAAGGTGGTCCTTCCGGAAATCATGGAACCCCTCCAAACTTCCAAAACGGTGGCGGGAACGGCGGTCCATCAAACCAAGGTGGTCAACGCTAATCGAATAAAGATGAATTTAATTATTAAGCGGATATAAAAATGGGAGCCTGCTGGCTCCCCGTTTTTTGTTGGGCATGGTTTATGTGTTCGAATTTAAAAATTTTAATAAATTTTAAAAATATTCAATTTATAGCATGAGACTTATTTATTTTGAAGTTTTTCTTTGATGAAGTCTATTTCAGATTTGCGCATTCCCACTACTTCCATTTGAGCGCAGGCTTGATTTATTTTCTGCTGGGAGCGAAGCCTTAGCATTGGATCTTGAGTGACAATGCTTTTATGGTAGTCGGCGGCCGCACCGTGTATTTCTCTGAGGTATCCGGCAAAATGTCTACTCCTTGATCTCTTGGAAAAATCCAAAGATTTCTGATAGTCTCTAATAGTCTCTTCAGTAAAACTTCCGTCTTCGTTATAAAATTCTATTCCCGGTAACATTACCGGTCTATATCTTAAAGTACTGGCCATAAAAATGACCCCCTTTCTTGTTGAATGCCCAACAATATTTATATTATACATCTTTTTTGGTGTTTTAGCAAGCGGGATGGTCGCTTTATAGGATTAGGGGTCGTTCAATTGTTTATTTAGATAAGGGGGTGGTTATTAATTTTTCTTTTTTTGCTTAATATATAAGTGTTTAATTATTATTCTTTTTGTCTTGGCGTTTGCCGAGGCGCTTGGAGGTGCGGCTACTGGAGAAAACTACGGCTTTACTGAGAGTATAGTTTACGATGATGACAATAATATTACAGATAACTTTCCAAATAAGTTTATTTTGGCCGCAAACATCGACGGAGAGCCACATGATAAAGACTTCAATACCTAGTGTAACTAGGCGTGCAATGAAAAAAAGTATCGCTTCGCGAAGGATAGCAGCGTGAGTTTTGGCGGTGCTTTCGAAAACATAGAGACGATTGGTAATAAATGCAAAGGCTACGGCAACGACCCAGGCCCAAATGGTTGCTGGAATGGTTTCAATTTGGAGAATTTCGGCAAAGATATAGAAGCTAATGAGGTTGACGACTGTCGTGAGGACGCCGAAAACAAAATACAATACAATATGCTTATTGTAATTAATAAAACGTTTGAGATAAGAAGGTGATTTGAGAGCTTTAATCAGGTTTTTGAGATTGATTTGATAAAGCACTGCGGATTCATTAGTTTCTGCCATGGTTATATTATAGCGGATTTTGACAAAATTTTTCTATTTTTTTGACCGATTTCGCTTATGTTGGGTTATAATAATAAAGATTGCTTATGTTAAACAATAGAACCTAGAATGGGGGTATTTTTTATGCGTAAAGAAATGACAAAGTTTTTTGAGAGATTCAATAGTCAGCACGCGAAAACTGCTGGTATCGAGCTCAGACTGAGTAAGGAACTCGGGTGGAGCTACTTCACGATCAATTATATTCAGGATAAGCTGCCAGACGAGGTGGAATTTCGATTATTAGAGGATTCTCTTGGTACATGTGCGGGGGCAGAACTAACTTTTCTCTCAGTCTACAAGGATTTTTTGGAAACAAAAACCATTGTGGTGCGCATTTCGCAGACTTATCGGCATCTAGCTACCTGCTGGATTCGGGATTTTAGTAAATTTCTTCGGGAAAATTACAATCTTGAAGCAATGTCTGCCTAGCCCGTGATTCACGGGCTTTTTTCTCGGCATAAAAAAATACTCTCTTCGCATAAAAATGCTTTCTTGTCATAAAAAATACTCCCCAGTTGAGGAGTATTTTCTTTTGATTAACGCTTGGAGAATTGTTCGCGTTTGCGAGCAGAACGTAAACCGTATTTTTTGCGTTCTTTTTCGCGTGGGTCGCGCTTGATGAGACCAGCTTTCTTCAAGACTGGACGTAAATCTGGGAATTCCAAGGTAAGAGCCTTAGAAATAGCCAATTTGATTGCGTCGACTTGACCAGCTAGACCACCACCGGAAACCAGGATGGTAACATCAAATTCTTTTTGCTTGTTAACGAGAGCTAAAGGATCGGTCACTTCAGCAAGCAAGCTTTTGTTTAGAGAAAGATACTCTAGGGCTGGCTTGTTGTTGATGGTGATTTCACCTTTACCCTTAAATAGACGTGCGCGAGCAGTAGCTGCTTTGCGACGACCAAGTCCGTAGGAATATTTGGTTGCCATTATTTAATCTCCTTTGGATTTTGAGCGGAATGAGTGTGCTCAGCGCCATTGAAGACACGGAGACGAGCTAAACGATCGTCAGCGAGCTTGTTCTTTGGAAGCATGCCTTTGACAGCTTCTTTGATGGCGTAAGCTGGATTCTTCTCGATGATTTCTTCGAGTTTGAGCTCGGTGAGACCACCTGGGAAGCCACTGTGACGGTAGTACATTTTTTCAACCATCTTGTTGCCAGTAACTTGGATGTTCTTAGCGTTCAAGACGATGACGTAGTCACCATTGTCAATATGTGGAGTGTAAGTAACTTTAGACTTACCCATGAGTTTGTCAGCGATGACGACAGCTAATTTACCAAGTGGTAAAGAAGCGGCATCGATAACATACCATTCGCGCTTGATTTCAGCGGATTTTTGGCTAAAAGTCTTCATTATTTAGCCTCCTTAGTTAGGTTGATAGAATCGACAAATGAGATAGTACCCATTTCAGCGTGGTCACCCTTGCGGAAGCCAGCGCGTTCAATTCTGAGGTAACCAGAATCACGTTCGATTTGAGGAGCAATAACATCCATCAAGAGGTCTGCAACTTCAAGGTCATCCAATCTTGCGATGAGGAGACGGCGATTAGCGAGACCACCTTTTTTAGCGATGGTGATAAGCTTCTCGGTGTAGCGGCGCATTTCTTTAGCGCGAGCTAGAGTCACGGTGATCGACTGGTATTTGATCAGAGAGCACATCAGCCCACGTAGTAGTGCCCTTCTCTGGTCGGTTTCACGGCCGAACTTGCGGCCTTTATATCCGTGGCGATGCATTAGATATTTAACTCCTTAAGTTTATTTTTAACCTCATCAAGAGCCTTTTGGCCGAAGCCTTTGAGGTCCTTGAGGTCGGTTTCAGACAAGACAACGAGGTCTCTGATAGTGTGAATTGCGTTGTTCACAAGAGCGTTAGCAGTACGAGCCGAAAGACCCAATTCTTCGATTGGAAGCATTAGACCAGCATCTTCCTGTTCGTTCTTGGAGCCTGGAGCTGGAGCGGTGTCAGCGACAGTTTTTCCAGCAAGAGCCTGGTATTGATTCACAAGAATCGCAGCGGCTTCTTCGAAAGCTTCACGTGGGGTGATAGTACCATCAGTTTCGACGGTGATAGTCAATTGTTGAAGATTGATATCTTGACCAACACGAGTGTTTTCAGCATTGAAACGAACGCGAATTACAGGTGTGAAGACAGCATCGAGAGCGATCATGTCGCTGTGGATGCGTTCTTCGGCTGAGCGCTCAATAGTAAGATAACCACGGCCAGATTCGACGATGAAACGCATCTTCAAAGTGTAATTTGGATCATCAATGTGACAAATTACCTGGTTTGGGTTAGCGATTTCAACTTCGTTAGTGAGTTTAATATCGCCGGCGACGACACGTGCGTCACCATCTTTTTTAGATTGTTCGCTACCTTTGATTTCAAGAGTAAGCTCGACTGGAGCGTCGGAGTGGCTCTTAAAACGAATATTTTTAAGGTTGAGCATGATGTCGACGACATCTTCACGAATACCTTCGATTGCAGTGAATTCGTGAGTAGTACCTTCGATACTGAAGGAAGTAATTGCAGCACCCTTAATACTTGAGAGTAAGACGCGGCGGAGAGAGTTACCTAAAGTGTTACCATAGCCGTAGTAAAGTGGCTTGATTACAAATGAGGCACAGTTCTCGGATACGTCGATGACTTCTGCAAGATTTGCTTCGTGAATTACTTTTGTTGTCATTTTTCTCCTTAGCGTGAGTAATACTCAACGATTAGTTGTTCGTTAATGCCTGCTTCGGCTTCTTCGCGTTTTGGCTTGCCGGTAATTTCGATAGTCATTTTCTTAGCATCAGACTTCATCCAGCTGAGTGGAGTAACGCCACTTGCAGCGACGATGTTGTCGAGATTCTTGAAGTATTCAGACTTTTGAGACTTAGCGCGTACTTCGAGTTTGTCACCAGCCTTCAAGCGGATTGAAGGGATGTCAACACGGCGACCGTTAAGAGTGAAGTGTCCGTGAGAGACAAGTTGGCGTGCTTGGCGACGAGTAGAAGCGAAACCAGCGCGGAAAACAACGTTATCTGCGCGGCGTTCTAGGAATTCTAGAAGGATTTCACCGGTTAGACCTTCGGCCTTTTGGGCTTCTTTCATCAATTTAGCAAATTGTTTTTCGAGAAGACCATAAAGTCTACGAACTTTTTGCTTTTCGCGAAGTTGGGTAAGATACAAACTACCACCGCGAACTCGCATATCACCGTGCTGACCTGGAATACCAGATTTTTTAGCCATGATTTTGTGAGCTTTTGGTGCTAGGGCAAAGCCCTCGCGACGACTTTGTTTGACAATTGGAGATTTATCTCGTGCCATTACGGTTTCCTCTCTCCTTTAGGACGTACACCACCATGAGCGATAGGTGTTTGGTCGGTTATACTATCAATTTTGATGCCAAGACCTGAGATAGCACGGATAGCGCTATCACGACCGAGACCGATACCCTTGACGTAAACGTCGACGGAATTCAGACCGTGATCTTTTTTGGCAATTTCACCAGCTTTTTCAGCGGCGATTTGAGCAGCGTAAGCTGTACCCTTCTTGGAACCTCTAAAACCGTTAGCACCAGCAGATGACTGAGTGAGGACTTGGCCTTTCTTGTCGGAAATGCTGATGATGGTGTTATTAAAGGTGGCCTTGACGTGGACCTGACCAGAAGTGACAATACGCTTGCCTTTCTTGGTTTTGACTTTGACTTCTTCAGTTCTAACTTCTTCTGTCATATTTTTACTCCACTAACTAGGTTTTACTTGCTGCTTTTGGTTGTGTTCCACCGACCGCGATCGCCTTACCCTTACGTGTACGTGCGTTCGTACGAGTACGTTGGCCGTTGACTGGAAGACCAGCCTTGTGGCGGATACCTTTATAAGAATTGATATCCTTAATGCGTTTGATATTGTTTGTTACGAGGCGACGCAGATCACCTTCGACTTGATATTTGCTAGAAATAATGTCGTTGATTTTCTGTTCCTCAGCCTCGGTGAGATCTTTCACCCGAGTGGTAGGCTCAATTTTGGCCTCCGCAAGGATGGCTTTTGAGGTAGTGCGTCCGATACCAAAAACGTAAGTAAGGGCAATCCATACTTGTTTTTCGGAAGGGATGACTACGCTAGCAATTCTTGCCATGCTTAACCCTGCCTTTGCTTATTCTTAGGTTTTTTCTTGTTGATGACACGCAGCACGCCTTTGCGACGAACATAGATATCATCAGGGGAGATTTTCTTTACACTTGCACGTACTTTCACTGTGTAAAAATCCTTTCCTTGTTAATCTATTTCAGGTACTAATGAAAAAGCGGAAATTTTTTCAGAGTTCGCCAAAATAGGGTTGATATTATTTAAGGCGGAAGCTGATACGGCCCTTCGTAAGATCGTAAGGGGTAAGTTCAACCTCAACCTTGTCACCTGGCACAAGACGGATAAAGTTTTTGCGCATTTTTCCGCTCATGTGCGCAATAATAATATGACCATTCTCAAGTTCTACTCGAAATTGAGTATTTGGTAATGCATCGACGACAGTGCCGCCTAATTTGATCACTTCCTTTTGACTAGCCATAAATTATTTACCTATTTTACCAGAGATTTTTAAAAATGTAAAGAGGTTAAAATCTGAGAATTTGGTGCTAAAATTAATAAAAAGGAGGTAAAGTGTCCGGGGAGAGACTGTCTAATTCTAATAGTCAAAATAAAAATACGAGTGCATTCGATGGTTTTGCGGAACGCGTCAAGCGTGAGCAGGAGTTTGTTGAGCGTAGACGTGAAGATACAAGGCACTGGGCGCGTTATTATGTGGGTGCGGAACAGGCTTTCGATAGGCGAGTGAAAGCTAATAAGATTTCGGAAACCGAATTCATGAAGTGGGAAGACGAAGTCGGTGGGGCTTTTTTCAAGATGAAAGAGGCGGAATATGATGCCTGTTATGCTTCGAAATACGAGAAAGATCGTGAAGAAATGATTGGCTCGGCTAACTCACTAATGACCGCGGAGGTTTATGCCGCAAATTTCTATGAAGAAAGAAAAGAAGCTCTGAAGCAGAAAATTTTACAAAATGAAAATCCAGAAGAACGTGATAATCATCTTAAAATTCTCGGAGATCTGCATGATAAAGTTTGTGCGCATATAGAATGTAAGCGCGATTTTGAATTGAAATCAAAGGATGTAGGTGCATTTGATGAGGCGCGTAAAAATGCTCATAATAGTTTAATTCGAAACATGAATCAAATCAATAATCTGGCAGATGAGTATAGGGTCAGAAGGTTAACGTTCCGAAATTTTCTAATCAATGACGATAAAAACTATAATGCGGCTTATGACATATATCTTGATACTGATGCTAGGTATGATTTTGACCGTAGTAGTGTAGAAAAATATACGATGATAGCTTTTGATGATGAATATAAAAAGGCAGAAACGGACGGCACATTGAAAGTTGATCCTTCCAAGGTATCAAAGACCGCTTATTTTCATAATATGGGTGAAGACTAAAAAATGCCCCGGTAGACCGGGGCGAGGAGGGGTAAGAGGATTACTAGTTTAATTCTTGCATGGTACGCTTGGAAAAAGCGAAAGCATATTCTTCTAGCTCGTCCTCTCCTGGTGTGACTTTGCAGTATTCTGCAATTTGTTTAGCAATTAATTTCCTTTCTTCTTCAGAAAGGCATTCTGGTCCTAGGCATCTGAGCCTAGAAAATACCTTAGTGTGTACGAACTTTCTGAAAACTTCATCCTTGAAGATTTCAGAAGGAATGTCGTAGACAATCTTTTGAATTCTAGTCATAAGATTCACCTCGATTTCTATTGGCTGCTTCCCTGCAAAGTTAAAATGTGCGATATAAAATACATATTCAAAAAGAATATTATGATATGATATCACTATTTGTAGATTTTGTCAAGAATAAAGCTTACACTTAGGGAGGTGGAATTAATTTTTACGATTGGATTGTAACTATTAATAATCTATTGGTTTTGCTTAGTGGTCTCTTGGACGAGGGTGGCACGGAGAAATTGGCGTGAGAGATAGGTCTTCTGGACGTCTGACCAGGCACCGGTACAAGTAATAATACTAATGGAATCTTGGCCAGTGACTGGTGATTCGAGCATAGCAGACATTTTTTCATTGGCTTCAGCTAGGGCTACGGTTTGATTTTCATAGACACGATAGGTGAGTTTGGTACCATCACCCATTTCAATCTGGATCTGGTCGCCGGCTACTAGATTATCTAGATGTTTAAAAACTCCGGCCGCAGTTGGGCCACCGTTATGACCGACGAAGAGTGCAGTCTTACCGGTAAGTGGTGGGAGGGTGCCAGTATACCATCCCACATCAAAAATACTATTTGGGGTACTAATGGCATCTTTGCCGGTGAGCCCAACTGGTAAAATACGGGCATTTTTTACGCCTAATTTTTCAATACTCATAAAACGAGGCTTATCGTAGGCAACAGAGTAAGAATTAGTTTTATCTTCAGAAATTGGAGTTTCATCCACGGAAGCTTGATCGGTTTCGAGATCAAGATTAGACTTCGGCAGCATTCTTTCACTACCTTCTTTGGTTTTATAATAATGGTCTTCCCAGAAATATAGACGTGCAGTGACGATGGTAAAAATTAGAGCCAAGATGATAAATGGTAGATTGATGAGGATTTTAGATTTTGATTTAACTTCGAGAGACATCCCACCCAGCTTTCTTATTTATAATCGTCGTAAGTTACCATAAGAGCGCGTGAATCAAGTTGACGGAGATTTTCGAGGGCTACGGTCACCACGATGAGAAGTCCGGTGCCAGATAGGGAGAGTCCCATCGGAGCGTCGCTAAGCATGATGGCGACATAGTCAGTAATGAATGGAATCATGGCAATAAAGCCAAGTGCAAGAGCACCGAATAAATTGAGACGGGTCATGACTTTTTCTAGATAATTAGCCGTGGTCATACCTGGACGGACACCTTCGATGAAGCCGCCTTGTTTTTGAAGATTATCAGCAATTTCTTTGGTATTGAAGATAATTGAGGTGTAAAAGTAGGTAAAGAGGACTACGAGTAGGAAATAGAGGGCTGGGTAGATAAACCAACGTTCGTTAATACCGTTTGGATAAAGGGTTTTGAAATTGGAAGCGTTTGGCATGGTGAAGATTTCACTAATAGTTTTAGCCATGGTATTTCCCTTATCCATACTAGAGATGAGCTGACCGACGAGAGCTGGAAGCGAGAGGAAGGCGGTAGCAAAGATAACTGGCACCACGCCGGCAGAAATAAGCTTCAGAGGCAAAATCGATTTAATGCCACCATAGGCGCTGTTGCCGTGGATACGTTTAGCGTAATTAATAGTGATAATACGCTGAGCCTCATTGAGCTTGACGAGCCAATAAAGAATTAGGATTACCACTACTAATAGGGCAAGTGCGACCCAGAAAAGGACTGGATTGACTGGTAATTCTAGCCAACCAAAGAGATTGAGTGAGCCATTCTTGGTATCGAAAAGTTGCTGGCCTAGTGAGCCAAGGGTGCTTGGGAATTGGGAAATAATACTGGCAAAAATAATCATCGAGATACCATTACCAATACCCTGCTCGGTGATTAATTCACCTAACCACATCAAGATAATCGATCCGGCGGTCATGGTAATGACGGAGACGACCCAGTCACGTGGAGTTGGGGTGAAGCTGAGGGTATTCGAGGAGACCACAGATTGGTAAAGAATGTAAATATAGGCAATAGATTGCACGACGGCGAGAGGCACGGCAAGCATACGGGTCCATTGATTAATTTTACGACGACCAGTTTCGCCATCCTCGGAAAGCTCTTCGAGGCTTGGAATAGCTTTACTGAGAAGTTGGAAGACGATAGAAGAGGTGATGTATGGAGAAAGCCCGACCAAAATAATGGAAAAGGAGGCAAGGCCACCACCTGAAATTAAGTTAATAAAACCGGTGAAATCTGACTTGGAGATCAAACTAGAAACGGCATCCTTGAAGGTCTTGGCGTCGCCCATTGGCACAGGGATGTGTGCGAGTAAACGGTAAGCAACCAAAATACCTAACACGATAAAAATGCGTTTTAGCATATCTTTGTTTTTTAGAGATTTCAAAATCGTCTTAAAATGCATGGAATCCTCTCTATTTATTAATCTATCTTACCATGTTTACCTAAGTTTTTAAAGATAAAAAATAACCCCTGTGTTAATTACGAGGGGTTATTTCGGACTAATTAGTCGTTTTGCTTTTTTAAGCGCTTTGGTACTGGATTCTTGGTGAATGAACCACCAGCTTTTTTGAGCATTTCGAGACCGGATTTAGAGATAAATTGAGTTTCGAGATCAATTTTGCTGTTAAGTTCACCACGGGTGATAACCTTGACCTTGACGAATGGGCTAGTAATGAAACCAGCTTCGAAAAGAGTGAAGTTATCGACTTTACCAGATAAGGCATTAAGGATGTCAGTGTAGACGACTTCAGCCTTAGCGTGGATAGATTTGAAACCTTTGAGCTTAGGGACAGCTTGCATCATAGCGCGCTGACCACCCATGAAAGTAGCAGGCATCTTGCGGTGACCAGTACGGGCTTTTTGACCTTTGGTACCACGACCAGCAGTCTTACCACGACCAGCGGCAATACCACGACCAGCACGAGTTGGGCGGGTATTAGCTTCAACGATTAAATCATTATATTTCATTACTTGCTCTCCTTTTCTTTGGTAGCAGTAGTATTCCACTTAGAGCGTGGAACCTGAGCTTTAAGACCATCGATAACGGCGTAAGCGATGTTGACCTTGTTGGTAGAACCGAGAGACTTGGAAATCAAGTTCTTGATACCAGTTAAACCAATTACGGAACGAACGATACTCCCAGCGATAATACCAGTACCAGGGGCAGCTGGTTTCATCAAAACGTGAGCACCGGTAACTTTGGTTTCCACTTCGTGGCAGATAGTTTCGCCAGACATGTGGAAGGTTACCATGTTTTTCTTGGCTACACGAGTAGCTTTTTGAACAGCGGAGGTAACATCGGCGCCCTTAGCGACACCTACGCCAACTTTGTTTTTCTTATTTCCAATAGCAACAAGAGCTTTGAAGCGCATACGGCGACCACCTTTGACGGTGCGAGAAACACGATCGATATTGATAGTGATTTCTTCAAATTCCTTTGGTGCAGCTTCACCACGGACGCGATCACGGCGATTGTTGCGGCGCATTGGGCGACCAGCCATATCGCGAGTTTGCTTGGTGGCAGCGACATCGTCAGACATTTTGAGGGTGCCAGCTTTGTTCACTACTTTTGGTTGCTTAGGAGCGGTAGAATTTGCTTCGGCCATATTAGAACTCCAATCCTTCCTTACGAGCTGCATCGGCTAGAGCTGACATGCGGCCAGCGTAGGCGAAAGCACCACGATCAAATACAACTTTTGTGATATTTGCTTTTTTAGCTTTTTTGGCAATTTCTTCACCAATTTTAGCGGCTTTTTCAGTCTTAGAACCGGTTAGCTTGGTGCCAACAGTGGTAGCGGAGACTAAAGTAGTCCTGGTGTCGTCATTGATGATTTGAGCAGAAACGTGAAGATTGCTGATGTTAACGCTCAAGCGTGGGCGAACTTCAGTACCATGAATTTTTGCACGGGTACGTTTTTGGCGATACAACTTATTCATTATTTCTTCCCTGCCTTTCCAGCCTTGCGAAGGATTACTTCGTCAGCATATTTAATACCTTTACCCTTGTATGGTTCAGGCTTCTTGAAGGCGCGAATCTCAGCGGCAACTTGACCAACTTTTTGTTTGTCAATGCCGGAAACAATGATTTCCATCTTGTTAGTTTTTAATTCGATACCTTCTGGGGCTACGTATTTCACTGGGTGGGAGAAACCAAGAGACATCTCAATTTCTTTAGGACCACCGGAAAGACGATAACCGACACCATTGATTTCAAGTTTTTTCTCGAAACCTTTGGAAACACCAGTAACGGCGTTGTTTAGAAGTGCGCGTTGTAGACCATGCCAGGCACGAGCTTCAGCTTCGTCATTCTCACGAGTAACGATGATCTGACCGTCTTCGACCTTAGTCACAACGAATTTTTGTACAGGAACCTCGAGTGAACCCTTTGGTCCAGCAACAGTAATGAACTGTTCGCCGACCGTGATTGTCACTCCTGCAGGAATCTGTACAGGTTGTTTTCCGATACGACTCATATCTTCCTTTCAATTAATATTCGGTTAATTTTAACATAATTTAGGCCTTAATTCAAGATGAAAAATAAAAAAACTGGATGGCCTGGTATATAATAAAGATATGAGTAAAATAAATGTCTTACTGGCTAATGCAAATGGTAATCTTGATGAAAGCAAGGAAACTATTTTGACGGCAGTAAAAGAAGTAGAGTCTTATGCTTTTTCAAAATTAAAAATTGATTGGAATATCGATGTGGTGGTAACTGATAGCGCTTATTCATTAATCATTCCAGAAGATGGCGTGGGTGGATATACTTATGCGAGTAATTTTATTGTTTCTGCCTTAGATTTAAAGACTATGTCGATCTCGCGTTTTAAAGAGATGTTGGTTCATGAACTTGGTCATGCTGCGCGTTGGGGGAAGAATGACGAATGGATAAATACATTGTTTGACGGGATGATTTCGGAAGGTATCGCGACGTATTTCGGTACAGAATTTGCAAAAAATAATAGTGATAAGCAATTTTTCACTAAAGCTATGCTGGAACGCAGTGACGAAGAAAATGAACGCATTCTAAATGAGCTTCGCGGTAATCTTGAAGATAAAAATTATGACTACCAAACGATTTTCTTCACTGGTAACGATAAATTACCACGCTGGTCTGGCTATTCATTGGGGTATTATTTGGTGAAGAAATATTTAGAGAAAACACACAAGACAATCGAAGAAGCATTTGCCGATAAATATGAAGATTTTAAAATTGTGCTTTAGGATTTTATAAAAAATACCCCCACCTTTTGGTGAGGGCTTGGATCTAGTCTTGCAGCAACACATGCGTTAGATATGCACCATAGTTACCAAAGATAACGACAAGTATCATCGTTGTTTTATCCTCTATACTAAAATTTTTGTTAGAGTAAGTGTAAATTAGTAACGTGAATGCAACTAAAGCGATAAATAGTAAGATAGCGGGTATTAGATATTTAATCCAGAACAGTATATTATCATGCTTTTGTTCTTTTTTCATGGTAGACCCTCCTTTTGAAGAACATTTTTAGCTACAGAACTATAGACATTATTATTGTACAATATTTCTATTTTTTTGTCAAGAAAATAGCTCCTTCCCGAAGGAGGGAGCTTGGTGAAAATGGCAAAGTTATTGAATTTCTTTTTAATCTTAACTTTAACTAATCCATGGTGTCGTCATCGTCTTTTAGATAATCTGGACGATCGGATTTTTTCATGCGGTGAACGAGCTTAACTATTTCCCACTTATCACCCACCTTTACTCGGCAGCAACAGTAGTCTTCGTCTTGTTCGATGATGGTTTTACGACCAATAATCTTTACGGTAGTATCATCGGTAGTCACTTTCAGGCCTTTAAGACGAAGTATCAAGTGTCCAATTGCTGGCTCTACGATATAGATAGTAACTGCTACCGCACCAAGAACAATAAGACAGATTCCTAGTGGTGGACATAAGTTTACTACTTGATGATCAGGGACAAAATTCTGGTTAGACCATACTAATATACCCGACAAAGTAATTACAGATATCAATCTAACGATCATCCAGAATAATTTATTTTTCTTGATCGGGTATCTTAAATTGCTTGTTCTTATTTTCATTTTTTACCCCCTTTAAAATAACGACTCTGTTTAAGCAATGACGAGCTCAGATATCTTTCTCTAGGCATTCCGCTTTATAGCGAATAGAATAAGCCGTAACCTTAAATAATGTGGACATGAGAATACCCAAAAAGAAGAATCCCATATAAATTATTGTTGGTGAACCATATCTTATTTTGAGCAATGCATAAATTAATCCTTGAATCAACCAACTATGCCTGAATAGTGTCAATACCCTATTAGAATTATTGTCATTATACAGAATATCGCAAAGTACTACTCCGTCATTAGCTAGATTTAGAAGAAATACTGCCGCAATGGCATTGCAACCATCTTGCTGAGCTATTAGCATGGACCACGTGCCTGCTATTAAAACGGCAATAAAGCTAATACCGTATATTAAAGTAGATAGACCGTAGGTTTGTTCTCCAAATTCTAGAATCAGGTTATCAGTATAGGCTCCTATAACAAGTAATACAAAAATTGGAATTGTTAACATAATGAAAATGCGGATATTTTCAGAATTAATATTTCCCCATAACGATAGGAACAAGGCGATTCCGATGGTTAAGATGGCTCTAGTAAAAATACCGTATCTCTGCTTACTTTTGTTGTTCATTTTTTACCCCCTTTAAAATGTAGAATTTCACCAAATTTGCAAGTTGCATTAAAAACCGAAGCCTTTAACTACTTATATTGTACAATATTGTAATAATTTGTCAAAAAAATACCCCTTCCGAAAGGAAGGGGCTTGGTGAAATCTAGTTACATTTTATTGCTTCAAATACGATAGGTACTAAAAATAGACTTAGTATTACGAAGGATGCTAGTGTGCCATATTCAGTTATTGTAGATGGTTGAGAAAAAATACTATAGAATAAGTAAATAATCAATGCTACAGCAAATAAACCTGAAATGATCATCATAAAAACATCCAATTTTTCATTAAAATTATTCTTCATAATAATTCCCCCTTCTATAAATAGAAAAATTTGTTTCGACAATTTAATTGGTTAGTTTCACCAAATTTATAAGTTACAATCAAAGAGTTAAATCTTTGATTTTTATATTGTATCATTTTTAAACTTATTTGTCAATCTAGCTTATGCTTAAATTATTTTTTGTCAAAAAAATACCCCCTCCGGAAGGAAGGGGTGGTTAGGATTGGTCTAGATTAAGACCAGAGACGCAGATCAGATAAAATATCCCGAAACCAAGTAAGCTTTCTTTTTTCACGTCTCAAGGTGTAGGGTTTGACTGGTTCAGGCGGTGGTATTGGAGGTAAATTACTGAAAAGCTCTGGATAAACTACGGATATCTGGGTTCTGAATGCGTAGTTAACCATTGTGTTAAAGATTAAAACCGGAATTTCTTCTCCGCCAAAAGTGATTAGGAAGGGATCACCAAAACATGCATCGACGACAAACTTAGAGGATCTTCTTCTCACATGATTTTTGATGATTTGGCGTTTTTCCAGCGTCGTAAAATTGATACGACGAATATGGGCTGGAGCGTCAAGCTGTCTAGTGTATCGACGATTTTCGATTTTTAGCACGTCTAGATCTTGAAGAATCTCCAATTGGGTAGCAATCTTAAGTCCTTGAAAATGGAAGCCAGCAGGAATTTCTGCTTCGTCAACTTGCTTGGTTATTAGGTCGTTAATAATGGAGTAAATCGGTAAATTAAGGGTCTTATTATCCGAATGGACACTATGTTTAATAGACCATGCATTGATTATTCTAATTTTGCCTGCCATGATGTCCTCGTAGATTTGATTTTTACTGAGCAACATGGTATTCACCTCTCTTTCTGAAAGATGTAATGTCCTAACTTAAAAGTGCATATTCGTCGGACGAGATACAGATTAATTTTAGCTTATTAGGCGAGTATTTTCAAATTATTAATAAAAGTGTCCGGTTGTAGATTATAAAGTATTCTATACTATTGTTGAAGTTTTGAGTCAATACGTGGATTTTGCTTTTTTGATAATCTATATTATAATAAACAAGTCTTGAATTTTATTCAGATGAACTTTGTAAAATTGGTAAAATTAGATTATCGAAAGGGGGATTTTATGGATAATCGAAATGGAAACATGGGAATCGGTACGCCTAACCATTCTCAAAATAATGGGACGCGAAAATTATGGCAAAGATTCTTTAGGTTGCTTATTAGCTGTACCTTTGCCGTCGCTGTTGCTCGAATTTTACTTATAAATAGCGGGATTCCGCTAAGTTATATTTGGCAAGTCGTACTTAGTTGTATTTTTGGTAACTTATTAGCTACTGCCGATCTTAATTCCACAGGAATTTATCTTTCCAGATATGGAATGAATGCACCTAACTACGGAAAGCGAACTAAAGTTTTCCTACTTTTAAGAATTACCTTAATCGGTGCTGCTATAGCATTGAGGTCGTTTAGGCTGATTGACACCACGATACTTGCCGTGATAGTAACTTTTGTTATTGTTTTGCAATGGTTCGCTAGAATTTATGATGATCGCAGGTCGTTGGTTACCGGAGAAGAAGTCTGGTGTGTTTCGCGTCGAGAGTGGATGCCCACAATAATTTTACTTGTGGTTTTAAACTTAACTTTCGGCTTATCTTCAGTGCTTTGTCTTTTGATTATGTTCTTGTATTCAATTGTACTTTATTGCTTCTAACTTACCGATGCCCCTTCTGGATTCAGAAGGGGTTTTTCATAAAAAATAAGGCCAGGAGTTCTGACCTTATTTTTTTCTAGTTTATTACCAAACCTTGACTAAGATTTCACCACCGAGGCGAGCCTTGCGGGCTTCCTCACCGGTCATGATACCTTTTGAAGTCGAGACGAGGATAACACCACGACCGGATTTGACCTTTGGAAGATCATCGGCGGAAGTGTAAACACGGCGACCAGGTTTACTGACCTTAGTGATTTCATTAATACGAGCAATTTCATCGGCTTGATTAATCAAGACGTGGATGAAATTGCGTGGTTTTGCTTCTTCGATAGAGAAGTCAGCGATAAACTTGGTTTTCTTGAGACCTTCTAGTACAGCAAGCTTTAGTTTAGAAGTTGGTACAACAATCTCGTTTTTGTTGACGAGAATAGCATTGCGGATACGAGTGATAAGGTCGGCAATTTGATCTGTTGATTGTAATGACATATCTTATCCTTTCTACCAGCTACTCTTTGTTACACCAGGGATTTCACCCTTGCTTGCTTTTTCGCGGAAGCTAATACGGCTGAGACCGAAGCGGCGCATGTAACCGCGTGGACGACCGTCGAGCATATCACGATTTTTTAACCTAGTTGGGCTGGAATTTTTTGGTAGCTTCTGAAGACCTTCGAGGTCGCCAGCGGCTTTAAGTTCAGCACGCTTTGCTTTGTACTTATCGTACATTTTTTGACGCTTGAGGTCACGGAGTACTGCAGACTTTTTGGCCATGTTATTTGTTCTCCTTTTTCTCGAATGGCATACCAAATGCCTCTAATAATTTACGGCTAGCTTCTTTAGAACCGTTCTTGATGATGAAGGTGATTTCAAGGCCGTGGAGAACGGAAGCATCTTCGAAGGTAATTTCTGGGAAGACAGTTTGTTCTTTAAGACCAACTGAGTAGTTGCCTTGTTCATCAAAAGATTTGCTAGGTACGCCGTGGAAGTCACGAACGTGTGGCAAAGCAATGTTAATGAAGCGGTCAACGAATTCATACATCTTATCGTTACGTAAGGTGGTAAGGTAACCAACTGGGGCGCCCATGCCTTTACGGATTTTGAAGGTAGCAATAGATTTCTTTGCCAATCTAGAGGTGGAAGCTTGACCGGTAATCTTGGCAAGAGTAAGGGCTACGGTTTCAGTGTAGTGCTTATCTTCACGTTTTTTACCAACACCACAAGATACAATCACTTTTTCAAGCTTTGGAACTTGATTAATGTTCTTGATGTTAAGCTCTTTTTCTAGGTCTTTTACGATTTTGTCTTGGTATAAGACTTTCAAACGTGGGGTATATTCAGCCATGATTATTTCCCTTCTTTCTTGAGATTGGAAAGATCGATACCGACGTGAATATCTTTCTTACCACCCTTTGGATTAAATTGAGTGGCTTTGATGTGGCGCTCGCGAATGCCGATACCTTCGATCATTGCTTTGTGAGCAGCACGATCCATTTTGACGATTTTACCAGTCTGACCTTTGTGGTCGCCGGCAATGATTTTTACCATATCGCCAGATTTTAAATTCTGTGCCATATTATAGAACCTCCGGTGCTAAACTGATAATCTTGTTGAAGCCGAGTTCACGAAGCTCACGTGGGACTGGTCCGAAGACACGAGTACCCTTTGGAGTTTTGTCGTCGTTCACGATCACGGCGGCGTTGTCGTCGAAGCGGATGGTAGAACCATCAGCACGGCGAATTTGGCCACGAGTACGGACGATAACGGCACGAACTACTGCTTTTTTCTTAATATTGCCTGTAGGAGATGCGTCCTTTACGCTGGCGGTGACAATGTCACCAACACGAGCGTAACGAGCGCGAGTTCCACCGAGGACACGGATTACGCCAAGTTCCTTGGCTCCGCTGTTATCTGCGACAGCTAATCTAGTTTCCTGTTGAATCATCTTATTTTTCCTCTCCTTCTTCTAGGTCACCACTAACTTCAGCTTTAAGTTCGACTGAATCGTGAGACTTTTCAAGAATTTTGACGAGTTTATAGGTACAAGTCTTTGAGTAAGGACGGCAGGCGATGATCTCAACCTTATCACCAAGCTTAGCCTCATTTGCTTCATCATGAGCGGTGTACTTACGGGTGTGTGAGTACTGCTTGTGATAAAGTGGATGAGTTTCACGGCTGGTAATGGAGACGGTGATGGTCTTATCGCGCTTATCAGAGGTAACTACTCCTTGAAGTGTTTTTGCCATACTTAGGCTCCCTTTCCTTGATTAATTAAAGTTAGTGCTTTTGCAATTTCTTTGCGCAAAGCTTTGATACGATGTGGATTTTGCAAGGTACCTTCGTAGAGACCACGCTTAGCTTCGAGAAGCTCTTGCTTCAACTCAGCGACGGTTTTAACCTTGGCGGTTTCAGTTTTCTTATCAGCCATGATTAAATTTCACCTTTCCTTACAAATTTACAACGTACTGGAAGCTTGTGAGAGGCAAGACGAAGTGCTTCTTTTGCCTGTTCTTCAGTGACTTCAGCCATTTCGAACATCACAGTACCAGTTTTAACTTTAGCTACGTAAAATTGTGGTTCACCTTTACCAGAACCCATTTTCACATCAAGAGGTTTCTTGGTGACAGGAGTGTGTGGGAAGATGCGGATCCAAATTTTACCACCACGCTTAATATAGCGGGTAATAGCTTGACGGGCAGCCTCGATTTGGCGGGAATTGATGCGTTCATTGTCGAGAGACATGAGACCAAATTCACCAAATGCTACGGTATTGCAGCGAGTAGCTACGCCATCATTTTTGCCTTTTCTAACCTTACGGTGCGCAACGCGACTTGGAAGTAAAATAGCCATATTTATTTTTCTCCCTTATAAATCCAAACCTTAACACCTACGATACCGGCGATGGTTGGAGCGTGATGACAGTGGAAATCGATGTCAGCGCGGAGAGTATGTAGAGGAACTGAACCCTCGATGAATTTCTCACGGCGAGACATTTCGGCGCCATTGAGACGGCCAGAAACTTCGACACGAACACCTTTAGCGCCAGCGGTCATGGTAGACTGAGTAGCCATCTTGACGGCACGGCGGAAGTTCATACGCTTACCAAGTTGGAAACCGATATTTTCAGCAACGAGCTTGGCGGATAATTCAGGTTTCTTAACTTCTTCCACATTGAGGCGGATTGGTTGAGAAACGAATTTTTCCAATTCTTTCTTTAATTCATTAATACCAGCACCTTGTTTGCCGATAACTGCACCAGCCTTAGCGGTACGGATAGTAACCGTGGTAAGGTTGTCGGTGCGTTCGATTTCGATGCGGGCAATGGTTGGGCGAGCTTTGAAACGGTTTTCAATAGTCTCGCGGATCTTGACGTCTTCGATTAACCATTTTTTGAAATCAGTGTTTTTAGTGAACCATTTAGAGGCCCAATCCTTACTGATTTGAAGGCGATAAGAAACCGGGTTTACTTTTTGACCCATTACTTGTCCTCCTTAGCTGATTCTTTTTTAGCTTTTTCTTCGCCAGCTACTTCAACGAAGATGTTGCTGCTAATCTTCTCAAATGGAAGAGCGCGACCGCGTGATGCAGGAACAAAACGGCGGATACGGGTACCAGCAGTAACAGAGATACGAGCGATGCGGATAGTCTTTGGGTCGATTGAAACACCAGAGTTGATAAGGTTAGCTTTGGCAGAATCAATAGCTTTCATGACTGGACGTGCAGCGCGGCGTGGAGTGTGTTCTAGAATGACAAGAGCGTCGGCGACATAGCGATCGCGAACGAGGCTAGCGACAACATTGGTCTTGCGTGGCATAGAATCTACACCTTTAATGTAAGCGTGTGCAAAATGAGTGGACATTATTTACCTCCCTTTACATCAGCTTTTTTACCACCATGGCGTTTGAACTTGCGAGTTGGAGCAAATTCACCAAGCTTGTGTCCGACCATATTTTCGGAAACGAAGACTGGAACGTGGACTTTGCCGTTGTGAACAGCGACAGTGCGACCAACCATTTCTGGGAAGATGGTTGAGTGGCGAGCCCAGGTTTTAATCACGGTGCGATCTTCAGCGGAGAGAGCTTTGATCTTCTTTTCGAGTTTAAAATCCACGAATGGACCTTTTTTAAGGCTACGAGACATAGATTATTTCCTCTTTCCTTCGTGACGACTACGCACGATCATTTTATTAGTTTTCTTATTGTGACGAGTACGGAAACCGAGAGTGAGCTGACCCCATGGTGTACGAGGAGCTTTACCGGTACCGTGACGACCACCGTCACCACCACCGTGTGGGTGATCTGTAGCGTTCATAACAACACCACGGACGGTTGGGCGGATACCTTTACGGCGAGTACGACCAGCAGCACCAATCTTGATGTTTTGGTGTTGGAGGTTACCAACTACACCGATGGAAGCTTCACAAGTTGCGAGAACTTTGCGAACTTCACCAGATGGCATACGAAGAGTGGCATAGCCGTTTTCTTTTGCCATAAGTTGAGCGGATGCACCAGCGGAGCGGGCCATTTGAGCACCACGACCTGGAGTTAGCTCGATAGCGTAAACCATAGTACCGACTGGGATTAGGTCAAGAGCTAAGCGGTTAGATTCTTCAATTGGAGCTTCTGCACCAGTTTGGAATTTCTTACCCTTAAACATCTTGGAATCAGCAAGTACGTAATGGAAGTTGTTGTTTTCGTCTTTGATACGAGCGATACGAGCGCTACGGTTTGGATCGTACTCGATTTCCATAACTTCGTAGGTCTTACCTTGTGGAAGGTTGTGAGTAAGAATACGATAGTGTCTCTTCACACCACCACCACGGTGACGAACAGTAATGCGTCCTTGGTTGTTTTTACCTGCATTCTGCTTTTTGGCCTTCAAGAGAGACTTGAGAGGTTTTCTGGTCGTAATTTGATCAAAATCCTGAGTAGTCTTCTGGCGCTGAGCAGGAGTAGTAGGACGATAAGCTTTAATGCTCATTATTTTTTATCTCCTTCCTCAACAGTTTCTTCGTCGAAGACGCGGATTTTGTTACCCTCAGCAAGTGTGACGTAAGCATACTTGCGGTCGCGACGATATGTTGTGCCTGGATAGGCGTGTTTACCCTTTGAAAAGCGGGTCGCTTTACCCTTACGAGTAAGAATACGGATATCTTTGACGGTGACATTGTATTGTTCAGCGACGGCCTTAGCTACAGCGAGCTTGGAAGCGTCAGCAGGAACATTAAAGATATAAGTAGATTTACTTTGTTCGGCGTAAGCCTTTTCGGTTCTTCGAGGAATAAGTAGCATTATGCGTTCTCCTTTCCGATTAACCAGTTTTCGAGTTGAGCTTCAGAATCCTTGACGAGAACGATTTTGTCTGCATTCATAATGTCGAAGACATTGAGGAATGTAGGACGAACAACTTTGACAAAGTCGATGTTGTTAGTTGCACGTAGGGTGAGAGCGTCTTTCTCTGGAACTACGATCAGAGTATTTTCTGAGGTAACACCATTTTTCTTAAGAGTAGCTAAGACTTCCTTAACTTTACCATCTTTGATACCGAGAGAATCGATAGTAATGATGCTCTTATCGGTGTTTTTGATGGAGAGAGCTTGCATGACTGCAACTTTCTTAGCGTTTCTTGAGAGATTCTTGGTGAAGTTTTCGTTGCCAGTACGGCCGCCAGCTACACCACCATGGCGCCAGATAGGGTTACGGGTAGAGCCGAAACGAGCACGACCAGTTCCTTTTTGCTTCCATGGCTTCTTACCACCACCACGAACTTCGCCACGCTTCAAAGTTTTAGCGTGTGAGCTACGTGAGTTAGCAAGATATGCATCGTAAGCTAATTTAATCAATTCGTGATTAGTAACTTCGAGATTGAAGATTTCTGGATTTAAATCTGCCATATTACTCCTTTCCCTCCACAGTTACGATACCTTTCTTTGGTCCTGGGACGGCGCCCTTAAGACCGAGGATGTTGTTTTCCTTATCGATGTAAGCAACGACAAGATTCTTGACAGTAACTTGATCGTGGCCCATGCGACCTGGCATGCGCTTACCCTTGAAAACTTTTTGAGGATACATCGAGCCGATAGAACCGACTTTACGAATATCGCCCTTGAAGCCGTGGGTATTGCGTGACTCTTGGAAGTTCCAACGTTTGACAGTACCAGCAAATCCTTTACCCTTCGAAATACCAGTAACCGCAACCTTGTCTCCAATTTCAAAATTATCGACTGTAAATACGTCGCCTAATTTGAAATCTGTGGTGGAATCCGTACGAAATTCCTTTAAGATTTTAGGACTTAATGTTTCTCCAGCTTTTTTGACGTGAGCTGATACCGACTTGCTCAGATTCTTACCCTTACCGTAACCGAGCTGCACAGCATTATAACCATCGGTTTCGACGGTCTTTATCTGAGTCACTGTGGCTGGTCCAGCTTGAAGGATAGTAACAGGGGTCACTAAACCATCTTCGCTGATGATTTGGGTCATACCAATTTTGGTGCCGAGGATGACTTTCATCTTTTCCTTTCCTTTACGGAGACACTCTATTAGCTAGACAGTAAGGCAGTTCCGACTTTTTTCTCTGTTTGGCCTATATTAAAAAATATTACAGTTGGAAAAAAGTGGCTTTCCTTAATTGTCTAGTTCTTCAAATGTCACCTTGATAAACTTACAAAGATAATTTTACCACAAATGACGCAGATTATCAAGGTTAGAATTAGACTTCTTCGGCCTCATCTTCCTGGTCGTCATTTTTTGAGACTATTGGATGGTTATTTTGTGTGATTTTTGCGGTTGGTTTAGAATTTTTAACTTTTTTCGTGGTATTTACCAGGTGGGTTTCCGAAAGATTTTCATAGAATAAGCTTTTGCGAGTAGCGACTAGTAGTAGATTAATTAGGTAATATATACCAAAAATTACGAGCAGACCCAAAGCGATATAGGTAATGGTTTCATGACTAAGAATATTGTTAACGAGGGCGAGATTCAGTACATTAACTAAAGCGAGCGGCAAAGTGATGAATTGAAGATAGAAAAAGAGGTAACGTAGGAAATAACGTAGATAAGTTCGCAAGATTCCGACTTTATGATTAGATTCGACCTTGAGGTTGGTCATAAAAAAGCCAATCGTGCGGCCGCGTAAAATGATGGTTGAGAGGACGAGATAAAAAATGAATGGGATTTGAATAGTGAAGAAATCAGATTCGAGATGGATTAATTTTAGTACAATATCACCAAAGAAGATAGTAAAGAAACCGCCGAAGATAAAATCAAAACCCATAGCCACGAGACGACGCAATAGTGAAATTTTATCACTACGTTCGAGACTTTTTTCGTCGATTTGTTCTCTGGTTGGGAGATATTTGGCTAACATGGTGGCCAAAGCAAAGCCGAGAATACCACCGAGAGTATTAGTGGTTAGGTCGTCGACATCAAAGAGACGATAGTTGCCGGAATAGATAAAATAGAGTCCGCTAAGTTGAGTTAGCTCAAAGAAAAGCGAGAGGAAGAAAGACTTAATGGCGACCTGTTTGAAGTTATTCTTAAAGTAGTACTTGAGATAAAAGCCAAAGGGCAGAGTCATGAAAATATTGAAAATCGTGGAGAAGAAGGCGGGATTATTGATGATGGTAAGGTAAGATTTGGGATTTACTAGCTGCAACTTGGCGTGCTTCAAAATATCGAAGATAAAGTTAAACGGCAGAAGTTGCATCTGATGATTGTGTAAGGTAGCGGCTTTTTCAGGAGACGGAAGGGGTAAAATGACTAAACAGTAGGTGCAAAGCATATACAAAATAAAAGAATAGACGATCCAAATACGCATGCTCCAGATAGAGCCATATTTTTTGTAATTATAAATCAAATATGGAATAGTAAAAGCTAGGGCCAGGGGCGGAAAGATAAAAGCGGCCTGCTGGATTGAATCGACGTATGTTTGCATA
>CAUQEY010000002.1:0-38061 GCA_963517175.1 uncultured Candidatus Saccharibacteria bacterium | reverse complement strand
AATATTCCGTCTCTGATTTTATTGCCGTCGCCAACCACGCCTTAGATTACACTTTTCCGGATTGTGTAGTCTACGGTGAAGTGGCGAATTTTAATGTCAATCAAAATCGTTGGATTTTCTTCGATCTTAAAGACCAAGAGTCCGTAATTAGTTGTTTTATGGTCGCCTCGAGTCTCCGCATGCCTATCGAAAACGGTATGAAGATTGCCGTTCAGGCCACCCCGAAAATTTTTAATCGCTCTGGTC
Source organism: uncultured Candidatus Saccharibacteria bacterium (assembly GCA_963517175.1). Lineage (GTDB taxonomy): Bacteria > Patescibacteriota > Saccharimonadia > Saccharimonadales > Saccharimonadaceae > Nanosyncoccus. The sequence continues at coordinate 37,815 of CAUQEY010000002.1, read as the reverse complement.
GTTTTACTTTGACGATTAAGCAATACGCCTTGATCGGCGAGGGAAACATTAAGAAAGCCTACGAGCTACTTAAAGCGAAATTAACCAAAGAAGGCCTTTTTGATCCTGCTAGAAAACGCAGTATCCCAGCTAATCTCGAACGTATCGGGGTGATTTCTTCTACTCAGGCGGCCGGGTATGCGGATTTTATCAAAATTATTAATGCTCGTTGGGGTGGCCTAGAAATTCGCGTAGCCAATACTAAGGTCCAGGGTCTCGGCGCGGCCGACCAGGTCATTCGTGCTCTCGAATTTTTTAATCAAGAAAATAAAGTTCAGATTATCGCCATTATTCGTGGTGGTGGCTCGAAAGAAGATCTCGCTTGTTTTGACGACGAAAAACTGGTTCGTGCTATTGCTGCTAGCAAAATTCCCGTGATTACTGGAATCGGTCACGAGATTGACACCTCACTAGCAGACCTTGCCGCCGACATTGTGGCTTCTACCCCAAGCAATACCGCCGAAATGTTATCAAAAGATAAGAAACTTGAAATCGCCAATCTCTACCGTCTGCTCTCTCGCGCTAAGTTGCAAATCGAACGAAGTCTCGATGCGCCAAAGCTCGAAGTTAAGCGAAATTTACTTCGTGCTAAACAGCAGATTCTAAATCAAATTTTGCGTGAATTAAACCAGTTAAAATCCACCCAAAAAGTCATCGAAAATCTCAATCCCGAAACTATTCTGAAAAAAGGCTATGCCATTCTCAAAGGTGAATTGAAACTTGATTCCGAAATCTCTTTAGAGACTCTCGACTCTGAAATCTCCGCCCGCATTACCCAAATTAAATCAAAAGAAAGGAAAACTCATGACTAAAAAATCCGTTGGCGCCAAAATCGAACAACTTAATCAAAATCTCGAATGGTTTTATGGTGACGAATTCAAGCTCGAAGAAGCCGCCAAAAAATATCAGGAAGCCGCCGAGTTGGCCAAAGATATTGAGCAAGAACTCGAAACTTTGAAGAATCAAATCGAAGTTATTTCTAAAGATTTTAGCATCGAGTAAAACTTCAAAATCAGTCATCAAAATCCTTAAGCTAACTTGTAAAAAACCTAATTCCTAGTAAAATATAATTATGGATAATTCAAACAACAATCCTTTTCTTGCATCGAATCAAGTAAATAATTCTGGTCAAACTCCAGCTAATTTCGGTGCTACTAACCCTTCAGGGAATAACCCTCCCGCGAATTCTGGCGACATCTATCAAAATCTATATCAGAGTCCATTCACTCCTGGCATGCCAGCCGCGAATCCTTTGAATAAAAATTATGCCGATATGACTGGTGAAGAACGTAAGGAAGCGAGTCGTATTGCTAAAGCCAAAAACCGTATTGATCTTATGAAAACCGTTGGACTTATCGTGGTGTCTCTTCTCGCAGTGCTTTTCATCGGTCTCTTTATTTGGATGTGGGTGAAGTGGAATGACGCCAGTACCAATGTGAAGGGTAAGGTTGATGTCGCTGTGGCGGAAGCTAAGAACGAACTTCAGGCTAAGCTTGAATCCGAATTCGAAGAGAAAGAAAAATACCCATATAGAGTCTTCACTGGTCCGACTGATCTTGGCGAACTCAGCTTTGAATACCCAAAAACTTGGAGTCTTTATGTTCAAAGTAGTGCCAACCGTGGCGGTGATTATGCTGCCTATTTGAATCCAGGCCAGGTCAATGTAGTCCAGGATGATACCGTGATGGCTCTTCGTGTTAGTATCAAGGGTACCCTCTTCGACCAGGCAATTAGTGATTTTGCCGAAAAAGTCCGCTCTGGTGATATGACACTTTCGACTACCGTAGTTAATGGTAATAATGTCAATGTCTATACCGGCAAATTAGACAATGAATATCAGGGAATCATCTGCGTCTTTAAGCTCCGCGATAAGACCGTTATGCTTCAAACCGATTCCACTAGTGTCTTCAGTGACGATTTCTATCGCATTCTCAAAACCGTGAAATTTAATAGCTAAATTTATCCGAAAAATTCGCAACCCCCGCACCATTTTGCGGGGGATTGTTCAAGCATTTTGCCTAAAAAATGGGTGCTATAATTAATTTATGAATAGTGAGGTAAATGGTGTTTTCGTGGTTGCGCATGACTTAAAAAGTCCGCTCACTCTTATGCGCCAAATGGCTCTCGCCATGGATTTTCAGAAAGATAGCACCGCCGAACTCGAAAAATCTCGTAATAAAATTATCCGCATTTCTGAACGAGCCATGCGTCAGGTCAATGATCTCACTAAAATTGCCCGCCTCGAAGAAGGTTTATTTACCTTAGAGCCAGTTTCCATTCGTGCGGTCTGTGATGATGTGATTTCCGAACTAGAACAACTTTTCGCGCTTAATCAACGCAAGCTTCGTTTTGAATATCGCAACAAAGCTCGCCTGGTGATTGGTAATTATGATTTGATTTTTAGTGTAATTTATAATTTCTGTGCCAATGCCATGTACTATTCCACGGTCGAGACCGAATCTTGCTTAATTATTTCTGACAAAAAAGATAAAATCGTGGTCGATGTGAGAGACTTCGGGCCGAGCCTTCCTACTTCCGTTTGGCGTCAAATCAAAGCCGGCCTCACCGCTCCCACCAGCATTTCGATGCGTCCCGGAAGCTCCGGTCTAGGTCTCTACATTGCTTCAAAATTCGCCAAATATTTAAATGCGGAGGTCTCCGCCGTGCGCCACCGTGACGGCACGAGTTTTCAGGTAATTTTACCGGTCTCACATCAGGCAATCTTACCGATGTTTGATTAGGAGAAAAATGAGTCAGCAACCTAAAAAATCATCGTCTAAAATTCCCCAATCAAAGACCCCGTTACTGGAAACTATGCAGCTTAAAACCCCGCGCCCAATTTTTATTATCGAGGACGATCCGGATTTTGCGGAAATTTATCAAAAACATCTAGCGCGCAATTTTCCAGAAATTCCGCTGCAGATTTTCTATAATGCGATCGAGGCTAATGCCGTTTTTTCAGAACTTAGCGAGGAAGAACTGCCGTCCTTGATTATTTTGGATGTTTTGCTCACTGGTCCGGACGGCTTTACTTTATTAAATGAGCTCCTCTCATACCCAGAGACTAGTCAAATCCCGGTACTTTTGATTTCGTCATTGAACCTCGGTCAAATGTCCCTGCAAGCTTATAATGTCCGTGCGATTCTGAATAAGGAAACTTTTACCCCAGCGGATTTTGTCAATCAAGTTCAAGATATCCTAAAATCAACTAACCACTCATCAGCTCGAAATGACGATTTGGCGATGCGCGACTTGGAGGGGAATCATGCCTGATCTGCGTACTCAAGCGATTGTGCTTTCGCGCGTCAAATATCAAGAGTCTGATCGCATCCTCACGCTGCTTACTCCTGAGGGTCGCTTCTCGGCGATCGCACGTGGTGTCCGCAAGGAGCGCTCCAAGTTGGCAGGCAGTATCGAACCTTTCACGGTTTCCGATGTAGTGCTGCATTTTAAATCGCAAAACACTGATTCGGGTGGTCTCGCAATTTTAACTTCCGCCACCATGCTGAAATTTTATCAAAATATCATCACCGATCTCGATACATTGACGATTGCTTCAAATTTCCTGAAGGTAATTAATCGCCTAACCAACGACGCTGATTCAAAGGATTTTTTTCATCTCCTAAAAAATGCTCTTTCGGCATTAAACACGGCAGAAAAATACCAAATTCCACTCGTTGAGACGCATTTTTATCTAAATCTCGCCTTTATTTCTGGTGAAATGATCAATCTCGCTACCGACTCGAATGGTGCTCGCCTTACTCTTGACGGTTCTTATAATTGGCATAGTTTTGACCGTTGTTTTGTGCTAGCGACGGATGGCGCCGGCGAATTTAATACCGATACAATTAAAATTTTACGTCTTATGACGTCCATGCCGATTACTTCGATTTTGAAAATTAAAGACATCCATACCCATCTCAATGCATTGAATATTATTTTGCGCACCCTGCGTGAAATGTTTTAAGATTTTATAATTTTTAAAAACTCAAACTTTTTATGGTAAAATAAGGCAAATGCAGAAGATATTTTCACAGCAAATGTGTTTTCTTAAAAGGAAGCAGAAAATTATTTGCAATTTCGCATTAACTTTAACTTTTAGTTTTGTGTCTTTAAATATTTTATCCAATAATGTCTCTGCTGTTTACACACCAACCCTCTCGGCTTCAATCGATCAATCCGAGCTTACGGTAAACGGTAATCAGATAATAAATTCAACAAGTAAGAGTACGAATCTAACTCTAAACCTTAAAGTTAATACGAATAATAAAACTGGCTACACTACCACTATTAGTTCAGAAACAGAAAATACCGCTCTTATAAATACGAATCCAGGCGGAACGGATAAAATTAGTTCTATTTCCGATATCACCTCACTGAATGGTTTTTCCGCCAATACTTGGGGTTATAAGCTTAGTAATAATACGGACTATAACCCAATCCCCGCGCTTTCTAGTCCAGCGAATCTTATCCAAACAACCGCTAAGACCAATGGTGATGAGGTTAATAATATAGATTTGGGGATAAAATTAGGTAATAATCTCGAATCCGGAAATTATAAAAATAAGCTCATTTTTTCTGTAGTAACAAATTATTACGAGCCTAAAGCTATCTTGACTACTGGATCTAACTTTCAATCTAAAATTACCCCTGAATATGCAACGAGATTTAATAAGCTATTCGATTCGCTCCCGTTAGAAGTGCGTGATCAGATAAGGGGGCATGAAAAAAATTTAGAATATATTTTGTATATAGTAGCTGATTATATGAAGAGTCATCCAGATTGGACTCCGCCTCAAAATACTATAACTGCCGTCCTCAGTGTGGATATTTTGGGATTACGAAAAAAGATAAAGAGCATTAAGCGCAGCGCAACTCCACCTGCTTTGGGTATAAATACACATCGAATGGAGGATGAGTCTTCTGATCTACCTATATATTTTTGGGTCGATGAGGCATCGGAATCCTTAAAATTTTATACTGAATCAGAAAAAATTTACCTAAATCGAGACTCTAATAGTATTTTCTCCGAATTTAATGTGCAGAATGGATTTGATTTAAATTATTTTGATACTAGTATGGTGGAAAATATGGGTTCGATGTTCTATGAAACTACTAGAAGTATGGAATCGATTGATTTGTCTAATTTTGATACTAGAAACGTCGTCGATATGTCTAATATGTTTTCTTATGATACTCTTCATAACGATAATCCAGGCAAAGCTCCAAAGTTTAAAAATCTTGACTTAAGCATGTTTAATACTGAAAAACTCGAAAATGCTAGTTATATGTTTTATGGTCTCTCTAATCTTGAACACCTAAAGTTTTCAAACTCTAATACCCCTAATCTTAAAAATATGGATTATATGTTTTGTGATCTGATAAGCTTGAAGGAATTAGATATCTCTAATCTTAAAACTAGTAATGTAAAGTCAATGAAAAGGACTTTTGCTTATGCTGCTGGTTTAAATAGTGTTGATTTTTCTAAAATGGACACCTCGAAAGTTGAAATATTTGAAAAAACTTTTTTTGCCTCTACGATTAATAATAGTATATCTACGTTAAATACTTCCTCTGCTAAAGTGATGGATCAAATGTTTCACGCGACCAGTAGCTTAGAAGACATAGATTTATCAGGCTTTGATGTGTCAAAGGTAAAATCCTTGGATGATATGTTTAGTCAGTCGAAATTTAAATCACTAAATATTAGTAATTGGAATGCAGTATCTGCTTTGAGCATGAACGATATGTTTAAAGAAGCCAAAATTCCAAATGGAATAAATTTTGGAAGTTACTTTAACACTTCAAATGTTACCAGTGCAAAATACATGTTTAATGAAGCAACCATTGATGAATTAAATTTGTCACCCATGGATGTTGGGAAAGTTGAAAACTTCCACTCTGCTTTTTATAAATCAAGAATTAAAAGATTAGACTTAAGTGGATGGAATACGTCATCTGCCGCTGATATGGCCTTTATGTTTAGTAATATGGATGAGCTTACTGAATTAAAACTAGGCTCAGGTTTTAATACATCTAACGTCACTGATATGTCATACATGTTTGAACGTATTGGGAAAAAATTAGAAGAACTAGATTTATCTCTGGCTAATTTTGATACTAGGAAAGTTAAAAATATCAATTATATATTCACATATTATTCTTTTGATACTTCTAAGCTAAGAAAAATTTACGTCAAACAGGATTTTGATCTATCTAGCGTCACAACTGTAGATACTGGTAGTCTATTCTATAATCAAAAAACACTTCGTGGTGGTAATGGTTCATTTAAGCCAAATCCTTCTGATGCTGACCTTACTTGGCTTCGTATTGATCGACCAGGCGCTCCAGGCTATTTTACTCAGAAATAGAATACTTTAATTATCATGTTGTATAGGGAAACAAGGTCTCTGTCTTTTTGATTTATTCAGGACTCTAGTGGTTCTGAAGCCCAGAGGTCACCGCTCTAATTTTGTGGTATAATAAAGAAAAACTAACCAGGAGTGTTTATGGCAAAATTAGAAGATATTGTCAGCTTATGTAAACGTAGAGGATTTATTTTCCAAGGCTCCGATGTCTACGGCGGTATGGCTGGTACTTGGGATTTTGGTCCACTCGGCGTTAGTTTAAAGAAAAAACTCAAAGATCTTTGGTGGCAATATTGGGTGGAAAATCGTAATGATATGTACGGCGTCGATGCTGCTATCATCATGAATCCACGTACCTGGGTCGCCTCTGGTCACGCCGCCACTTTTTCCGACCCATTAGTTGAATGTAAATCCTGCCACGGTCGTTTTCGTGCCGATAAATTAGCTAAGACCGCTGAAGGTCATGATCTCTCCACTGAAATTACCGGCGAAGAACTCATTAAGGCTCGTATAAAATGCCCTACTTGTGGCAAAATCGAATGGGGTGAAGTCAAACCATTTAATATGATGTTCCAGACTCACGTTGGTGCTGTGGCCGATAATAGTTCTATCGCTTATCTTCGTCCAGAGACCGCTCAGGGTATCTTCACAAATTACAAGAATGTGGTCGATACGATTTATCCAGATATGCCATTTGGTCTAGCTCAACAGGGTAAAGCTTTTCGTAATGAAATTTCGCCACGTGACTTTATTTTCCGTTGCCGCGAGCTCGAACAGATGGAAATTGAATATTTCGTTAATCCTAAAGATTGGGAACGTGTCTTTGATGAACTTCTCGCCGATGTGCATGACTTCCTGGAGAATGTCGTTAAACTTCCAGCTGATAAGATTCATGAATACGACGTCCCGGCTGCTGATCGTGCACATTATTCTAAGCGCACTATCGACCTTGAATTTGACTATCCAATCGGTTGCGAAGAATTGATGGGTATTGCCTATCGTACCGACTTCGACCTTGGTAATATCGAGCGTGAGTCGAAGAAGAGCATGGTTTACCGTGACAAACGCACTGGTGAAACTTTTGTGCCTCACGTCATCGAGCCATCTTTTGGTGTCGAACGTTTGATTATGGCTGTACTTTCGAGTGCTTATCATGAGGATGAAACTAATGGTGAAAAGCGCATCGTCTTGCAACTTCCAGAACATCTTGCGCCATATCGTTTCTGCGTTTCACCACTTCTTAAAAACAAGCCAGAATTAGTCGAAAAAGCCAAGGCAGTATATGCTGAACTTCGCGAAAAATATGGCAATGTCACTTGGGATGATTCCGGTAACATTGGTAAGCGTTATCATAAGCAAGATGAAATCGGTACGCCAAAATGTGTGGTTATCGATTTTGATACCCTTGAAGATGATACCGTGACGGTTCGTGATCGCGACACTATGGCTCAAACTCGCGTCAAAATTTCAGATCTCTAAAATAAAAAGAGGTAAAATAAAAAGAGACCTTCGGGTCTCTTTTTATTTGTGACGGCATTTATTAAGAGCTATCTTTTGTTATGTATTTAATTATCCACCAAGGTTCGCCAGTCTAACATTATGTGGTCTATTTTTCGCCAAAAAACTCTGCTTCATATTCTGGCCTGATTTTGGCCTCGAATAAGACAATCGGCACCTTCGGTGGCGGTGTAAAATCTGTTGATCTCAGTGGATAGCGAATTTTTGTCGTGTAATATTTATTCAAAATATACCCCAATTGACTCGTGTAATGCCGGTCAGAGAGGATTAATTTCAAAGCTAATTGTTTTTGTAATATCAAGTAAATGGCTCTTGGCGGATTTTTTAAGCCTTTTTCGATAATTTGTCCGTTTTGATTCTCGAGGTTTAGAAGTTTATAAAAAACTTCCGCCGACAGGGAAAAAGGCGGATTAGAAAAGACCTTATAATTTGTGAAATCGAAATTCACTTCTCGAAAATCTCTCTGCACTAACTTCACGTTCTCGAGATTTTGTTGCTTCAGATTATTTTGTAATTTCTTGAAAGTCTCCGGATCCTTTTCGATAGCTAAAACCTCGCCACATTTTTTCGCTAGTGCCGCGGTAATCACGCCACTTCCTGCCCCAATTTCCACCACCGTGTCACGGCGCTTCAGATTACTGTGGCCGATTAACATTAGAGCTAATCGAACATTTTTCAAAAAATGCTGGTCAAGCAAGTGGTTACGACTAGGCATTCTTGCCTCCTAGAATTTGACGTGCCTTCTTCAAAATTTCGTTTTCCGCGAAATAATTCTTCACTAGGGAGTTGCCGAAAAGAAGCCAAACTTCGTTAATTTTCTGGCGACGCTCTTTTGGCAGTTCTCGGTAGTTCTTCATGAGTTTTGGCGCATATTTTTGCCAATTCCGCATCAAGCTCACCGGCTCTTCTACGTCGGATTTTTCGAAAACTTCAAAAATTCCATCCACAAAAAACCTTAATTCTTCTGGCGAGGCAGAGGCTAGAAAGTCATCCACGGTCTTGTTCAGAGTGTCGCTCAATTTTGTATTTTTGGCGCGACAGAAATGATCATCTTTAATTTCCCAGGTGTAAATATCATGCTGATAGAGATTTTTTGCCTGGCTTTTGACTACCACCACCTTTTCTTTATGAGCTAAAAGTCGCCCAATCACTGAACCTTCTGGAATATAGCTTACGATTTTTGGTAAAACCCTAATCGCGCCAGTATCCTTATTAAGTAGCTCCTCTCTTAGTCCAGGACCATCGTAATTTAAAACCTTCAAAATTCTTTTTTGCAGTCGATCTGGCGCCATAATCGCCGAATAAATCGATAAATTACCACCCTTCGAATGTCCACCCAGGTAAAAATTTTTGTAAAAATAGCGACGCGAAATATTTTTTAAGTATTCTAGTGCCTCTTTTTGAGCTGGAATCTCTGGCAGAAACGACATGTTAAAATCTTCTTTCCAGCCGAAGAGCGTCCCATCCGTGCCGAAAAATGAAACATACATGGTGAAGAAATTAATCTGAATCGTCACCGCCGAAAATTGTTTTTCGAGCCGCTTATTATTTTTTCTCACAAAAAATCCCACTTTCAAATTCTGAAAGCGTGGACTTTCTCCCAGTAGCTGAACGAATTTCTCGTCGTCTGGCCAAGCAAAGTCGGAAGTTTTTAGTCCCTTCATCGCTTCGGCAATTTCGGAGAGTTTAAAATTTCGTTTAGTTAGATTAAGCTGTTTTTTGATTTTATGAAATGGCAAATAAGAAATCCGCGAAAAACCCAGCTCGTCCAGCTCGGTAATCTCAGTAGTTTTTGAGATTCGTTTTTGATTTTCCTTGAGGTAGTCTAGAATATTATTTACATTCATAATCATTATATTAATACTATTTTACAGTTTATATGATGATTCTGTAAAATATGAGTATTTTTTGTATATAAAAAGGAAGTTCCTGCGGTAGGAGCATACTGCCCCGTGCTGGAACTTCATTGTCTTTATGATATCAAATTAAAGAAGTTATGTCAATAATTTGGCCGTGTCTGGTAATAAAAATAAGATTATTAATTTGTTTTTGTTCCTGAGCCTTTTTTATTAAAAAACATCTAAGCTTGTCATCCCTAAGACCCTTTATTCTAGATGAGTCTAGAATAACATTTTTAGACTGTTTTAATGCACGCTTAATATTACGCTCCAACTTATCTGACTTATTGGTAAAAGGAGACTTTAACTCATAGGCTATTCCATCTAATAAAAAGTCCGCCGTATTAATATTTGATTCAGGTAAAAATTCAATATTATGTCCAGCCATAGCTAAAATATTGGCAACTCTAAGTTCATGTGGCCAGGGCTTTCGTCCGCCTGGTATTATAATTTTACCTCGATTATTTTTTCTGATCATTAAAAATATTATAACGCGTGGGCACAAAAAATGGTGGTTCCGACTGGACTTGAACCAGTGACACAAGGCTCTTCAGGCCTCTGCTCTACCAACTGAGCTACAGAACCACTTCCCCAAATTATAGCATAGTGCGTGGTATAATTAAAGTATGAAAAAGATAAATACTGCCCCAATTTCTGGCATGCAAGAGCTTTTACCTCGTGAGCAGGCCATTTTTGATCAAATAAAATCGCAAATTATGCAGGTTTATCATCTCCACGGCTTCAATCATATCGAAACTCCAATGATTGACCGTACGGAAATTCTCCTTGCTAAGGCGGGCGGTGATACTGAGAAGCAAATTTATAAAGTAGTAAAAACTGCCGAAACTTCTGACGACGCCGATCAGGCCTTACGCTTTGATCACACGGTGCCACTGGCGCGTTACGTGGTTGAACACCAAAATGATCTAGCTTTTCCATTCCGTGTCTCACAATTCGGTCGCAATTTTCGTGGTGAGCGTGCGCAAAAAGGTCGCTTTCGCGAATTTTATCAAATGGACGCCGATATTATTGGTCGCAATACTTTGCCAATCGGTTACGACGCCGAAGTTGTAGCTACCGCCTTTCATGCACTTTCGCAATTCGTGAAGACGCCGATTTTAGTACGTCTTTCGAATCGTAAAATCCTAGCTGGTCTTCTCGAAGCTCTCACTCTCACGGAAAAAAGTTCCGAAATCTACGGCATTATCGATCACGCCGAAAAAGTTCCGGCCGAGGTTACCGAGACCAAACTACGTGAGCAAGTCGCTGACGAATCCAAAGTTCAAACTTTATTGCAATTCGTTCAAATTCGTGGTCCGCGTACTGAAGTGGCCGAAAAATTAGCCGCGCTCAGCATCGAGAATGAAACTTTCACTACGGGTGTAAGTGAACTACTCTTAGTGCTAGATCTCCTCGAAGCTCAGGGAATTGGTCGGTCGGTAATTACTGATATGTTGATTATCCGTGGCCTCGATTATTATACTGGTACGGTCTTTGAAACTCTGATCCCAGAATATAAGAATCTTGGTTCTATCTGTTCTGGTGGCCGCTATGATAATCTCGCCTCGAATTATATCGAGGAAAAGTTCCCAGGTGTCGGCATCTCTATTGGTCTCACTCGTCTTTTCTATTGTCTTTCGGTCAATAATCTTCTCGAAGCTTATCAGTCCGCTCCGGTTGAGTACTGCGTGGTTCCCATCTCAGACGCAGAAATCGTCTACGCCTACCAAGTAGTCGCACATTTGATTAATCAAGGCGCCAGCGTGGACCTCTGTCTACTTGATAAAAAACTTGGTGACAAAATTAAATACGCTTCCAAGGTTGCTGAAAATGTCATCATTATCGGCGAAAACGAAGTCAGGGATCGAACCTATCAAGTCAAAAATCTCACCACTGGTGAACAAAAAGTCTACGAATTAAATTAAAAATCAAACTGAATTAAAAACTTCAAAAAATAGTCGCTCCGCCGGCTATTTTTGCATAAAAAACTAAAACTAAAAACTAGATTAAAATAAAGGCGCGTATTATTTTTCTAAAAACACATAACAAATAACAGAGGTAAAACCGAACAAAATTCTAAAACCGAACACGAATACAGAAAACCGAACAACAAAATCCCACAAGTTAACCTAAATTAAAATATAAAATACCATTTTTGCAACTCTAAAATGTCAATGCTAAAAACATTAAAAATCTCAAAAGTCAATGTTGACGACAAGCAAAAGCATGATATCATAGAAATAAGAATTCGGGCGAAGTTGAGAGACGTCTGAATTCGAAGACAAAACACCTCGGAGGTTGAGTGTGAAGTTAATGTCTATATTGTAAATAAAATACACCTCGGGAGTTTGGTGTATTTTTTATTAGTCTATGCTAAAATATCTCTATGGCACTGTGGCGGAGTGGTTACGCAGCGGTCTGCAAAACCGTGTACACCGGTTCAATTCCGGTCGGTGCCTCCAATTTATCGAAGTAGATGCGGTAATTTTTTAGAAAAAGCCACTGCTTTGGTAGTATAATATCTCTAAGCCCGAATGGCGGAATTGGTATACGCGTTCGACTTAAAATCGAATGGAGAAATCCATATGGGTTCAAGTCCCATTTCGGGCACCAACAAGATGACCTCAAAAAACGCGGTCATTGTTTATTTAAAAATATATTATGCCCTCTGGTAAAAATCTGGAATAATCAAAAAAGCGCCTAAGCGCTATTTTGTTCGAAACGTCCCCTATCCAGCAGATTACTCATCTGGAAAGTATCGCCATAACGACGCCAATTCGGTGGACGAATCATTTATTCCGTTATTATATTACTTTAAGAAGAAAATGCCAAACAAAAGCTTCTGTGAAAATAGGGTTGTATAAGTTTTCAAAATAATATCATGGTCTGTGTTAGCAAATTTTTCCTAAATACTTGACTTTATGTCAGATTTCGGTAAAATTAAAACAGTATGCGAGCTTAGCTCAGTTGTTTAGAGCGCTTCCTTGCCAAGGAAGAGGTCGAGAGTTAGAGTCTCTTAGCTCGCACCAATTTATCCCCACTAAAACCCCCCTTTTAGTGGGGATATTTTGTGCTTAAAAAGCTTACCACTTTCTCAATTTCTGATATAATTAAAGTATTAACAAGGAGTAAAATGAACACACTACAAATGATTTTAATCGGTGTCATCGCAGTTGTAATCCTAGTTGCTCTCTATGCAATTTTTGTTTACAACCACGTAGTTACAGTCAAGGTTCGCGTCGATAATGCTTTCTCAGACATTCTCGTCCAATTGAAGCGCCGCGCTGACCTCATCCCAAACCTTATCGAAACAGTTAAGGGCTATACCAAACACGAAAGTGAAACTCTCGAAGCTGTCGTGAAGGCTCGTTCCAGCGTCCTCACCGCTTCTACCCCAGCTGAAGTTGCTGGCGCTGAAAAAGAAATGAAATCAGCCCTCAGCCACATCTTCGCACTTGCCGAAAGTTACCCAGAATTAAAGGCTAACGAAAACTTCATCCGTTTGCAAGATCAGCTCGAAGATACCGAAGATAAGATTCAAGCTTCTCGCCGCTATTACAACGGTGCGGTTCGCCAATATAACGAATTTATCGTGCGCTTCCCAGCTAATATCTTCGCTGGCATGTTTGGTTACAAAGCTCGTGAATTCTACAACGTTTCCGAAGAGGAAAATGCCAAGATTCAAGAAGCTCCAAAAGTTTCTTTCTAATCAACTAATACGACAAAATTAATATCCAGTGGGGCGACCCACTGGATATTGTCAGAAAGGGAATATGTATTCTCAAATTGCAGCCAACAAAAGAAATACCGTTTTGATACTTGCCGGCTTCGTCGGTTTTATTGGTTTTATCGGGGCGCTTTTTGCGGCTGTTTACGGCGATAGCAGTATTTTTATTTTAACTTTAATTTCTGCCATTATTTATGCCAGTATCATGGTCTTTTTGTCATCTAGTATGGCTATGGCGATGACTGGCGCTCATCCTATCGCTAAAAAAGATTACCGTTCTCTTTATAATATTGTGGAAAATCTCACAATCACCACGGGTCTGCCGATGCCAGAAATTTATGTGATTGATGATCCCGCGCCGAATGCCTTTGCTACTGGCCTCGATCCAGCGCATGCCAAGGTTGCCGTGACTACCGGCCTCCTTAATATTATGGACAAGGACGAGCTCACTGGGGTGCTAGCTCACGAAATTTCTCATATCAAGAATTACGATATTCGCGTTTCTTTGGTGGCTTTTGCTCTGGTTAGCGTGGTGGGCTACATTGCCGATATCGGTCTTCGCATGATTTCTTATACTAATCGCCGCGATGAACAAGACAGCCCAGTCGGTGTAATTGCACTGCTTTTTACTTCGATTTTGGCACCCCTAGTCGCCACGATTGCGCAGATGGCGATTTCGCGTGAACGTGAATATCTTGCCGATATGTCGGCCGCCGAAATTACCCATTACCCAGATGGTTTGATTAACGCTCTGAAGAAACTGGATGAACATGGTCAACCAATGCGTCGTCAAAATACCGCCACTGAGGCGATGTTTATCAATAATCCACTCAAAAAGCGTCGCACCAATTCGCTTTTCCGCACCCACCCACCAATTGAAAAACGCATCGAACGCCTCGAACGCGCGAAGGATAATATTTAATGAAAAAATCTAAAATTAAATCAGTAGCATCCGAGTCGGTCTCTGACGAAAAAAATCTGGTTTCAAAGCAGGCGCAACGCCAAGCTGAAAGGCAGCAGAAAAAACTTCAAAAACAGGAGCAAAAACAAAAAAAGCAACTCGCGCGCGAAAAGAAACAGCTAATCAAGAAGCAGGATGAAGTGCGGCTTCATCGCTCCTTTAAGCGTTCCTATTACGAAGATTATCAGCGTAAAACCGAGCTCCCGAGTTTAACCAGTCAAGCTAGTGCTGCCTTTAAAATGTTTTTCAAATTCTGGAAAATCTTTCTACCACTGCTTTTAATTTTTGTCGGCCTCTATATTTTTCTCATTGGCGCCATGTCGGAAAACACCCTTGCCGACGTCAAGGCAAACGTCGAGCAAACTAATAAGGATGTGGCGGATGGTAAAATCGGTACCGTCGGTAAAGCGGGACTCACTTTGCTAGGTATTATTTCCACTGGTGGTCTCACCACCATGAATGATGCGCAGGTCGTCATCGCGGTGCTTCTATTTACTATTATCTGGTTAGTCACTATCTATTTGGCGCGCCACCTCCTTGCTGGTCACCAGGAAATTAAGATGCGCGACGGGTTTTACAGCGCCTTGTCTCCTCTGGTTTCGACTCTGGTGGTTGGGCTAATTATCTTTCTTGAGGCCATACCAATCATGCTTACTATTATTGTTTTTCAAGTTGCTCTCACCACCGAATTTCTCTCTACGCCATTCTATGCCTTGCTTTTCTTTATGTTTGCCGCACTGATGATTACGCTCAGTCTCTATCTGTTATCTAGTAGCTTCTTTGCGATTATCGTGGTTTCGGCGCCAGGACTATATCCTTTAACTGCTGTGCGGATGGCGAAAAATCTTATTATGGGGCGCCGCCTGCGTTTCTTGATTCGGGTTTTTTACTTGGTGATTATCGTGGCTCTACTTTACCTATTATTGCTCATGCCGGCTATTATCCTCGATGGCATCCTGAAAGCCCAATTCGCCTGGCTGGCCGATAGTAAAATTCCGTTTGTGGCCATTATCCAACTTACGATCACCGTCTTTATCTTCATCTATCTTTCGATTTATTTCTACCTATTTTATCGCGCCCTTCTCGATTATAATGATGATGCTAAACTGGAACTCTAAAATGAATAATGAAAAAACTGCCGCCAAGGCTCGCATTGAAAAACTAAAGACCTTAATCAATGATTATCGCTATCATTACCACGTCTTAGACGAGTCGATTATGTCGGAAGCCGCCGCCGACTCTTTGAAACATGAGCTTAGCCAATTGGAAGAACAGTATCCAGAATTTATTACTCCTGATTCACCAACTCAACGCGTCGCTGGTAAACCTCTCGATAAATTCCAAAAAGTCACGCACGCTTCCCGTATGATTTCTCTCGCCGATGTTTTTTCTGAATCCGAAATTCGTGATTGGGTAGCCAGAAATTATAAGTTAGTTGATCGAGGCACCGAATTTACCTTTTTCACCGATATTAAAATGGACGGCCTGGCCATGTCCTTACATTATGAAAACGGCATTTTTAAGCAGGCGGTTACGCGTGGTGATGGTCTAGTGGGCGAAGATGTCACGATGAATGTGAAAACCATTCAAAACATCCCCCTCAAATTAAATCTCGAGAATCCACCTGAGCATCTCGAGGTGCGCGGCGAAGTAATTATTTTTAAGCAAGATTTTGAAAAACTCAATCAGATGCAGACTAAACTCGGAGAGAAGCCTTTTGCTAATCCGCGTAATCTCGCCGCCGGCACTATTCGCCAGCTCGACCCTCGCATTGCCGCTAGTCGCCCACTACGCTTCATGGCCTACGATCTAGTCACGCCGGATCTTCCGACCCATCAGGAAGCTTATGAGTTTTTACGTCAAATCGGTTTTCAAACTTCCGGCCAGGACCATGTTTTCACGCATCTCAATCAAGTTTTTGCTGAAATCGAACGCCTTGGTCAGGTGCGCGGTAATTTTCTCTTTAATACTGACGGCATGGTGATTAAGATCAATGATCGCAAGATATATTCTGAACTTGGCATCGTCGGTAAAACTCCTCGTGCTGCTGTGGCTTTTAAGTACCCTGCCGAAGAATCCACCTCGAAGGTGCGCGATATTGTGATTTCAATCGGTCGTACTGGTGCGGCGACTCCGGTGGCCATCTTAGATCCAGTAGAAATTGCCGGCAGTACCGTGCGCCACGCCACCTTACATAATTCTGATGAGATTGAAAAGCTCGATATTCGTATCGGCGACACCGTGATTGTCTATAAAGCTGGTGATATTATTCCCAAAATTAAGGAAGTCTTACTCACGCTTCGCCCTGATAATACTGAGCCTTTTGATTATGAAGAAGCTCTGAAAAATCAATATCCGGAGCTTGAATTCGAACGCCCAGAAGGGGAAGTGGTTTATCGCGTGAAAGGACAGGATTCGGATTTTATTTTGCGTCGTAATCTTGAATATTTTGCCAGCAAGCAGGCGTTAAATATCGAGGGGCTAGGTGAGAAAAATGTTAATTTATTGGTCGATGCTGGTCTCCTAAAAAGCCTAGTCGACCTCTATCGTTTGCAAAAATCGGACTTGATTAAACTCGAACGTTTCGGTGAACTTTCAGCCACTAAATTACTGAATGCCATCGAGGGAACCAAACAGGCGCCGCTCGCCAAATTTATTACCGCGCTCGGCATTCGACATGTCGGCGCACAGACCGCGGTTGCTCTGGCCGATGCTTTTCAGTCGCTTGAAGCATTGTGCGATGCCACCGAGGAAGAGCTGCTAAAAATCCCAGATATCGGCCTCACGGTTTCTGAATCAATTTTGGCCTATTTTGCCGATGAAGATAATTTGAAACAGCTTGATGATTTTAAGGCGCTCGGTGTAAATCCAATCTATGTTAATCACGATAACGCTCCTCTTAAGGGTCAAAGTTTTGTCGTCACCGGAACACTTACTGATATGGGGCGTGAAGAAGCGGAAGATTTATTACGCGAAAAAGGCGCTACGGTCACCAGTTCTGTGACCAAAAATACTACCGCCTTAATTGCCGGCGCTAAGCCAGGTGCTTCGAAAGTCACCAAAGCCGAAAAGCTTGGTATTAAGATCATCTCTGAAGCAGAATTCCGTGAATTAATTAAATAATCCATGAAAATAAAAACTAAAAATAGGTGCCATCTCGCACCTATTTTTTGATTTGTTATCTAGTCCAGGAATCTTAGATTCTCCTAGAGTCTTATTCTTATGATCTAGATCGAAATTAAGCTCTCTTAGAACCCCACTGTTTTTTAGTTTTCCGCGAATGGATTTTTCAAAACTAATTCTGGATTAGCTTCCGCAATTCGCATTAATTCGTTGTATTTTGCGATGCGTTCCGAACGTGAGAGGGAACCAGTCTTAATTTGACCCGTACCAAGTCCGACCGCGAGGTGTGCGATGGCACTATCTTCGGTTTCGCCCGAGCGGTGCGACATAATCGTGTGATAGCCAGATTTTTGCGCCAAAACCACCGCGTCAATGGTTTCCGAAAGTGAACCAATCTGGTTTGGTTTAATCAAAATCGCGTTCCCTACTTTTTCGTCGATACCTTTTTGTAGTAGCTTTACATTAGTCACGAAGAGGTCATCGCCGACTAATTGTAATTTATTGCCGAGGCGCTCGGTAAGAACTTTCCAGCCTTCCCAGTCATTTTCCGCCAGGCCGTCCTCGATGGAAACAATCGGATATTTTTCTAGTAACCCCTCATACCAGTCAATCATCTCGGCGCTGGTCTTGGTTTCGCCAGAGGTCTTTAATTTATAGCCACCATCTTCATAAAATTCCGAGGAAGCAATATCCATGGCAATGGCTATATCTTTGCCCACTACATAATTTGCCCGCTCAATCGCTTCACAAATTAGTTCCAAAGGTTCGTTATTGCCGCCGAAAACTTTTGGCGCATAACCACCCTCGTCACCTACGGTAGTCACATAATTTTTTTCTTTCAAAACCTTCTTTAGAGCGTGAAAAGTTTCCGCGCCCATGCGAATCGCTTCGTTGATATTGGTCGCCGCGATTGGCATTAGCATATATTCCTGAAAATCCGTACACCAATCCGCGTGTGCACCCCCGTTCATCACGTTCATCATTGGCATCGGTAAAGACATTCGGTCAGAGGTGCCAGAAATTTTTGCCACATATTCATAAAATGGCATTTTCATCGCGCGTGCCGAAGCTTTCGCTAGGGCTAAGGAAACCGCTAGAATCGCATTGGCGCCAAGATTCGATTTATTTTCCGTGCCGTCGAGCTGAATCATTAGTTGATCAATTTCACGTTGGTCGACATGTTTACCTACGAGCAGGCTACTTATTTTAGTATTAACATTGCGTACGGCCTGCATGACACCCTTGCCGTCGTAAAAATTTTTATCCCCGTCACGCAGCTCTAATGCCTCGCCGCTACCAGTCGATGCGCCGGATGGCACCATCGCCCGACCTGCACTACCGTC
The DNA here is from genome assembly GCA_963517175.1 of uncultured Candidatus Saccharibacteria bacterium. GTDB lineage: Bacteria > Patescibacteriota > Saccharimonadia > Saccharimonadales > Saccharimonadaceae > Nanosyncoccus. Next base: position 18,838 of record CAUQEY010000002.1, on the reverse strand, counting down.
AGATAAAAAGACGTCAGCTTCTACCGTCGGATTGCCGCGGCTGTCGAGAATTTGCCTTGCGTGAATTTCTTTGATTGTGATATTTTCCATAGTTTTATTATAGCATTAGCATTTTAAAACTACCCTGAAAACTACCCCAAAAACTATCGGATTTTTAGGCTTTGATTACGACCAACATCCTCTATCTGTTCCACCCCTGATGACAAAATTCCCCAGATAGAGTATAATAACCCCATTAAGTTTTTACTTAAGTGCAAAATATTGGGTACCTTAAAAGGTAAAGTTTGACTTCATAAGGAGGGGACATGAAAAACTTGAATAGGAAAACTACAACTGATGGCAAAAGTCGCTCCGTTGAGGAGACGCTAACGGTGGAGCTGGCTGAAGTGTTCGGTCGAATTTCGACCAGAAAGCATCAGAAAAATACTTTAATCGCATTAATTGTGATTCTTAAATCTTTTCTGAATGGCGAACTTTATGGCCGTGATATTTCCAAAATCTTATCGAAAGAGCTTCTTTGGGAGAATTACGATGAACTGACGAAACAGGGAATTTCCATTGACATTAATAAGCTGATGACGGTTTTTGGCCAGGAAGATTACTCGGATATTTATCATGGTTCAGAATTTGTTACCGAAAATGCCGCCTTGTTCGTTCAGCGTGGTGCTTCATTGGATTTATTACTTGGTCAATTTTTGATTAATGATGGCTGGAAGAATATCGAGAAATTAATTCAAGCGGGTGTACCGGTTGCAGATTTACTGAATAAGAAACGCATACTGCTCTATGTGGATAATTATTTTTGTCTTACGGTTGACCATGTGAAAACTATCATGAACTGGTTTCTGCGTCATGGCGCGACCAAGCCTCAGATTGGTGATTGGTTAAAATCTGAACTAGGTAAAAACGTACCAATCCAAATTCTTCGCGATCACATGATTAATTGGGCAGAGTATGGTATCGATCCATCCAAGGTACATACTATGCCTGGTCCAAACCCAGGCGATCAGGAAGGGTATTACAAGGAGTAAGCTTTACTGAAAAATCTCTGGCTCTAGCCAGGGATTTTTTCTGCGTCACTAACTATAAAAATCCTCGGGATAACCATAAGAATTTTTTGCAAAATCGTAATAATTACGGTTAAGCTATTTACAAAAAACATAAAAAGTGGTATAATGAGTCAAATTGATATAAATCATAGAGTTAATTGGAGATTATCATGCAAACTAATCAACCTAACCGCGCAAAACGTTTTCGTATTATCGTTTTCGCCACCATCATCGCTCTTATCGTAGTGGTTTTTGGTGCTTGGATCATCACTTCAGCTATTAAATCTGCTGAAAAGTCCCGCCAACAAGAAATCGCGGCTACCGAAGAGTCTAAGGAAGAAAAAACTAATAAGACCGAGACTAAGGCCGAAAATAAAACTGAGGCCAAGCCTGAAGCCAAATCTGAAGCTAAGTCATCTGAAAAGACCAACAATCAAGGTCAAACCAATAAGATTTCTGCCGCTTCTCCAGCTGATCAGTACCAAAACAATAAATCTACCGCTACGTCAAACACCGCCAATAGTACTACTAATAGCACTACTAAGGCCGCTTCAGACCTTCCAAGTACTGGTCCAGAAGACCTCGTCTTCACCGCTATTCTCGCTGGTGTGGCCGTTTACCTCGTTTGTTTGAATCTCAATCGCAAAAAATCTGTCGCCTAATCGATAGGTTCTTAAAAAATCTCTCCTTCGGGTGGAGATTTTTTGTTTGAGGGATTTTTCTTGTCTTATTCTGATTAAACTTATGCTAAAATATAGAGGAATATTTGAGCAAACTTAATCATGAGAAAGGGAAACATGGCGGATAAATTCGATTTTGACCTCGAGGTCAATCCGATTGAAACAGGCCCAAAAAATCAAAACAAGGAAACTGGTGTAAGTGCCAATAGTGTGCATTTTAACGCTCAGACGTCAGAGCCAGCTAAAACACAAAGTGTAGACACTGAAATTTCAAAAACCGAAAGTTCCAGTGTTTTATCGGATGATTTGATTAATAATATGGCCGATTCTATCTCTGAAGAATCAGAAGAAAATCCAATTTTGGCCGCCGAAATTACAGAAAATAAAGACCATATTCTCGACGAGGTTCTAAAAGAAAACGATTACGAGGAGTCGACCGAAGATACTACTGTAACCACCAGTTCTAGTTCCGCTTTCTCCGCTTCCGAGTTTGTTCCAGATTCCGCGTCTGACTCTGCTTCCGATTCCACTCACGAATCTATTTCTGATTCCGCTTCCGAAAATACCGAAGCTAATACCGAAGCTGAAGCTCCGGCCAAAAAAGAGAAAACCAAAGCTCAAAAAATCTTCCTCCATCTTCTTGCCGCCCTTGTCGCTGCCGGTATCGCGCTCTTTGTTTACTTTTTCTTCTTCGCAAACGTTAGTGCCAGTACTTTTTCTAAAATCTTCCACAAAGTTAGTGGTTCCGATATTGAATTTCAGCAATTTGTTACCGGTGACTCTCTAAATACCAAGGGTGAAAGTCAAATTCAGCAGGCTGATCTTCGCGTTAGCCTTAGTCGCGGTAGTACAGAAAATTCTGCCGCCGTCCACGCCACTCTAAATTTCACCATGAAGGGCGATAATTCGCCAATCCTGCTCGGCCTCGAGGGGATTTTGGCCCAAGATGGCAAAATTTACCTTAAACTCGATCATCTAAAGGATAGTTTGACCGCTGTACTGAAGGGTTCAGGAAAAGAAATTAACTCAGAAATGCAAAAATCGCTCGATGACTTTGCCATGGAAATTGAAAACAAATGGCAGCGTATCGATGCTGAGGAAGTAATCGCAGGATTTAGTGGTGCGCTAGGCTTTACCTTACCAAAAGTTTTACAGAACGGTATTGCTGGGACTCTTTCTTGTGTGACTCAAAATATCGGTAAGACTCTCGATCAGCAATCTGACCTCATGGCTAAGCTTTACCGCGACAATCAATTTGCCAATTTCACTGAGTTAAGTAGCGAAGAGTCTGTTAGCTATGCCAAGCTTTCGGGTGATCTCGGTAAGCTTTATCGCATTACTTTTAACGATAATAAGCTTAGCCGTTTTCTCGAGGCCGCTAATAAAGCCTCCCAAAATACCGAAATTTCTAAGTGTCTTTCGAACGCCTATTCTCTTGCTCCAAACTCTTATGAAGAGGAAGAGCAGGGTGTTTTGAAGGATAAAACCATCAAGGATTACGACAAATATGTCCAAGAAATTAAGAGCACGGCTAATGCTGTCGTGGGTATCGATACTTTTACGGGCGATATCAAGGGTCTAATCTTTGCCACCCCTAACCAAAATAATCTTAAAGAGCTTGACCAAACTCACGCCGTGGTACGTTTCAAAGATTCTAAGAAAAAGGAAATTAAAACCCCAGCTGAGTCCACGCCAATCTTTAATAGCCTAAGCAAGATTCTGAAACTCGATCAATTCGAGGAAATCATGAAAAAGACCCCACTCCAGAATCCACTTCAGGGTACCACCGATGCCGAAAAACTCTTAAAAGACGCTAATCTTATCTAATAAGCTAAAAGCATCACGGTCTGAGATGTCGACCCGGGTGTCCTACTCTAACCCCTCAAGTGCATCACTTTGAGATGTCAACCCAGATGCGAATTTTGTAAAAAATCAGAAATATTTTATAATTAAAATAATGATTTCGGCGGAACTCAAAGCTAAACTGAAAACACTCCCCAGTAGCCCTGGGGTGTATTTTCATAAAAACCGCGAAGGGGAAGTGATTTATGTGGGCAAGGCGGCGGTCTTAAAGAATCGGGTTCGTCAATACTTCCAAAACACCGAAAAAGACCCCAAAACTGAAGCCTTAGTGGCGGAAATTTATGACACCGATTGGCTGATCGTCGATACAGAGATAGATGCGCTCTTCCTCGAGTCGGAAATGATTAAGCGCTATATGCCGAAGTGGAATATTTTACTTCGTGACGATAAAACTGTCAGTTACGTGCGAATCAATATGGACCAGCCGGTCCCAGATGTCTCGATTACGCGAAATCCCTTAGATGATAAGGCGACCTATATCGGCCCGTTTTACGCCAAAACTACGATTATTAAGGCCCTAAGGGTACTTCGTAAAATCTTCCCTTACTATGACAAACCTTATAACGGCAAGAAAACCCTCGACACCGATCTCGGCCTCACGCCAGGTATTGAGATTGGCAAAACCACCGAAAAAGCCTACAAAACTGAGCTCCGTCGCCTCATCCGTTATCTGAACGGCGACCGCGACAACCTGCTCACAGAAATTGAGCGCGACATGCACCGTCACGCCTCGCTTGGTGAATTTGAGATGGCCGCTAAACTCCGTGATGAATATTTTGGCCTGAAAGGCTTGAAGCGTAAAATTATTTTTTCCGACAAGGAATTTCTCGATTTATCCTCTGATCAAGCATTATTACAACTACAAAAGCTCCTTAATCTCGAGTCGGTACCCCGTCGCATTGAAGGCTATGACATTTCGCATATTTCTGGCTCCGACACCGTGGCTAGTATGGTGGTTTTTAAAAATGGGGTAGCTAGTCGTGCCGATTATCGTAAATTTAAGATTCGTAGCAGTAAAAATGATGATACCGCTAGCATGCGTGAGGTGGTGACGCGCCGCCTTAAACATCCGGAATGGGAATATCCCGACCTGATTATCTTGGATGGCTCCGATTTGCAGCTTCGGGCAGTTTTACCTCTGTTAATTGAGGCTAAAATTCCTGCGATCGGACGTAATAAATCCGGTGACCACACTAGAAATGCTGATGTTAATCTAATTATTCCGCACGTCAATCAGGAAATTATTAGCTTCTCTAGTCAGATGTTTTCTAATGAATCACATCTCGCTAAGCTTATCGCACGGATCGACGAAGAAGCGCATCGTTTTGCCATTACTTTTCATCGTCAGTTGCGTAATAAGCGCATGTTCAAATAAATCTAGGTCAAATCGTGCTACAATAGGCTTATGATAAAAAAGCAAATTAAATTTTTCATCCTGCGTTGGATCGTTTCCTCGTTCTTGATGTGGATTTGTGTCAAACTTTTTGGTCGTGTTGATCGAGAAGTCGATACTTTTGGGGTCTTCGTCACCGCTGGCCTCGTCCTTTCTGTGGTTCAGACTATTGTGAAGCCAATTTTAACTATTTTCGCACTACCTCTGATTTTACTCACTATGGGAATTTTTAACCTGGTGCTCAACATTGCAATGTTGTGGTTGGTCGTACACTTGGTTCCACATATTTCTATCTCTGGTATTCAGCTAGTCTGGTCATGGTTGCTCATGAGTGTCCTGACAAGTCTTGTTAATTTCGTCATTCCAGACTATAATTAAATTATGAATATTGGAAGTATCCTCGAAAGTGTAAGTCTTATCTCGGCCGTTCTCGCCATGCTCCTTATTTTATTGCAACAACGCGGCGCCTCTCTTGGTGCGGGCTTTGGTGCAAGTGGTGAATTATATACCACCCGTCGAGGTCTCGAAAAATCCCTCTTTAATGCCACTGTGGTGTTGGTCGTGATGTTCGTCGCCTCAATCTTAGGTATGCTTTTGCTACCTACCATTAGTTAAATTATGAATAAGACCCTCAAAAAACGTAGTCAAAAAATTTCCAAAAAAATTACGCTCTTTGGTCGCAAAATCAGCGAAAATAGTAAAGAGCACGTCAAGGAAAACTTGATTGGTCATATTTCGCATGTCAAAAATGTCCGCCTCTTTGTCTTGGAATGGGTGCTTTTGGTTCTAGCTATTCTGCTTTTTTCCACCGTGCAGTCAGTTTGGTACTCAGAATCCTACGCGGTTGAAACCTATACTAGTGGCGGTAATTTTACCGAAGGTACGTTGGGTAAAATTAACTCTATGAACCCACTTTTTGCCACTACCTTCTCAGAGGAAGCTCTTTCTCGTCTGATGTTTGCTCGTCTCGCCGAGATTGATTATTCTGGCCATACTGGTGCGGGTCTGGCTGAAACTATTACTAGTAATGCTACTGGCGATGAGTGGACGGTGCGCCTGCGCCAGAATTTGAAATGGTCTGACGGCGACGATCTTACTACTGAAGATATACTCTATACAGTTAATACGATTAAGAGCGCTTCTCTAAAATCGAACTTCAGTAATAAATTAAACGGTGTCACCGTGCGTCAATCCGAAGACGGTTCACTAGTTTTTAAGCTTGAAAATACTAATGCTTTTTTTGAAAGTAATTTGAATTTCCCAATCCTTCCCGCCCATACTTTGAAGGACGTGAAGCCGGAGCAGTTGAATGAGCATAAAATGTTTACTAAGCCAATTTCTTCGGGCCCGTTCGTTTTTAAGGCCACCCAAACTATTGGTAACGAAGGTGAAAAAGTAGTCTATTTGAATCGAAATCCGAATTACTACAAGGGAAAGACCCTACTCGATAGCTTTTCCATTCATGCTTTCTTAACCACTGACGCGATCAAAGCTTCTCTGAAGTCCGGCTCCATTACTGCCACCGGCAGCCTTCCGTCTCGTTACACTACGGAGCTTCTCAATGAAAAAAGCCTCAAGGAGCAACAAACCACCGTTAATTATGGTGTCTTTGCCTTCCTTAACACTACTTCCACTTCCAATACCGCCCTTCAAGATAAGGCCTTCCGCCAAGCACTCCGTCAGGGCTTGAATTACGGTAATCTCTTATCCGGTCTAAACGGCGAACAGGCCCTCAAATTCCCGATCACTGAACAGCAAGCCAAGACCTTGTCTTTCCCAGAGGCCGCTATTACCAATGTTACCGAAGCTAAATCTAAGCTGGATAATTTTAAGGCCAATAAACCAGAGTATTTTGGCACCGATCTCCGCATCGTTACGGTTAAGGGTGATAAATATATGGAAGAAATCGCTAATCGTCTCGGTGAACAGCTAAAAACTCTTGGTGTACCAAACCAAGTTGCGGCCTACGAAGCTTCTCAGGATTTCACGCTTAATGTCCTTCGTCCACGCAATTATGACATTTTGATTTACGAAATTGCCATGGGTGCCGATCCGGATGTGGTGCCTTATTATCACTCGGCCGAAGCCACTGAAAATGGCTATAATCTCAGTAATTATAAGAACGCCACAGTTTCAAACTTGATTCTCAGTGCTAGAAATACGATTGATACCTCACTACGCGACGCCAAATATCGTAAATTCCTCGAAATCTGGCTTGACGAAGTACCTTCGATTGCGCTTTATCAATCAAGCTTGCCATATTTTATGAATAAAAACGTGCGTGCCTTCTCGGCGGATCAACATCTAGTCTCGGGTGAAGACCGCTTTAACGATATTATTAATTGGTCCGTTAAAAAGACCTTTAAGAATCGCACCCCATAGTAGGAATAATTTCAAGATTTTTCTCCCCATAGCGAAAAAATATGTTATAATAAACATATGCACCTGTGGTGAAATTGGTATACACGCTACCTTGAGGTGGTAGTGCCTTCGGGTGTGCTAGTTCGAGTCTAGTCAGGTGCACCAAAAAATAACTCCTTATGGAGTTCTTTTTTGTTACACCCGATGCGTCCCAAGGGGCAAACAGGTGCACCAACTAAAGAAGTCTACTCTGGTAGACTTTTTTAGTTGGTACCTAGATTAGACGAGAACGTAGTTCGACTGGACGACGAAGTGAGTGAAAGAAAAAAGCTGGCTTTTTTCTTTCCGAGCGAGGAGGAACAGATATTTTTCTCAAAGAGAAAAATATCGACTAGTCAGGCCGCCTAAATAACTCCATACGGAGTTCTTTTTTGTTGTATTAAACAACAGGATGTTATAAGCTTAAGATAAGAATGACAGAAGAGACATTTAAGCCGTACAGAAATTAGTGATGGAGGAGATATAATATGATTTATCCAGGAAAAATAAAAAATGGTGCTACGGTCGGGATTATTTGTCTGTCAAGCGGAGTGCTTGGGGAGCCATTCGTAAAGCATGAAATTAAATTAATTGAAGAGCGCTTACCTAGAGAGTTTGGATTGAAATTTAAGTATATGCCGAACGCATTAAAGGGCGAGGAATTTTTAAAAAAACATCCAGAAAAGAAGGCAGAGGATTTAAAGTCAGCATTCCTGGACGAAGAGGTGGATATTATTTGGTCCGCACTTGGTGGCGACGATACATTCAGGACGTTGCCGTATTTGATGAATGATGAGTTTGCCGAAATTATTAAGAAACATCCAAAACCATTTTTGGGCTTTTCGGATACTACTAACAATCATTTAATGCTTTATCAATTGGGGCTTGCAACTTTTTACGCACCATCATTACTATCGGATGTCGCCGAACTTGGTCCAGAAATTTTTAAATATACTAAAGATTGGCTAAATAAACTTTTTGATTCAGAGAAGAATATAGTGATTGAGTCTAGTCCGGTCTGGTATGAGGCAAGGACTTCTTTTGATAAATCTCAATTAGGGGTGTGGCGCAAAGAGCGAAAAGAAGAACATGGGCATGAATATCTGTACGGTGAAGGAGTGGTACAGGGTGATTTATTGGGCGGATGTCTAGAAAGTTTAGCTGAAATGATTACTGGTGGACGATATCCAGATCAAAAAGAAGTATACGAAAAATATCAAATTTTCCCAACTCGAGAGCAGTGGAGTGGTAAGATAGCCTTTATTGAAACCAGCGAAGAAAAACCTAATCCAGAAAAACTAAAAAGTATGCTAGAGGTATTAGAAGATAGAGGAGTTTTTAGTGCTATCCGAGGATTAATTATTGGAAAGCCGCAAGATGAAGTGTATTATCGTGAATACAAAGAAATATACACTGCGTTAGCGAAAAAATATAACCTACCGACAGTGTTTAATTTGAACTTTGGCCACACTGCCCCGCGCATGGTTCTTCCATATGGAAGACCAATCAAAATTGATTTTGATAAACAAGAGATTCTATTAGTAGACGGAATATTAGGATAAAAAAGGAAAGAAATTAGCAAAATGAATTATCTGGAATTCGTCGGTTGAATCACGGACCTAATTGGGCGTTAAAAACAGAAAATCACTCTCTTTGGGATTCAAGATAAAATTACTTGAATAGATTCATATATTCGGTATATCTATAAAGTCGATTTCTTGAGAATCCAGTTATCTCTTCTAATATATTTAGTCTTACGAGTTCTTTAAGAAGGGTATTTGTCGATGTTATAGAAGTCTCTGTGATTAAGGATGCTTTTTTAGAATCTAAAATAGGCATCCCATACATGGCGTCTATTAGCTTGGAAGCACTTTGTGTTCTTTTTCCAAGACATAAAATTAACTGGTCGTTTTTTGTTTTTAGATCAAGTATCTTTTGCAGAGTATTACATGATTCTTCTGCCGTCTTAGAAACAGCTACTAAAAAGAACTTAATCCATCGTCCAATATCATTATTAAAACGAACAGCATCAAGCGCGTCGTAATATTGAGCTCTATTTTTTGAAAAATAATCAGAAAGATACAATACTGGCTTAGAAAGCTTATTCTTTTCAATCAGGAATAAGACAATGATTAACCTTCCTAGCCTTCCATTACCATCAAGAAATGGATGTATTGTTTCAAATTGATAGTGACTTACAGCTGCCTTTATGAGCAATGGAGTCATCATTGCTTTATCATTCCAGTAATGATCTAAGTCGTTCATTAAGTCATTAATCATATGTGGTGCTGGAGGAACAAAATGAGCGTCACGTATTGTGGCTCCGCCAATCCAGTTTTGTGTCTTTCTTAATTCTCCTGGAGTCTTATATTCGCCTCGTACACCGGAAATCAATACTTTATGAGTTGATTTTAATAAATTTGTAGCTAGTGGGCGCGAGTTTAACCTATCAATAGCAAAGCGCATTGCTTGAATATAATTTTGAACCTCTTTCCAATCGTCACGTCTTTCGGGTTCAATGTTTTCTTCGTCCATTACGGCTTCGTCGATCTCTGTGCGTGTCCCCTCGATTTTGTTTGAAGCAGTAGCTTCTTTTGTTTCATGCATAGTAATAAAAAAGTCAACATTTGGGACTAACTTTGCATATGCGTTAAGTTCACCAAGTTGTTGTGTAGCTTCTTCAAGAAGTAAATTAATGCTTGGATCATCGAGGGGTAATTGATCGGGTAAAAAATTAGGCATAAAATAGCTATATTGGAAGTCTGTTCTAGCGGACTCTGTAATAAATTTTCCTGATTCAAATTGCTCACTTATCATAGCTTTATTATAGCAAAAAATATTTTATATTCAAGTTTAAGCCATTAAGTTGGAATATAAATAATTATATTAAACTTTAGTGTCATAAGTTGGAATATAATAAAATTATATTAAACTTTAGTGCGACTTTTAATGAAGATTATTTTCAGTCTTCTTAGTAGCTTCTTTGTTCTGGACATCCGCCTATTACATTACTCATGGCGGATTTTTCGGCTTCCGTGACCCAAAGGTTGTATTTTTTCTTCACCGAAATCTGGCGTGCCACATACTGGCAGCGAAAACTCTTATTCTTCGGCAGCCAGCTTGCTGCATCACTATCGGATTTTTGTTGGTTGGCTGGACCGTCTACTGCGGCAAGATTTAGTGGATCAGTTGCAATCTGAAAACGCACCTCACTCGACAGATACTTAGCGCCTTTTTGCCAGGCATCCGATAGTGCCACGATATGATCAATCTGAATTTTTTTACCAATTTCTTCACGGCTCGAAAAGCTCATCCAAGTTCCGGTGTATGGTTCGTAAAAACTGCCCGAAATTACATTACATTTATTATCGGTTTTTGCCGTCTCGCCGAAATCCCGCTTCAAGATGCGTTGTCTCAAGTTGCACCCCTCGATCTCTGGCCAATTCTTATAAAACTCTGTCCGTTTATAGCCAGTTTTTGGCGCGCGACCTTTCACTTCGAGGCTGGATAAGATCTCGCTTGCTAGCGGCTTAGAATTAGAGGTGTCGGTGCCATCCGTGGAGTTAACAGTACTAGGTTTGTCTGGATTGTCTTGGCTTTCTGTGTGGCTAGTATCGCTCACGCCGCCATGCCCGTCGGGCTTAATACTTTCACTCTGCTGCTCAGAGTGGACCGGCGTGTAATTATAAGATTTTGGATTTAGCGCCACTGTCAGCAAGAACAAACCCAGCAAGCTTAGGCCGGTTACTACACGTCTTTTGAGTAAGCGTCTATTCTGCATCTAAGTCAAACCTTAATAAATTAATTTTACTTAAAGCGCTTTGCGTATTCTACTACTGAAGCCAAATCTTCGTCCTTGGTAAAATCAGCCGAGTCATCAATTGCAAGGAGGGAACTTAGGAGTACGCGCGCGTCGAGCAGGCCAGAAATTTTTCCAGCTTCATCCACCACCACAAAAGCTTGCGCATGTGAACGTAGTAAGGTGAAAAGCGCCTCATAGAGTGGGTAATCTTCGGAAAGATAGACGATTTTACGATCCATAAAAGCGGAAGCCTGATCGGTGTCCTTGATATCTAATTGGAAGAGTGTCTTGGCGTGTAAAATTCCACTTAGTTCACCACGGCGATCGACTACAGGAAACTGGCTCTGGCCTGATTTATAGAGCCCAGAAAGTGTTAGCGGCCCCATATAATCTTCTTCACCCACGAATTTTAATTCCGCCTTCGGTGTCATAATATCGGAAACTTTTTTACTATCAAAACTCATCACTTTGCCAAGAGTTTCTTTTTGGCTATCCGAAAGCACCGAGCTTGGCATTTTATTAATTAGCCAAACAAAATCTTCCGTAGTCTCTGGAATGAATACTTCCGGCATAGCAACCACTTTTGTTTCGGCGGTACCGATGTAATAATTGGTATTCTTCAGATAATCTGTCGCCTCTTCGCGTCTGGTTAAAGTCTCTTCGTTTTTTTCGTGATTAATCATACCATCGCCATCGGTGTCGGTAGCACGAGTTGATTCGAGTTCAGAATTCGAAAAATGATTGTTGACTAAATTAGCTCCACCAAATTGACTAAGCGTACCAGCCTCATTTGTGACTTCTGTTGACTCATTTTCTGCTTTATTAAATTTACGATCAAAAAACCCACGCTTCATTGGTCCCTCGAAGGAATCCGCTTCTTCATCTCCGTCTTTGCGGCTTAAAAATTGTTTAATCGCACCGAAAAAGGCGGCCAATTTCACACCGATTTTTTCAAACCAAACTTTTAATCCATGGGAAGATTCTTCACCACTGAACACACCGGTCGCGTTTTCTTGTTCGCCGTTAAAATTGGTCCTATCTTCTGTTGTATCTGTCATATTCGCCTCTGACACGGCTCCTCCTTTAGTCTAAAATATTACAACTTAGACAAAATATGCTAATATTTATATTATACAAAAAATCTACCAAAAGTAGAAATTAGGAGGAAAATGCAAAAACTGATTTATGGACTTTTAGGTGTGCTAGCTGTTGGATTCTTGTGGCTTTGTGGTAATGCCATTTCTTCAAATCTTGCTTATGACAATTGGATTAAGGGTCTCGACACGAATAAATATATTGCCGCCGACTCTCGTAATGGTGATATGGGCGATAATTACGAGGGTAATAAGGATGCCAAGGTTATTATCTCTGAATATGCTGACTATCAGTGTCCATTCTGTTCCACGGTTTTTCCATATCTCTCTGATATCGTCAAGGAATACGACGGCCAAGTCGGCCTGGTTTTCAGAAGTTATATCCTAAGTTATCATCAAAACGGCACCGCCGCGGCTTCGGCTGCTAATGCCGCCGCGCTCCAGGGTTACTGGGAACCATACGCTAAGAGACTCTTTAAGGAGCAGTCAAATTGGGAGTCTCTTTCTGTCTCGGATCGCGACAAGCACTTCCGTGAATACTTTGTTGAAGTTACTGAGGGTAAGGGCGATACAGAAAAATTCCTCAAGGATATGAATTCCGATGCAGTAAAGCAAAAAATCAAGGCCGATATGGCAATTTCAAAGCGTCTTGGCGTCAATGAAACTCCAACCATCTATATTAATGGCAAAGCCTTTGAACTTCCTTCCGCCAAGGAAAAAGAATTCAAGGAAAAGCTCCGCGAAGTCATTAATCAAGCGCTAAAATCTTAGTTTAGGCATATACTAGTAGTATGAATCGCAATTTTGATCCGGACTATCTGGCTACTAATCACCCACCCACCTTTTTCTTTTATGATTTGGAGACCTCCGGCATTAATCCGCGTGAAGATCGCATTATGCAGTTCGCTGGGCAACGCACTGACCTTGAATTTAACCCAATTGGTGATCCAGTTAATCTCTTTGTGCGTCTCGATGAGGATACTTTACCAAGTCCCTACGCTATCGTCACCACCAATATTACCCCGAATGATACGCGCATGGATGGCCTTTCGGAGCCAGAACTCTGTAAGATTTTGCAAGAGGAAATCTTCACTCCGAACACTATCATCTGTGGTTTTAATTCTGTGCGTTTTGATGATGAATTTATCCGCTATCTGTTTTGGCGCAATTTCTATGATCCATACACTTGGCAATATCTCGATGGTCGCAGTAAATTTGATATTTTGGATGCCGTTCGTATGGTGCGGGCGCTGCGGCCAGAGGGAATCAATTGGCCAGTTGCGGAAGACTCCAAGACTGGCGAGAAAAAACCGACCAACCGTCTCGAGCTTCTCACCGCCCTGAACGGAATTACACACGAGCATGCCCATGATGCGCTTTCCGATATTTATGCCACGATTGCTGTAGCGAAAATTATTCATGAAAAGCAGCCAAAACTTCTTGATTTTCTCTTAAAATTACGTGATAAAAAACAGCTTCTGCGTTTTCTTAATGCCACGAACCTTTCCGTCGATTCTGCCACGCCTTTTGTTTATACTAGTGGTCATTATTCGAGTAAAACTAATCACACCACAGTAGCCATTCCGATCGCCCCTGGAAAAAACCAAAATATCATAGTCTTCGATTTACGCTATAATGTCGAGGATATTTTGCAGGCGGAAAATGAATTCAAACCAGAGGAAAAAGTCAGTCGAGCTGGTAAAAAATATCAAACTTGGTTCGATTTCTCGAAGTACGTCAAAGAATTAACTCCGAGCAAATGTCCGGCTGTCGCACCGCTCTCAGTCTTGGATGTCGAAACTACCGAATCTAGTTCGAATGGCATCGAGGAATTTCCGGCCGGCACCACTGGCTGGCAGAAAATTAAGCTCGAAAAATCCCAGATGGAAAAGAATCTCGAGACCCTAAAAAACCACCCAGAATTCATTGAGCGAATGCGTGAATTATTCACTCGTGAGCGTAATTTTGATAAGCTCGAGGAGGCCGAAGCGAGGCTTTATGATGGTTTCTTAAATAACGAAGATCGTAAGCAAGCTTCCGTTGTGCCGAATCTTCGTGCTAATGAGTTAGCTGATTTTCATCCGCTCTTTCAGGATGAGCGTCTCGATTCATTACTACTTAATTACAAAGGCCGTAATTTCCCAAACGCGCTCAGCCAAGATGAAATCGCGAAATTTGAAAAATACCGTGCCGCTAGAATCGCTCGTCAGACCCCTGGCTTTATTCAAGCGATGAATGATTTATTGAAGCATTATCAAACTACCGGCGAAACTGCCGACGGCCGTAAAATTCTCGACTCCACCTTAGAAGATCTCAAGATGTGGTTCGAATTAGTTTCTTAAACCTATTCCGTTTATGCTATAATGAAAACATATATGGGCTACATCTCCTCTCGCCTAAGTTCATTTAAACTCTCATTGAGGTCAATAATTTTAGCTGTCTTATTCTCTGCGGTATTGTATGAATTATCTTTTTCAAGCCAGGTATTTGCCTTATATACTCCAACCCTTTCCGCTTCGGTAGATAATACTGCAGCTTCAGTGGACGGGAACCAAGTGATAAATTCTACGGATAAGACCACAGAAATTCCTCTGAATCTCGTAGTAAATACAAACAATAAGACTGGTTATACGGCAACCCTAAATTCAGAAACCGACGAAATAGCCTTGGTAAATAACGATTCTACTACTGGTGCGAAAATTAACTCTATCTCTTCCGCTAGTACCCTCTCTAGTTTTTCTAATAATACTTGGGGTTGTAAATTTGGCTTGTCTACAAACTATGCACCGATTCCAGCTCTATCTACGCCAGCACAAATCCTTCAGACCACAGGAAAGACTAATGGCAGTGAAACGAATAGTATAAAAATTGGCATAAAATTAAGTGATAATCTTGAAAGCGGTAGATATACAAATAAGTTGGTATTTTCAATTTTAACCAATAATTATGACCGTATTGCCCTCATGACGAGAGGAACGAGTTTTAATGCAAAATTAAAATCCATCGAAACCGTCACTAATAAAATCGAGCGTTTTAAAAAGAGCACTGTGGCGCCAGCTACTTCCATGAGTGCAGTAAATGTTGAAGATGAGACCTCCGATTATGAGATAAAACTCTGGTTAGATCCGACAGATAAAACCGCTTATTATTATGCTGAACCGGAAAAGGTTTATTTAAATACAGATAGTGGTAGGATGTTCAATTCAATATATTATGAACAAGAAATTAAAAATATCTTAGAGATAGACCTCTCCAACTTTGATACCTCTAAGGTGACGAATATGAGCTCTATGTTTGGTTCCATGTCTAAGCTCACCACCCTTAATCTCTCTAGCTTCAACACTTCCAAGGTGGCGGATATGAGTAATATGTTTTATGGCATGTCTAAACTTACCAATCTTAATCTCTCCAACTTTGATACCTCCAAAGTGACGAATATGAGCGGTATGTTTTCTATCATGCCTAGCCTCACTACTCTTGATATTTCCAGCTTCGATACCTCTAAAGTGACGGATATGGGATTTATGTTTTCTAGTATGTCTAAGCTTACCACACTTAATATCTCCAATTTCGATACCTCTAAAGTGACGTATATGAGATATATGTTTAATAATATGTCTAACCTCACCACTCTTAATCTTTTCCACTTTGATACCTCTAAGGTGACAAATATGGGCTATATGTTTTCTGGTATGTCTAATCTTGTCACTCTTGATCTATCTAGTTTTGATACCTCTAAGGTGACGGATATGTATGCTATGTTTTCCGACATGTCTAACCTCACCACTCTTGATCTCTCCAATTTCGATACTTCAAAAGTGACGACTATGTACGCTATGTTTCGGAACATGCCTAACCTCACCACTCTTGATCTCTCTAATTTTGATACTTCTAAGGTGACGAATATGGACTATATATTTTCTCTTGGAAGTGAAGATATAGCTAAGGATAATCTAGGAAAAATTTATGTAAATAATGATTTTGATACTACTAAACTTACGAGCTATTCAGAAATGTTTAGAAACCGCAAGAAGTTGCGTGGTGGCGCTGGCTCATATCTCGCTGATCCGTCTACTGCCGATAAATCCTGGCTCCGTATCGACGACCCGACCAATGGGCATCCAGGCTACTTCACCAGAAAACCATAAAATTCATCACGTTTATGGTAAAATAAGTACATATGCAAGGCCAAAAATCACATTCTTCTAAATTATTTTTGTGGAAAAATATTTTTGTAGTAAGTGCTGGTTTTTTGGTCTCTTTTCTTGGACTAAATTTTAATTCAAATAATGTTTCAGCTTTATTCGTACCAACGCTTTCAGCTTCGGTGGATCAATCAAACCTGCAAGTAAATGGTAATCAAGTGATTAATTCTACGAATAAAACTACAGAAATTCCATTTAATTTTACCGTTAATACGAATAATCGGACAGGGTACACTGCGACCTTAAGCACAGAAACCGAAAATACGGCGCTAACTAATAATAGTTCTACGACTGGGGCGAAAATTAATTCGATCTCTTCCGCTGGGCTATTAGGAGATTTTTCTAATAATTCTTGGGGCTATAAATTCGGAGCGTCTATGAATTACGCGCCGATTCCAGCTTTGTCTACACCAGCGCAAATTCTTCAAACTACAGGGAAGACTAATGGTAATGAATTGAATCAACTTAGTATTGGTATGAAACTGGCCGATAATCTAGAGTCAGGGAATTATCAGAATAAATTGGTCCTTTCTTTTGTCTCCAACCCTTACCAAATGCGCGCGATGGTGACGAATGGTCCGGATTTTAATGCAAAATTAAAATCTCTCGAGACTGCCACAAATAAAATTGAACATTTTAAAAAGAGTGCACTTGCGCCAGTAGTTTATATGAATACGGTAGATATTCAAGATGAGGACTCTGATTATAGAATCAAACTCTGGCTAGATCCGACAGATAAGACAGCCTATTATCATGCTGAACCAGAGAAGGTTTATTTAAATACTAATAGTAGCATGATGTTCTTTTCAGGGGATAGTGAGCAAAAAATAAAAAATATTTTAGAACTAGATCTCTCTAAGTTCGATACCTCGAGGGTGACGAATATGAGCCATATGTTTAATGGTATGCGTAATCTCACTACCCTTAATCTTTCCAACTTTAATACCTCTAATGTGACGAATATGGGCGGCATGTTTTTTAACATGACTAACCTCACTGCTTTTAATTTTTCAAATTTTGATACCTCGAAGGTGACGGATATGGGCTCTATGTTTTATGGTATGTCTAGTCTCACCACCCTTGATCTCTCTAATTTTAATACCTCTCAGGTGACGATTATGGGTGGTATGTTTTTTAATATGACTAACCTCACCACCCTCAATCTCTCCAATTTTGATACCTCGAATGTGACGGATATGCGCTCTATGTTTAATGGTATGACCAACTTAGCGTCTTTAGATATTAGTAGCTTTAATACTAAAAATGTCGAAAATATGTCTGGTATGTTCTCGCTATTGCGAAAAATTGAACATCTAGACCTTAGTCATTTTAGAACCGACAAGGTGACAAATATGGGGTCAATGTTCTATCAAATGACAGCACTAAAAACTATCAATCTCTCCAATTTTAATACAGCAAACGTTACCGACATGTCTAGTATGTTTTCAATGGACGATAATCTAACAGAACTAGATTTAAGATCATTCACTACACCAAAGGTGGAAAATTTTGGGTATATGTTCGCTAGCTTTACTACAGATAATCGACTGACTAGAATCTATACTTCAGGTGACTGGGATACTTCTCGAGCTATTGCTGCTGGAACCAGTGCGCCTAGGAATATGCTAATATTTGCTAATCGTGTAAATTTGGTTGGTAATAATGGTTGGACTTCTGCTACTCCTAATAACGTTGGGCTCGAGGCTCTTCGTGTTGACCGCCCAGGAGCTCCAGGTTATTTCACGCTTAAGCCGTAGTCTTACCGCGTGATATTGTAAAGACCCTGAGTTAATACGGACTCTCGACAAAACGCTAATTTTTTGTTATAATACCTGATTGATTTAAATATGAAAATGGGATTAAAAACGTGGAAGAAACAACAAAAAATAAGGGGCTACTCTCTCCGGGCGGCAAAGCGCTCCTGAAGGATAATCCAGACAATTACATCAAGATTCGTGGCGCTAGGCAGAACAATCTGAAGAATATCGATCTCGATATCCCACGCGATAAGCTCGTGGTGATCACCGGTCTTTCTGGTTCTGGTAAATCCAGCCTCGCCTTCGATACGATTTACGCTGAAGGTCAGCGTCGTTACGTCGAGTCGCTCTCCTCTTATGCGCGTATGTTTCTCGGCGTGATGGATAAGCCGGACTTCGATACGATTACCGGTCTTTCGCCGGCCATATCTATTGATCAGAAATCTACCTCTAGAAACCCTCGTTCTACTGTCGCTACGGTTACGGAAGTTTACGATTACTTGCGTCTACTTTTTGCGCGTGTCGGCGTACCGCATTGTCCGATTTGTCACCGCGAAGTATCTAAGCGCTCTGTCGAAGACATCGTCAATGAAGT
>CAUQEY010000001.1:0-40857 GCA_963517175.1 uncultured Candidatus Saccharibacteria bacterium | reverse complement strand
ATCATCCATTCCATTTTTGGTATCATGTTTGCCTCAAGCATTATCGAATCGTTCGGCTCTGACGGATTGCTTGCCTCGATTCCGATGACCGTTTCGATGATTGTGCTAATTTATGGTGGTTATTTCCTTCTAACTTATATTAGTAGCAAGCGCATCATCTCTGAAAAACAGCTTCGCCGCGACTAGGGAAAACATTTTTGAAAAACAACTCTACCGCGGTTGAGAAAAACTATTAGTTAAGGTAAAAATCCTTAGCTCGATTAGATTAAGAAAGCTACCAAAAAGGTAGTTTTCTTAATTTTTAGCTTGTAATTTTATCGAGCCAGCAATAAATTGCTTGATTTTTTATACAAAATATTGTAGAATATTTTTGTTTCAATGTTAAGCTAAAAACATAGCTTTGTTCTTTAAGAAAGGTTGGTGACTAATATGCCAAGAAGTGTCGAATTGGATAATTTATTTGCTCGTAAGCAGGAAGCTTTTGGGCGCAAACAGGCTGCATTTCAGAAGTATGTTGATGCAAAAAATCGTGCAAACGAAGCTCACGACAGAATGCAATCAGCATGGGATCAAAGAGTAGCTGCTCGAGAAGAAATGAATCGAGAATTCGAAAGTATGCAGCAGTCAAAAGATAGTAGGGATGCTATCTGGGCTGATTTTAACCGAGTTTGTCAGGAAAATAGCCCGAGAATCGATCAACTCCGCCAAGAAGCCGATATGGAGCATGAAATGATGAAAAATTGTTTCGATAGCGCTAGTGCAGCTTATTCATATGGCAATAAGGCGGATGCTCCAATGTATTCCAGTGAAGGCCATGCGCATAAGGAACGGCGAGATTATTTGAATGCTGAGGTCGGAAGACTTATTCAGGAAATTAATAGCGCCAAAGCTAATGCTAAATGGCAAACATCCAGCTCGCATAGCAACTCATTTCAGTACGCAAAAAGTAATTTCGATAATGCCAAAATGATGCACGAGTCCGCTGAGGCTGAATTTAAAAGCGCCAAGGCGGAAAGAGACGCCTACAAGGCTGAGTTTGATTCGGCTCAGGCGGAATTTGAACGGCTAAAGAATGAGTGTCAAAGAAAACTCAATGAGATTAAAGCGAATAATCAAAAAGAGCGAGATCGCATTCTGGATAAGGCAGGAGTTAGCTATCTCAATAGGCAAGATGCTAAAATCGTTAAGAAAGCAGATGGAACTACCCAGGTCTACCATGGTGGCCTCGGTTCCGGTGATGGTTTATTTCATGGACATGTCGCATTAGACCAGTCTGGGAAGAAGACGTATAGTCGTGATGCATTCGAAAAACATGGTAGCCAAAACTATGTTGATCAGAAACCAAAAAACTGGACTAAGCAAGAATGGGGAACTATTGGTGATAATCATGAAGTTACATTTGTAATGGGGATAAATGAGCGAGAGGGGCAAACTCTTATTGCGGACGGTTTTCTAGATGAAAAAGCTTTTCATGCACGTCATAATCATTATGGAAAAAATGATAAAACCAGATTTCCTAATGAACCAGATTGGATCGAGGATAGTGAAAAACATAAAAATGATCATTACTATACCGGTCCAGGTCATTAATCTTATTATTAAAATCGGCCTTAATCGGTCGATTTTTTATATCCAACTCTCACCATCAAGTTCTTTAATGAAGCCATCCATGAAATCTTTTGCTAGTACTTGTGTAGGCTCGTAATCTAAATTTTCTGGGTAAAGTGATTTTCTCTTCCAATCTAGCGCCACATAAAGAGAGGTCATCAAACTGCACCATTTTCCATCACTAAAATCGGATGGTTCGCCAAAGTTTTCATTTACAAAATCAGTGTATCTGTCAATATCGGGTACTAATTCTTCTAGTTCAGAAATTTTAGAAATCGGACGCATCCTATCGATGATTTCGTGGCCATCTTCAATGACTTTATTGATAAGTTTAGCTCTTTCTAAATAATCCATATCACAAATATAACATTATTTTTATAAAATATCCTAATCAAAAAAATGGTATAATATATCTTATGAATAATACGCGTGATGATATTTTACACTTAGCCAAGCTGTCCAATTTGCAGCTCACGGATGCCGAAATTTCCGCCCTCCAGCAGGACGTCACCAATATCGTGGGCTATATTTCCCAGCTTGATGAATTAGATACTACTGGGGTCGAACCAACCTATCAGGTCTTTGAGATGGAAAATGTTTGGCGTGCCGACGAAATTAAATCTCAGGATGCCACGAGAGAGCAACTTCTCGCACTCGCACCTGATCAAGCTCAAAATATGATTAAAGTACAGAAGGTTCTCTAATGAAAATTGCTGATTTACATACTTCTGCGGTTTCTCTCGTTAAGGAAGCCTTGGAAAAAGCCAAAAAATACGCTGACCACAATATTTTTATTTCCCTCAATGAAGAAGAAGCCTTAAAAAAAGCCGCTGAAATTGACCAAAAAATCCAAAACGGTGAAAAGGTTGGTCGTCTCGCCGGTGTGCCTTATGCTTTGAAGGATAACTTCCTTAGCAAACAGGGAAATACCACCGCCGCTTCGAAAATTCTCTCGAATCTCCATTCACCGATTGATTCCACTACCGTCGCCAAGCTCGAAGCTGAAGGTGCCATTATGATTGGTCGCACCAACCTCGATGCTTTTGCTCACGGCTCTTCCACCGAAAACTCCTTCTTTGGCCCTACTCATAACGCCAAAGATTTTGAACGTGTCGCCGGTGGCTCTTCCGGTGGCTCTGCCGCTGCCGTCGCTCTTGATATTGTGCCTTTTGCTACCGGTACCGACACTGGTGGTTCGATTCGTCAGCCAGCTTCCTTTAACGGTGTCTATGGTCTGAAGCCTACTTATGGTACGATTTCACGTTATGGTGTGGTAGCCATGGCCTCCAGTACTGACACGATTGGCTTCTTTACCCAGACCCCAGAAGATATGGACCTCCTGATGTCGATTACTAGTGGTCAGGATGAAAAAGATCTCACTTCTTTGCCAGATTACTATAATGAAACTGCCGTTGAAACTGGCGCGAAGAAGCGTATTGGCGTGATTAAAGATTTTGATAACGATAACGTCGCCCCAGAAATCCGCGAAGGTCTCAAATCTCAAATCGAAAAACTAAAAGCCGAGGGTCATGAAATCGTCGAACTTTCGATGCCGGTCTTGAAGTATGCCCTGGCCGTCTATTATGTCGTAGTGCCAGCTGAGGTAGCTTCCAACCTCTCGCGTTATGACGGTATTCGCTATGGTTATCGCAGTTCTGAAGCTCACAGTATCGAAGAGGTTTTTGGTCTTAGTCGCAACGATGGCTTTATGCCTGAAAACAAACGCCGCATCATGATCGGCAACTTCGTTCTAAGTAGTGGTTTTTATGACGCCTACTATCTCAAGGCTCAGAAAGTCCGTACCCTCATTATCAAGGCTTATGAAGAAGCTTTTGAAAAATGCGATTATATTCTTACGCCAGTTTCACCGTCAAGAGCCTTCAAATTAGGTGAGAAAATCAATGACCCCGTCGCCATGTATCTCGAAGATGTCATGAGTGTGCCTATTAACCTCGCAGGATTGCCAAGTTTAGCCATTCCAATCAATCGTGACAAGGATGAACTCCCAGTCGGCTTGCAATTAATTGGCCCACGTCGCAGTGACCGTAATCTCCTGCAATTTGCCAAGGAGAACTTCGCATGAATTCGCCCGTCTTTATTCTCTTAATCGCTGTACTAGCTGTGGGGATTTTGGTTTTTATTTCAATCTCTCAGCTCGGCAACCGTACTCATACTTTCGATAAGGAAGATTATCAGGCTAACTTCCTCAAAATTGAAAATAATCTCTCGCGCGATAATCCCTTGAGCTTTAATTATGCTCTCATCGAAGCCGATAAATTACTCGATAAGGCCATGATGGAGCTTGGCGCACCGGGTAAAACTATGGGCGACCGCCTCAAAGCTTCCGGCCATCGTTTCTCGGAACTGAATTCAGTCTGGTATGTCCATAAGAAACGCAACCAAATTGCTCACGAACAAAATTTCCAACTCGATTATAATCAAAGTCGTCGCGCCTTGGAGACTTACAAACAAGCATTAAAAGATTTAGGAGCTATCTAATGTCAGAAAATTCAGCTTACGAAATTACTATCGGTATTGAATGTCATGTTCAGCTCGCGACCAAGACTAAACTTTTTTCTGAAGTCGACAATGATGCTCGCGGTAAGGAGCCTAACTCTTGTGTTTCGCCGGTCGAGTACGCTCTTCCTGGTATGTTGCCACGCTTGAATGAGGAAGCCGTGCGTCTCGCTACCCGTGCCGGTCTAGCGCTTAATTCTAATATCAATCTGATTTCACGCTTCGATCGCAAGCATTATTTCTATCCAGATTCTCCGAAAGGTTATCAGATTACTCAGATGTATCAGCCAATTATTGGCCCAGGCTTTGTTGAGCTTCCGAATGGCACTAAGATTCGCATTGAACACGCCCATCTCGAGGGGGATGCTGGCAAGCTCACACATTTCGATACTTACAGTCTTGTCGACCTTAACCGTGCCGACACCCCTCTGATTGAAATTGTCTCTATGCCAGACATTCATTCGAAGGAGGATGCTCGCGATTATTGTAAGGAACTTTGGCGCATTCTAACTTTTGCTGGCGTTACTTACGGTGACCTCTATAATGGCAACATGCGTTTTGATGTGAATATTTCACTCGCCAAAAAAGGTAGCACTGAGCTGGGTACGCGTGCTGAAATTAAGAACCTCAACTCTTTCCGTTCGGTTGAAATGGCGGTCGATTACGAATATCACAGGCAGAAAAAATTGCTTGATAATGGCGAAAAAGTGGTTCAGGAAACCCGTGGCTGGAATGATAATACCGGTAAAACTACTTCACAGCGTAGTAAGGAAGAGGCTAATGATTATCGCTACATGCCAGAACCAGATATTCCACCAATTCATTTGACTGAGGAATATGTTGAAGCTGAGCGCGCTAAATTAGTACGCTTACCAGCTGACTATCGCGCCATGCTCCGTGTGGTGATTCCAGAAGAACAACTCGAAATTCTCCTCGACCACCAAAATCTTGTCGAAAGCCTAGCAGAACTAAAGTCCGCCTACGATGCTGATGGTATTGAAAAAGAAATCACTAAGAATGCTATTCAGAAGATTTCTAATCTCTATACCTCGGTGCTCCTCGCAGAGGAAAACAGCAGTCTCCTAAATGATGAGCTTTCGACCACCATGCAGCTTCGCGAACTTGCTGAGATGATTAATAAGAACGAACTTTCTTCCACCAGTGTCAAGGAAGTGTTCCTGCGTTTCTTTGACCCAAATATGCATCACAAGTCGGCTCACGAAATCGCTAAGGAACTCAATCTGCTTCAGGAAAATGACCTCGGTGCGCTCTCTGAGATTGTCGATCAAGTCCTAACTGATCCAGCCTGCGCCCAGGCCGTCGCCGATTTTAAGGCCGGTAGTGAAAAAGTAATCGGTTTCTTAGTGGGCCAGGTGATGAAATCTTCGAAAGGAAAGGCAAATCCAGCTATCGCCCAGAAACTTTTACGCGAAAAGTTGCAGTCTTAAAAACCAAAATTTCAGCCTCCGGGCTGATTTTTGTTTCAGATATTTTTCCTTCTCCCTATTCTACTTATGCTATAATGAAGAAAAGTTAAGACCACAAGAAAGAAAATATGAAACTGTATAGTAATGAGATTGTTTTTCGTGGACATCCCGACAAAGTCTGTGACCAAATTAGTGACGCCCTACTTGATGCCTTCCTCTCTGGTGATCCTAGCTCCCGTTGTGGTATCGAAGTGATGGGCGGTAAAGGCAGAATTTTTATCACCGGCGAAGTCACTTCCGCCGCTAAGGTCGATGTTGAGTCTGTGGTGATGCGCGTCTTAAAAGAAGTCGGCTACATTAATGGCGACAACGCAGAAAATCTCACACCTTCTGGTACGCTCGCGGATTTTGAAATCGTCAATAACCTTGGTGTCCAGAGTCAAGATATCGCTCTTGGCACCAATGATGAAGTAGGTGGTGCTGGCGACCAAGGTATGATGTTTGGTTTTGCTTGCGATGATAACGCCGAATATAAGCCAACTGCCATGGTGATTATGCAGGAATTTTCCAAATTCTACGACGAATTGCGTCAAAAAGATTCACGCTTCCTGGCTGATGGTAAAACCCAGCTCACTGGTGAGTATGACGACGATATGCGCCTCATCAAAATTAAGGATTGGACTATTAGTTATCAAAATACCGAAACTAATCGCGCCGAAACCGACCAAATTCTCATCGACAAGGCTCGTGAAATTGCTGGTAAATACGGTGTAGAGGTCGAAAAATTCCTTGTTAATCCTACCGGCAAATTCCTCATCGGCGGCTTTATGGGTGATGCCGGTCTCACTGGCCGTAAAATTGTAGTCGATAGTTATCAATCCTTTGCTCCAGTCGGTGGTGGCGCTTTCTCAGGTAAAGATCCATCCAAGGTCGACCGCTCCGCTGCCTATAAGGCACGCGAAATTGCCGTGGATTATCTCAAGCGCTATAATTTGCATTCCTGCGAAGTACAACTTTCCTACGCCATCGGCATTGCTGAACCACTCGCGATTTACATTAAGGGCGATGGTAAAAACATTACCCCAGGGCCAGAATTATATGCCGCTTGTACCCCGAAAAACATTATCAAAGACCTCGATCTCTTACATAAAAAATACGAAGACACCGCCAAATTCGGCCACTTCTAAAACCAAGAAAAAGAACCTCATCTCGGGGTTCTTTTTTCTTTAAAATAGTGTAGAATGAAACTAGAAGCATAAGCATAAAATAAAAAGGAGAGAATACATGCTAAAACCCGTTAAATTTCTAAAAAGAGTTCAGGGGTTCTGTCAGCATGCTTTTAATCTCCTGCCAATCTTTTCATTTGGTGGTATATCTCTTATCTTAGGTACTTTTGCCATTGTTCCTAATTTTATGAACTTCGCATATGCTGAAGAAAACACAACTTCGCCAAAGCAAAAAGACATCACCCTCTCCATGAGTGTAAATTTATCATTGCATAAATTTGATGATGTTTATTTGACATCCCTTGGTACATCACAAGAGCCTGATAAAAATACCGTTTCCATAATTCCAAAAGTTCAAACTAATAATCCTGCTGGGTATAAGATTTTTTTCTCGGACGCCGATGAGGATACCAATATGAGAAGTATTGAGTCTACAGTAACTGACTCCATTCGTTCCGCCACTCCTGCTGATTTTAAAAACGGTGAACCGAAAAATACCGCTGATAATTATTGGTATTGTGGAATTATTAATAGCGCTCCAGAGGGATTCACTCATATACAAAAAACAAACTCCAATAATAATGAATTGAGTATTCCAACTAAAAGTTCACCGAAAATGATTGAGGAAGTTAAATACGTAAGACCAAATGAATCTAGATCAAAGGGTGTCCATTGTGGAGTATCCATTAATAAGCAATTAGCACCTTCTACATACACAGATAGTGTAATTTTTAGCTCTGTAGCGAACACTAATAATTTAATCAATGCAAAAATCACAAACAGCGAACAGTTCTTTCGCAAAGCAAGAGATGTAGGGGGTGGCTTCAGTAAATTTAAATATACAAAGCCGTGGAATAATTATAGCGAGCATATACTTAATGACGGACGAATTGTATCTCAACTTAAGTCAGACTATGAAGTATTTATGGGGCAACCATCCCCATCATGTCCAGCTCAAATGGAAATGTATGACGCTGCGGAATCTGAAGAAATGGAACCAATATTGATGTGGAGAAGTGGATGTGAAAGGTCGCTGAACTGGTGGACCCCATCTGGTACTTTGACTTTTGGAGAAGATTGTTCCTCATTTTTTGCATCTGGTCGCAGCCCTAGATTTGATGGAATTGATTTATCGAATGTAGACATTTCAAATTGTAATGATGATGGATTTAAAGTAATTAATTTTGGAGACAATAAATTCTCACCAGAACTAAAGAACACCAAGAAGATGTTTAAAAACAACCCGGATCTTACGAAGATTATTGTATCTCCTGGAACCGATTTAAGCTATGTGCCAGAAAGTAATGAAATGTTCCTTGGGGATATTAAATTGGAAGGATATAAAACCTGGAAGCTATCTTACGGCAAAATTGGTTGCACTAGTACTCTCTATGAGGAGAGCTATGGTGTAGATGCTAGGAGGGCAGTAACAGGGTGGGGGTATCTGCATGACGGTAGTGATCCAAATATATGTGAAGAGCAACAGCTATAATGAAAATATTAAGAAAAGAGAGCCGCGCGCTCTCTTTTTATTTGTTTGTAGTTCTCATAAAATACATTGATTAAATCTTAAAAATTCTTCATCAAAACAAATATAGATTTTGTTGCAAAGACTAAGAACATACCTTGAATAAAACCATAAATGATATAAAATAGAGCTAGAAGCATAAGCACAAAAATCAAAATGAAAGGTAGTATGTCTAAAATCAAAACATTTTTTAAGAGGCCATCGCGAAAGTGGCAGTGCATTTTTGGTTTCTTGCCGATTATTTCGCTTGGTGGCACAGCGCTTATTCTCGGCACCCTCGCCCTCGCGCCAAATTTTATGAATTTTGCTCATGCAGAAGAAAAACCGGTTCTAAAGCCAGGTGATATCAAGCTTGCAATGAGCGTCAATGAAACCTTCCATAAATTTAATGATGTCTATCTTACTTCAGATGGGGTGGAACATGAGGCTCAAAATAATACCACTTTTATACCGACAGTCGAGACTAATAATCCTGCCGGCTACAAAGTTTACTTCTCAGATGTTGATGAGGATATCAATATGCGAAGCATAGATGCTACGGTGACCGACTCTATTCGCTCTGCCACTCCTTCCGATTTTGAAAACGGCCAGCCAAAAAATACCACTGATAATTACTGGTATTGCGGTATTTTAGAGGTTCGAGATACGGTTACGGGAGAAGTAGTGAAAATCAATTCCACTAACAATGATTTAGCAATTCCTACCAGAAGTCACCCACGATTAATTGATGAAGTGAAATATGTAAAACCTAATGACAATAAAAATAACGGCGTCTACTGTGGTCTTTCGATTAATAAGCAATTAGCTCCATCGACCTATGTTGGCAAAATGATTTTCAGTACTTTAGCTAATACTAATAATTTAAAACCAGCCACCCTTAAAGACGGTTATTCGGCCTTCCGCAGAATTCCAAATAATTATTATGGCAGAAAGGCGGAGTTTAATAGCTTTAAGTATGCTAAACCAACCCCACAGGAGTATTCTAGTGAAATCATTGATGATAAGACTATTACTTCCAATATAAAACCGGACTATTTATTAATTAGTGAGGACTCTATTGTTCCTGGCGTTCCGTTACCAGCTTGTCCTCCTAACAGGGTAATATGTTTTAATATGTATAATGCCACCGCCAATAATACCGATGATGAGGAACCAGTTTTAATCTGGGCCTCAAGATCCGACGATGGTGGTTTACGCTGGTGGACTCCATCGGGAACCTTGAAACTTGGTGAAAACTGCTCTAATTTCTTCTCTACGGATAATGCGCCACGTTTCGATAACCTAGACCTTTCTGGGATTGATATTTCGAACTGTAAGAACATGGAATCTATGTTTGAACGTACTGATGAAGGGTTTAAGCGAATCAATTTCGGCGATAATCAATTCTCCCCTGAATTAAATAACACTAAGAAGATGTTTAAAGGTAACAATAAACTGGAAGAGATTAAGACTAATCATGACCTTGACTTAACTTATGTCTCTGAGAGTAGCGAGATGTTTGAGGGTGATACAAGTCTAGTTGGTTCATACTATAATAACGGTTGTGTGTTCACTGAATATAATACGGTAAAAACTGATGGTTCTATGGCCAAGACCATTATCGGATACTTCCATCGTATTTATGGTGACGACCGTGAATGTGTCAAGATTAAACCTGGACAACCTTCAACTGGCCCATAATTAAAAAAATCAAAAAATCTCAAAGAGAGCCCAGTGCTCTCTTTTTTTCTTCTTGAAATTATGGTAAAATATCCTGAAAGTCTAAAAATTATTAATTAATAAGGAAATTCATGGCAGAAGCTACACATGATTTATCAAAATTGCGCAATATTGGCATTATTGCACATATTGATGCAGGCAAGACCACGACTTCAGAGGCTATCCTCTACCGTACTGGCTTGAAGCACAAAATCGACCTCGTCAAGGGTGACACCGGTGGTGCTACCACTGACTGGATGGAACAGGAAAAGGAACGTGGTATTACTATTACTTCCGCAGCTGTTACCGCCACTTGGAAAGGTCACAAAATTAACATTATTGATACCCCGGGCCACATCGACTTTACCGCCGAAGTAGAACGTTCTCTTCGCGTGCTCGATGGTGCCGTCACCGTTTTCGATGGTAAGATGGGTGTCGAAGCTCAATCCGAAACTGTTTGGCGCCAAGCTACCAAGTACGGCGTGCCACGTCTCTGTTTCATTAACAAAATTAACCAAATCGGTGGTGACTTCTACAAGTCTCTCGACTCTATCCACAAGCGTCTCTCGAAGAATGCTTTCGCTATTCACCTTCCAATTGGTTTCGAAAAAGATATCTGTGGTGTCGTCGACCTTATTGATATGAAGGCCTACACCTACAAGGAATATGCCGACCACTCTTTGACCGTTGGCGAAATTCCTGCTGATATGCTTGACAAGGCTAAGAAAGCTCGTGCTCTTCTCGTTGAAGAAGCTGTAGCTGCTGATGAAGATTTGATGAACAAGTACTTCGCCGAAGGTGAAGAGGCTATCACCGAAGCTGAACTTAAAGTAGCTCTTCGTAAGCGCGTGCTTGACGGTGACTTCTTCCTCGTTACCGGTGGTGATGGTCGTGGTGTGATCGTCGAAAAAGTTCTCGACCTCTGTGTTGATTACCTCCCTTCACCTCTTGACCGTGATCTCGGTCAAACTGTTGGTACCGATCCAAAGACTGGCGATAAGGTTATCCGTAAGGCTTCTGTCACTGAACCTCTCACCGCTCTTGCTTTCAAGATTGCTTCTGACCCATTTGTCGGTAAGCTCGTCTTCGTCCGTGTTTACTCTGGTGTTTTGAAATCCGGCTCTTACATCTTGAACGCTACTACCGGCAATAAGGAACGCGTCGGTCGTCTCGTCCGTATGTTCGCTGATAAGCGTGAAGAAATCTCTGAAGTTGCCGCTGGTGATATCGCCGCTATCGTCGGTCTCAAGGAAACCACCACTGGTACCACTCTTTGTGATCCAGCCCACCCAATTCACCTTGAATCTATCGAATTCCCAGAACCACCTGTTTCTATCGCGGTTGAGCCTAAGACTAAGGCTGACCAAGAAAAAATGGGTCTCGGTCTTGCTAAACTTGCTGAAGAAGATCCAACTTTTCGTGTTCACACCGATGAAGAAACCGGCCAAACCATTATTTCTGGTATGGGTGAGCTTCACCTCGAAATCATTATCGATCGCTTGAAACGTGAACATAACGTGGAAGCTAATACTGGTGCTCCTCAGGTTGCCTACCGTGAAACTATTCGTGGTACTGCCGAAGCTCAAGGTAAGCACATTAAGCAATCCGGTGGTCGTGGTCAATACGGTGATGTTTGGATTAAGTTTGAGCCAAATGAATCTGGTAAGGGCTTCGAATTCATCGATATGATTAAGGGTGGTGTGGTTCCACAAGAATACCGCAAGCCAGTTCAACAAGGTGTTGAAGAAACTCTTAATGGTGGTGTGATTGCTGGTTACCCAGTAGTTGACATTAAGGCTACTCTTTACGATGGTTCTTACCACGATGTCGACTCTTCCGAGCTCGCCTTCAAACTCGCTGGAAGCCTAGCTACCCGTGAAGGTATCAAGAAAGCCAAACCAGTGCTTCTTGAGCCATTTATGAAGCTTGAAGTTACTACCCCTGAAGAGTTCATGGGCGATGTGATCGGCGATATTAACTCTCGTCGTGGTCGCATCGACGCTATGGAAGACATCCAAGGTGGCGCTAAGCTTATTACCGCTTTCGCTCCACTTGCTAACCTCTTCGGTTACACTTCCGATCTCCGCTCCATGAGCCAAGGTCGTGCCGCTTCTTCTATGGAGCTCGCGCAATACGAGGAAGTACCACCTAACGTCGCTCAAGAAATCATTGAGAAGCGTAATACTTCTAAGTAAGTAACCTCTTAAAAATAACCTCTCCGGAGGTTATTTTTTTATCTATAAAACGCAAAAATTCAAAAAATATTTTACATCAAAAAGCCCCGCATTTCTGCGAGGCTCTTTTTTGGAGATTAATTTCGTCTTACGACTACATTTGCGTCGATATCCTTAAACAAATCATCGCGATTAAGGTTAGACTCGTGCCCAACCAGAGCATTAGTACGCTCCACTACTCGCCTGATCAAATCCACCGAATCTTCACGTACATAATACAATGCACGATATTGATCCTTCGACGGGTCATAGTTAGGATTATTCTCGATAAAACGCTTCAACTGCATCTCTGCATAGAAACTCGAAAGTTCTGGTGACAGCAATAAAACATTACCATCATTAGAAAAATAGGGTCCACCATTATGATCAATATCCGTAAGTTTCATCTTGTGCATCACGTGATAGAAATCTTCCGGTCTCGCATCAGTTCTGCCATAGCCGGAATTTGGGAAAAGCCGGTCATCTTTCACATAGTAGACTTCAATCCCATTTACACCAATACCGTAAAACAGCCCGCTTATATGTCGGCGTGAATCAATGCGGTAGGGTACCAGACGTTTTTCAAAATCTGCCATGTTGCCAAGATCGTTTATCTGCTTACCCTCCGCTCCATAATTTGCATCGAACCGAATCATTAATTTCGGATTCGCTTCGCAAATAAAGGTATAGACGTCCAGTGCCGGGAAGCTATCAGCTAATCTGAGGTTGAACCCGTTATCTCTCATATAGCCAACCAGGTCAAACTCGCCAAATCTAGTGTAGGTCTTTGGGTCATTTTTCTGATGGGTGGGAAGTGGCTCAGAAGCTTCTTGCTTAATACGTCTCAGCATATACTCCGCCGTAAAAGAAATAGTGTCCGGTTCATCTGGTTCAATCGGCTCCATGGGGTCGTAATTAGTAGTGTGAAATTCATCTACCAAATTCTGCACCAGGAACTGCGTATAATTAATTCCGTCAGCTCCGGTAAAGTTTGGCGTGCGGCCATTCAGATATGGATCTAGGAACCCAGCGTCAGTACCATCCTTGATATAAGTCGGTATATTCCGATAGTGGTAATAGCTATTCTCTCCGGCATCGGTATTTACTTCGAGCACAGAATTTCCTCTGATACTTTGAGTTAAATGCTTCGGGAAGAGAATTACGTTACTTGGCACCATAAAATCAGAGATATAGCTGCCAGATTGCGATACAAGTCGATCTCTCAGGTCTTCCACTGCTCTGATATTAAATTCAGAAACCATTTGGAATGTGCCTGGGCGTGACCTACCTGGGTCGGGGTCCTTTAACGGTGCTAATCCATAATCATTTCTGGCTGCTCGTCTAGCTTCTAATACGTCAGGCGTGGCATCCCTAATCGGTCCGGCTACTTCGCCGCCACCGAATTCGGAAGCATCCACCGCTGCCGTCAGTTGAGCATCCATCTCGTATGGATTATCGGTTTCTTCTTCATGCTTCACTTCCGCTTTCGCGGTAGTTTCTACTTCGGAAGTCTCCGGAACTACGGTTTTACTCTGGGCGTTGCAAGCAACTAAGCCGAGAGCGAGTGACAAAAACAGGAATTGTCTCTTCATCATGCACCTCCATTTTAACGTGCGTAGGTTTAAGTGGCCTAAAAGTTAGCTATATTCTACAATTTTTTCACAAAAAAGTCAATTTTAACATAAATGGATTAATTACTGGCAAAAAAGCGCAAAATATGGTAGAATATGCAGGTTAGTTTTTCAAAAAAATGGAAAAATCAGTAAGTTCTTTAGAAAAGGGGGAAATTGTATGTTTGCAATACTAGTTACATTGTCGTGTTTTTTGGCTGGTCTATTCTGTCTGGTGCTGAACTATTTTCGCATTATTCTGATTCTGCGGATTGATATTTTTGTCTGTGGTTGGATCGTGCTGACCTTACTTCCGGCGCTAGTTTTCATTCTCTATCATCAACACGAGAAACTTCTAGCGGAAAGAATTGCTAGAATCGATGAAGAACTGGACCAGGGTTGCTATCATTTTCAGTTTGATAGAAGCCCCAAGAACAGAATCCCTAAAATCGCAGACGACGAAGTTGATTTTGATGATTATGGCTGTGGCTGTGAGTGGGATCGTGAACGCCATGATTTGGTCAAAGTCGTACCAGAAGATTAAAACTGCAAATTTAAATTAAAAATCACACCAGCCCATCTGGGCTAATTTTACTACAACATCGAAAAACTAACTGTCAAGGCGTCAATTTGGCGCCTTTTTTCTGGATTTCTCTCTTTACTTATTCTTTAAAATCTATTAATATATAGATATATCTAGCTTCTTGGCTGGTTAATATTAGTGCCAAGGAGAATAATATTAAAGGAGAATAATAAAGAATGGCAAATTTCGACCGTTCCAAGCCACACATTAACGTTGGTACTATGGGTCACGTTGACCACGGTAAGACTACTCTTACTGCTGCTATTACCACCGTACTTGCGAAGCGCCTCCCATCTGAAGTTAACAAATCAGTTGCTTACGATCAGATCGACAACGCTCCAGAAGAAAAAGCTCGTGGTATTACCATTGCTACCTCTCACCAAGAGTACGAATCAGAAAAGCGTCACTACGCTCACGTAGATATGCCAGGCCACGCCGACTACATCAAGAACATGATTACCGGTGCTGCTCAAATCGATGGTGCTATCCTCGTAGTTGCTGCTAACGATGGTCCACTTCCACAAACTCGTGAGCACGTACTTCTTGCTCACCAGGTGAACGTACCAAAAATCATTGTCTTCCTCAACAAGATGGATCTTGCTGACCCAGAACTCGTTGAGCTCGTTGAAATGGATGTCCGTGAACTTTTGAACAAGTACGGCTTCGACGGTGACAACGCTCCAATCATCAAGGGCTCTGCTCTTAAGGCTCTTGAAGGCGACACCGAAATGGAAGACCGCATCATGGATCTCGTCCACGCTATGGATGAATACTTTGACATTCCTGAACACGATCTTGACAAACCATTCTTGATGCCAATCGAAGATGTCTTCTCCATCAAGGGTCGTGGTACCGTCGCTACTGGTCGTATCGAACAGGGTGTTGTCAAATTGAACGACGAAGTTGAAATCGTTGGTTTGAAGCCAACTCAAAAGTCTGTCGTTACCGGTATCGAGGCTTTCCACAAGACTCTTAACGAAGGTGAAGCTGGTGATAACGCCGGTCTCTTGCTCCGTGGTATCGAACGCGAACAAATCGAACGTGGTCAGGTTATTGCTAAGCCAGGTTCTATCACCCCACACACTGAATTCGAAGCTCAGGTTTACATCTTGAAGAAAGAAGAAGGCGGCCGCCACACCCCATTCTCAAAGGGTTACAAGCCACAATTCTACTTCCGTACTACCGATGTAACCGGTGAAGTCGAACTTCCAGCTGACAAAGAAATCGTCATGCCAGGTGACACCGTTACCTTCCAGGTCAAGCTTCTTTCAGCTATCGCTATGAACAACAACGACCGTTTCGCTATCCGCGAAGGTGGCCGTACTGTCGGTTCTGGTGTTGTTACCAAGATTATCAAATAATCTATAACAGCCTAAATACCTCTCCTTCGGGGGAGGTATTTTTTTGTCTTGACGAACCTCTGTTTTTATCGTAAAATAAATCTACTATTATTAATTGAATTCTAAAAACTCATTGACGCTCCAAGCATCTGAAGTTATAGAATTAGAAGGAAAACATGGCAGACGCAAAAAACGAAGGCTTGAAAATCCGTATTCGTCTCAAAGCCTACGACCATCGTGTAATCGACCAAAGCGCTAAGCAAATCGTCGATACCGCTATCCGTACTGGTGCCGCCGTTTCTGGCCCAGTCCCACTACCAACTAAGCGCAGTACTTTTACTGTGGTGAAATCACCTCACGTTTACAAGACCGGTGGTGAAGCTTTCGAAATGAAGATTCACAAGCGTCTCATCGACATCACCAATGCTACCCCAAAGACTATTGATGCACTTCAAAACTTGTCTTTGCCAGCTGGTGTTGATGCCGAAATCAAAATGTAATTAAAACATAAATTACTTGAAAATCCCAATCTAGTATTGGGATTTTTGATTTGTTTTACGATAATCTTTATGTTAAAATTATCCTGCATGACGAGCGATAAAAATCAAAAACTGCGAATCACCCGTTCATGGCTGAAAAGTCTCGCCGGCTTTTTTACCCTAACGGCCTCAATTTTTAGCTTGAACATGATTTTTGCTCCCCAAACTTACGCTCTCTTTACGCCGTCTTTGTCTGCGGCTCTTAATCAGTCATCGGCGGTATTTCACGGTAATGATGATCGCTCCGCGAATCCACAACTTCAGGAAGCGACCACGAAACTAACTGTTAACTCTAACGATAAAAGTGGCTACCGCATCATTATTAGTACCGATTCGAATAATACTGCACTCGTTAGCCCGAATTCTACTGTTACCGATAAGATTAATTCAATTCCGAGTGACAATACTCTAAATAATTTCCCGGCTAAGACCTGGGGTTATAAAATGGATGATGAGGCTGATTTTCGACCAATAGGTTCAGTTGCCAGTCCGACCAATCTTTTTAACTCTGATGAAAAAACTGATGGCAATGAAGTCAAGAATATTACCATTGGCATGAATTTGGGTACCGATCTTTTGAGCGGTAGTTATAAAAACACACTCATGATTTCGGTTATTTCAAATAATAATGCCGGTACCAACGCTACGCTCACAAGAGGACCGGATTTAAACCAGAAAATTGCTCGTAGTGCAATCCTTGCCGGCACCAATTTGCATGCTATTAAGGGGTTCAAGCGAAGCCCGACCGCACCGACGGCTGCCATGAAAACTATCAATATTGAAGATTCTGATGAGTCAAGCTATGAAATTTTAGCTTGGTTTGATCCGGCAGACAAAACAGTTTACTACTATTGCGAGAATGACCGCGTCTACATGAATGAAGACTCACGTCAGATTTTTAATAACATCCTTAATATTACTGATATTGATTTGTCTGGACTCGATACACGTTACGTGAAGGATATGTCTTTTATGTTTAATAACGCCAGAAGTGTGGTAAACCTAGATCTTTCTACCTTTAAAACTTCCCGTGTCACTGCGATGACTAATATGTTTGCCTATATGGGATCCCTGAAAAATCTCAATATTTCTAGTTTTAAAACGAAAAATGTTAAAAGCTTCTCTCGTATGTTTATGGGCGTTTCCTCTTTGCAGAATCTTGATCTCTCGAATTTCGATACTGCCAATGTAAAAGATATGGGCAATATGTTTAGTGGCGCAAGTAATATAATGTCACTAGATTTAGGGAATTTTAATACCGCTAATGTTGTTAATATGCAGGAAATGTTTAAGGATTGTGGTAATCTCACTAGTCTGAATGTTTCGAGTTTTGATACGACTAAGGTCACCAATATGCAAACCATGTTTGGTGGCGCTACCAAGCTCACTAGCCTCGATATCCGTAATTTTGATACTTCTAAGGTCACCAACATGCTCTCCATGTTTGGTAATCTCCGCTCAATGACCGATTTTAAAATTAGTGACAAATTTAAGACTCACAATGTGACAAATATGGCCAGCATGTTTTCAAACTGCATCCTTCTGGAGGAGCTTGATCTCTCGAATTTTGATACCAGAAAAGTGATTACTACGAGTGCTATGTTTAGCGGTATGAGTAATGTAAAAAAGATTATTTTAAGCCCTAATTTCCAGACTAGTAATGTCACTAATATGAATAGTATGTTCAATAATTGTAATCAATTGCAGGAAATTGATCTTTCGAGTTTTGATACTAGAAAAGTTACAGATTTTACCAATATGTTTAATGCCTGCTCGAACCTCACTTCACTTGATGTCTCGACTTTTAATACCAGTGAAAGTATTAGTATGGCTGGTATGTTTAGTGGCATGCTGAATCTCACTAGTCTTGAGCTTGGACACAATTTTAATACTTCTAAGGCAAACAGTTTGTATAATATGTTCTTTAATGATCGTAAGTTGGTCAGTCTGGATCTTTCACAGTTTGATACTAGGAATGTGACAAATATGGCATCCATGTTTAGCTATATGTTTGAGCTAAAAAATCTCAACATTTCGTCCTTCGATACCAGTAAAGTAGAATCCATGTATCGTATGTTTTATAGTACTAGTAAGCTCGAAAATCTTGACTTCAGTCATCTTGACACTAGTAAGGTCCATAATATGCAAGATATTTTTTCCGGCATGGCGGCTTTATCCTCAATCAATCTCGGCGGACGTTTTTCTACGGCTAGTGTGACAGATATGCGTGGCATGTTTACAGATACGAATAGTCTTACCGAACTTGATTTGAGTAATTTTAATACTGCGAAGGTGAATAAATTTAGCAACATGTTTGCTTCCTCGCGCCCGCTCGAAACTAAATTGGAAAAAATTTACGTCAGTCAAGATTTTAACATTTCTGCTGGTACTGAATTTGATAATGTATTTCGAAATCAGCTTAAACTACGTGGTGGCAATGGCTCCTTCCTCGTGAATCCTGCGTCT
Organism: uncultured Candidatus Saccharibacteria bacterium; assembly: GCA_963517175.1. Taxonomy (GTDB): domain Bacteria; phylum Patescibacteriota; class Saccharimonadia; order Saccharimonadales; family Saccharimonadaceae; genus Nanosyncoccus. The sequence continues at coordinate 22,102 of CAUQEY010000001.1, read as the reverse complement.
GCCGACAAAACTTGGCTTCGCATCGACCGCCCAGGCGCTAAGGGCTACTTCACTCAGAAACCATAAGCGTTTAAAATCATCGAAAATGACAATTTTAAACGGTTTTGCTATAATAGAGTTATGACTAGTAACTCTCTTCGGCAAAAACTCGATTTTCTGATTGAACGATACCGTGATTTGGTGCCAAACTATGCTTCCGGAATTAGGGAACTAAGTCTTGTTGAGCTTCCAGAGATGGTCTATAATTCCAATGCCATTGAAAACTCTACTCTTACCCTCGAAGATACAGAAGATATTTTAATACGTCACCAGATCCGCACCGATCATCAGATTCGTGAGATTTTTGAAGCCACCAATCTCGCGAAAGCTATGAAGTTTCTTCTGGATAATCCGGAAACTGAAATTTCTGTGCCACTAATTCTTAAACTTCACAGTATTTTATTGCAAAATATTCGTGATGATGCTGCGGGTCGGTTTCGCACCAATAAGGAATGGGTGCGTGTAGGTAGTCATCTCGGTGCGAATCCTAAGTTCGTCCACGGTTTTATGTTGGATTTAGTTGAAAAATATAACGCGCCAGACGACCAATATTTTCTCGATAAAATCGTCTATTTTCACGCCGAATTTGAAAATATTCATCCGTTCATCGATGGTAATGGTCGAATCGGTCGACTTCTAATTAATGAACAATTAGACCTACTTAATCTGCCGCCTATTTTGATTCCTAATAAATCGAAAAATGAGGAATATTATCCAGCTCTAGAAGAATATTCAAAACTCAACAAACTCGATCAATTATCAGAATTTTTTGCTAAACTTCTCATTGAGGCTCTCTATCGCCGCATCACTCGTCTCACTGCGCCGAAAATTATCTCCGTCTCCGACTGGGCGAAGCAAAATCAAATGAGCGTTCAATCAGCCACCAACAAGGCGATTCGTGGCACCATTCCAGCCTTTCGCCTCCGTGGTCATTGGATGATTGACGCTGAATTTCAAGCTGAAAAATATGAAGAATAATGATTAATAAAAATTTCAAGTCTTCTCTTTTATTACACTTATGCTAAACTTAGTTAAAAGGAGAGGAAGGTTTCATGTTATTTTTTAGTAAAAATAAACACATTTTAAAGTATGCTATTTTGTTGTTTGTGATGAGTTTATCTGGCGTTGTTTTAAACACTGATAATACTCACGCCAGTGAACTGTCTGCATTTTTTACCTGGAATACTAATACTAGTGCGGACGGCAGAGACATTCTAGATTCAGATTCGAAATCAATTCAGATGCCAGCTGGATTATATGTTCAGGGCGCAGAAGACAGTGGTTTCACGGTCTCAATTCATGCAAAAAACGATACCACATCACTTGTCAATGAGGAAAAATTCGTTAATGATGAAATTAAATCTATCTCCGAAAACTTAACACTAGATAATTTTCAAGAAAATAGCTGGGGTCTCAGCACTGATGGTACGAATTATCAACCAATTCCAGATAAACATCATCCAAAGCTTATTGCAAATACAAAAGGTCAAGACAGTAGAGTAGTAAAGACTTACTATGCGATTAAATTGAATGAGAATATTAAGCCCGCTAATTATAAAAATACCATTGTTTATTCGGTAGTATCCAATCAAATCGCTAATCTGTCATCGGGTATCGAATTTAATAAGGATATCAAGGAGATAGCTGGTGGCGAGGAGAATGTAGTCCATATAAAATCTTCTAATACTATACCGGAAGGCAAAAATGTGAAAAATATCGCAACCAATGCCGATGTGAAGGGTGAATTTAAGATTTGGTACGACCAATCAGAGAAGACTGTTTATTATTGGACTTCTGCAAGCTTTGCCTATTTGAATGAAAATAGTGAAAAGATGTTCGATGGTTTTTCTAATCTAGAATCTATCGACACTACTCAGCTTAATGCTTCTTTTGCTACTACTACCGCCAATATGTTTTCGAAAAACCCGAAACTCAAAACCATAAATTTCGGAAAATATATATTTAAGACGGAAAAAGTCACTAATATGCATGAAATGTTTGCGGATACTGGCTTGGAGAAAATACCCACTGGTTATGATTGGCCGAGATTCTTTGATACGGAAAATGTAGTGGATATGTCGGGAATGTTTGCTAGGTCTAGACAGCTTTGGGATATTACAGCTGCAAGTAGATTAAATTTAACTAATGCAGAAGATTTAAGTTATATGTTCTTTGGCGTTAATGGGTCAAATATAGTATATTTAGATGATGCTTTTGGATATAAAACAAAGAAAGTAAAAAAACTAGACTACATGTTTGCTACTGATCAAGAAAATAAGGTGAAGATTTTTTCGATGGGCCAATATTGGGCAACAGGGGCTGATATTTGGAATACGGAAAGCGTGGTAAGTTACGAAGGTATGTTTGCAGGCCGTACAAATTACCAAGGGTGTGGTCCTTCCGGACAAGTTCCAGTATCTGATTTAACTTGGTTAAGAGCTGGTCGATATTTTTGTGTAATCGACCATCTTTAGTCACAAATACCATTTTCCAAATTTTTCAAGACTTTTCTTCCATTCTAGTTATGCTAAACTAAATGTAGTATAAAACGAATTAGGGAAAATATTGTGAATCATAAATTTTTGAAGCTTAGCTCGGGCCTTGCCTTGACTTTGGTCGCGGCCGCCTGGCTTAATACGAAAAACACTTCTGCCCTCTATCAGTCCAGTCTTTCTGCCTATGTTGATAATATCAAAACTCAAGTTGATGGTGATCTTTTGCTCGATAATCCATCGGTTAAAAGGGAAATGAATCTAAATATCGGGGTTACCGCGAAAAATAAATCCGGCTATAAGGTAGTGGTTAATTCTAAAACCGATAATACCGCGTTAAATAATTCTGACCCAGCCAAACCAGATAAGATTGAGTCGATTACGAGTAACCAATCGCTGAATAACTTCACCACAAACACTTGGGGCTATAAATTATCTAGCGCTACCGACTACAGTCCAATCCCAAGTCTCAGCCACCCAGCCACTGTGGCAAATAATACCGAAAAAGAAGTGACTAATCAAAAAACTATTCTCAATCTCGGTATTAACCTCGGCGACGATTTACGCCCTGGTGATTATATTAATCAGCTTGTGGTTTCCGTAGTGGCGAATACTTATCAAAAAGAAGCCATTATGGATAAGGGTGAGACCTTCAATAAAGCAATCACCTATCTCGGTAAACGTAGTTCCTCGAATTTCTTCGGTCATGGTCAAGAAATGATTGAACATTTTCGTCGTAGTGCCACCGCTCCTACTGCTGGCGATAAAGCTATCGAAATTCAAGATAATGTGAATTCCGATTATGCTATCAAGGCTTGGTATAAGGAAGCCGATAAAACCGTTTACTATTATGCGGAAACTGAAAAAATCTTCCTCGCCCCAGATTCTTCTAGCATGTTCAAGAATTTTACTCACGTTCAGGACCTTGATTTGGCAAAATTTGATACCAGTAATGTTGTAAATATGGCAAGTATGTTTGATGGCACCGAAAAAGTCCAAAGCTTGAATCTTGCAAACTTTGATACGACCCGTGTCACCAATATGCGCAGTATGTTCTCCGGTATGACTGAACTCGCATCGCTTGATCTTTCGAATTTTAATACCAAGCAAGTGACGGATGTCGCTAATCTCTTCAATAATCTTCAGGCCGCTACCGAAATTAAGCTAGGTGCTGATTTTACTCTAGAAAATGCCAATACTATCGCAGGTATGTTCGCTAATACTTGTAAGGTTGCTAGCCTCGATCTTTCGATGTTAAGTACCACCAATGTGCGAAATTTCGATAATCTCTTTAGTCTCGCCGGCATCGGTACCACTACGGCTGCTTGTCCAGCCGGTGATGCCTTAACCACAATTTATGCTTCGACAAACTTCGTCGTCGATGCTTCCGCTCAAGCTGAAAATCTCTTCGCCGGTCGTACCAATTTGCGTGGTGGTAATGGCTCTCATGAAACCGACCCAGCTACCGCCGATAAGACTTGGCTTCGTTTAGATATAGCCGGCGCTCCAGGTTACTTTACCGCTAAGCCATAATTAAAACACTTAAAACCATATTTATAATTTAAAAAACTCACAACTCATCGGAAAATATAAACTTTAAATCCAAAAATATCTAAAAATCCAAATTTCGCATTTGGATTTTTATTTTGCTTATGGTAAAATAGAACACGACAAATCACACGGTCATATAAAAACTATGAATATTCTCTCTCGAAAATCCAAAATATTTTTGTGGGCTAAAAAGGTCTTTAATCTTGCTACTGCCGTTTTTACGCTCACTATTCTAGGTAACCAATTCGGTGTGTCGGATGTTTTTGCCGCCCCAACTCCAACTCTCTCTGCAGCCATTAATAACGCCAACGTAACTATCAATGGTAACCAGGTGATTAATTCCACCAATAAAACTACTGAGTTTCCATTGCGCTTGACTGTCAATACTAATAACCGTACTGGTTATACAGCTACCATAAGTTCCGAATCAAATAATACCGCCTTGGTAAACAATACATCTGCGATGCTCGCTAAAATTGATTCAATCTCTACGCCTAGTTCTCTCGCTAATCTTCCAAATAATACTTGGGGTTATCGTCTAGCCTCTGCGCCAAATTATAATCCTATTCCAGCGCTTGCTGCACCCGCTAGTTTCCGTCAAACCACCGAAGCCACCAATGGTGTTAGCATTACAGATTTGAATATCGGCATGAAACTTGCAAGTAATCTTGAAAATGGTAGCTATACTAATCGTCTAATTTTTTCCGTAGTAACTAATCCGATTGACAGGCGAGCCGTCTTTAAGCCTGGCCCAGAAATTAACCAAGCTATAGCCAGAGTAAATAGTGGCAGTCGCGCAAATGCATTTAGGCGATGTACCGTTACGGAGGGTATAAAGCAACAGCCGCATTATAATGTTGCGGATCCGGTAGAATCAGATTTTGGTGTTTACATTTGGCCAGATTGGAGTTGGGGTGATAAAGGAATATGCTACGGCTCAGACGCTGCTAAAATTTACGCTAACCCAGATAGTAGTTATATGTTTAGCTCATTCTCGGGTATTTATAGTGCAGATTTTTCAAATATTGATACCAGTGAGGTGATCAGTATGAAGGGCATGTTTAAAGACGCCTCATACTTAAATCCAATCGATGTTTCAAGATTTGATACTCACAAGGTGCAGGATATGAGCGAAATGTTTAGTGGGATAAGAGCACTTATGAGAAGAGATACTATTACTTTGAATCTAAGTAATTTTAATACAGCCAATGTAGTTAATATGAAGGGTATGTTTAAGGATTCTAGTAGATTTACTGATATAAATATTTCGAGTTTTAATACTTCAAAAGTTACCGATATGAGTGAAATGTTTTATGGTGCTACTAGCCTACCCACTATTAACTTAAGTAGTTTTGATTTTCAAAACGTCACTGATATGAATAGTATGTTTTTCCAGCTTCCTAATTTACAGACTGTAATAGCCTCAAGGTTTAACACTGGCAAGGTGACAAATTTCAAAAACATGTTTTGGAACGCAGCGATTACTTCATTAAATACGGCAGGCTTTGAAACGCAGAGCGCCGTTAATATGTCAGGAATGTTCTATGGTACTAGGATCCCGAACCTCGATCTCTCTAGCTTTAACACTCAAAATGTAACTGATATGAGTGGAATGTTTGGTGAGACGGAATATACCGTGAAGTTATATTTAACTAATTTTGATACTAGAAATGTTCAAGATTTTACTGGAATGTTCTCTTTGGGTCATTATACTAGAGATAGTTTGACCAATATTTATGTAAGGAGTGATTTTAATACATCCAGTGTAACTAAGAGAATCTATAATGTCTTTGGTGAACGTCGTACGCTTCGTGGTGGTAATGGGTCCAGATGTTCATTCTCAGGTAATAATAATGAAGCTCTCAAATGTCTTCGCATTGATCGCCCTGGGGATCCAGGATATTTTACACAGATTTAAATTTCACTAAATCAACGCACGTCTGTTCTTATTGCGTTTGCATTCTTGAATAATTATCCTAAACACCTTATACTTAGATTATGCATAAGCCGAAACGAAATCCAGTCCGAATTATTAAAAATTTGATTATTCTGGTGGGGTGCGTTGCGGCTTTTTTCTGGATGTTTTTCGACATTTTGAAGCGTGAAACCGTGGTTTCTCACGATGCCTCGGTACTCGTCATGGGGACGAACGCCACTTTTAAGCCATTTGAATATAAAGAGGGTGGGCAGGTAGTTGGTTTTGATGTGGATCTCGCGCGCGAAATCGCGAAAGACCTCGGCGCTGAGCTAAAAATTGAGGACATGTCCTTTGATGGACTTCTTCCAGCGCTCGAAGGTGGTCGCATTGATCTTGCCGTGGCTGGCATGTCGGTCACTGAAGAACGCGCCAAGAATGCTCTATTTTCGGAGCCGTATTATCAGGCCACCCAGCGCATCATTGTCCCAGAAGATAGTAAAATTTTTAATAAATCTGGCCTCATCGGTAAGAAAATCGGCGTTCAACTCGGCACTACCGGTGATATTTTGGCTTCCGAAATTAAAGGTGCCAAAGTCATTCAGTTCCCAGCCGCGCCAAATATTTTACAGGAACTCGCTTCTGGTCGAGTCGATGCCGTGATTCTCGATGACGCGCCAGCTAATCAATATATCGTGGCATTTTCGGGCCTAAAAATCCTGGGTTCCGCTATCGGTAATGAATCTTATGCCATTGCCATGAAAAAATCTAATCAGACTCTCAAGGAAAAAGTTGATCAAACAATTAATCGCATGAAAGAGGACGGCCGAATGGATACCTTATTAAGGAAATATTTTGGAGAGAGCAGATGAAATTTTTTGAAGTGATATTTGGTAACGGGCGTTGGATTTATTTTTGGCACGGGCTTGAAGTTACTATTGTATTAACTATTTTGGCGCTCTTTTTTGGTTTTCTATTAGGATTACTTTTGGCCATGATGCGCACCTCCAGCTCGAAGTTTTGCCAAAGAATCTCGAATTTCTACATCACGGTGATCCGCGGCACACCTCTTCTGGTGCAGCTCTTAATTATGTATTACGTGATCTTCGCCGAATATCGCGCCATGCCGAAAATTATCGTCGCTGCCGTAGCTTTTTCACTCAATAGTGGCGCCTATATTTCGGAAATCATTCGTGGTGGAATCGAAAGCGTTTCTAGTGGCCAAAAGGAAGCCGCCAGGTCTCTCGGTCTTTCAGAATTTTATACTCAACTTTACGTTGTGATGCCACAAGCGCTCAAGAATTCCTTACCGAGCCTCATCGGCGAGGGAATTTCACTCTTTAAGGAAACTTCCATTGTGGGTTGGATCGGTCTTGGCGATATTATGCGTGGCGCCGACGATATTCGTTCACTTACCGCTACTGCCTTTGAATCCTTAGTGGCGGCTGCCATTATCTATCTGGTGATTACTCTAATCTTTACTAAAATTATGTCAAAAGTAGAAAAGAGGTTGGCTTAAGATGTCTATTGTTGTAAGGAAACTTGAAAAAAGTTTCGAAAATCAAAAAGTTTTGCGTGGTATCGATCTCGAAATTCAAGACGGCGAAACCGTAGTCTTGATTGGTTCCTCTGGTTCAGGGAAGTCGACTTTCTTGCGCTGCCTGAACCTTTTGAATACTCCAGATAAGGGTCAAATTTTTATCGATGGACAGGAAATTACAAAACCCAAAACCAATCTTAATAAGCTTCGTACTAAAGTAGGTATGGTTTTTCAAAGTTTTAATCTTTTTGAAAATCTTAATATCATAGAAAATATCAAGCTTGCTCCCAGAAAAGTCCTACATCTCTCGAATAAGCAGGCAGAAAAAGAAGCCATGGAATTATTGAAGCGGGTCGGGCTAGCAAATAAAGCTTATGATTATCCGAAGAACCTTTCGGGTGGTCAAAAGCAGCGTGTCGCCATCGCTCGCGCCTTAGCTATGCATCCCGAGGTAATTTTGTTTGATGAGCCGACCTCTGCACTCGATCCAGAAATGGTGGGCGAAGTGCTCGAGGTTATTAAGGACCTTGCCAAAGATCACGGTCGCACTATGGTGATTGTCACCCATGAAATGAGTTTTGCCAGAGAGGTTGGCACCCGCCTTATCTTTCTTGATAAGGGGAAAATTATTGAAGATGGTGAACCGCATCAGGTTATGGACCATCCGACCACTGAACGGGCCGCCCGCTTCTTCCAAAATATTAAAAATTAACAGTATATGCTAAAATAAATATATGACGCTCGTAATGAGACTTAAAAAGAAATTTTATTTTTTAGCTGCGAATTATTTTCGTTTTTTTGCTAATATTTCACTTAAACGCTGGAAGCCTCGGGTGATTGCCATTACCGGTTCAGTTGGCAAAACTACGATGTTAAATTTAGTTGAATCCACTCTAAAAACCAAGGCACATTATTCTTTTAATGCTAATTCCGCCTTTGGCGTAGCCTTCGATATCGTCGATATGGATGGAGTGCGCGGCAGTAAGTGGCGTTGGCTCAGCTTAATCATTGGTGTGCCTTTTAAATCACTCTTTTATACTCACCGTGAAAAGTTTTATATTGTCGAAATCGATGGTGAACGCCCACACGAAGCCGAATTTCTCGCCAAATGGCTGAAACCTGAAGTTACGATTTGGGTTTCTCTAGGTCTTTCACATGCCGTGCAATTTGAAAAGCAGGTAGAAGCCGGTCTCTTTCCAAATCTCGAAAAAGCTATCACACATGAATTTGCTACCTTGCCGGAGCATACTCAAAAATTGATTCTTATTGATAAGGATGTCGACTTAATGAATCGTGCGATCGATAAAATTGTCGCCAAAGGCAAGACTAAGGCCGAAGTTATTAAATGTAGTAAGAGTGAATTATTGAATTATACTGTTTATCCAAATAAAACTGAGTTCGTTATGAATTTCTCCAGCCAACCAAAACTAAATGAATTCACTATTACCTTTAAAAATCCGATGCAACGCGATTTGGCTATTCAGTTATCCATGTTATCCAAGCTTTGCGAATATCTTCATATTCAAATCCCGAGTGACTTTTCCGATATGCGTGAAGCTCCTGGTCGTAATACTTTCCTTAGAGGTATCGATAATTTAAAAATTATCGATAGTAGTTATAATGCTCATCTGATCTCCATGAAATCGATCCTTAAGATGTACCGCTCAATGCGCACTCAACATAAGTGGTTAGTAATCGGGGATATGGTCGAGCAAGGCAGTATCGAGCAACATGAACATGAAAAACTAGCTGATGCAATTATTGCATCTGAGCCAGAACAAGTAATTTTGATCGGTCGGCGTACCCACGAATACACCTATCCAATTCTAAAGAAGCAGGGGATTAAGGTAAATACCTTTGATGACCCCAAACAAGCTCTCGAATTCATTCAACAAAATGCCGTAAATGGAGAAACTATTCTCTTTAAGGGTAGTCAATATCTCGAATGGATTATTGAAAAATTATTATTAAATTCAAAAGACGCTGAGCGTCTGCCACGCCGCGAAAAAGCTGCAGAAAAGCGTCGTGAAAAAAGGGGACTTAACTAATGAAAACTTTATATATTATTCATGGCTGGACCTACACCGTGGAACCTTGGGAAAAAACCATTGAAATTTTACGAGACAAATATGATGTCGAGGTTAAAATGCTTCACGTTCCTGGACTCACCGAGCAAAGTCAAAAAGTTTGGACGATTAATGATTATGTGCGCTGGGCTAAGCGTGAACTTCCAGATGAAGCTGTGGTACTCGGACATAGTAATGGTGGCCGTATTCTAATGAATCTCACTATCAAGCATCCGAAAAAACTTTCACATTTAATTCTTCTCGATAGTGCGGGTATATACGAAAAATCTTTGAAACGTGATCTTTTACGCGGACTCAGTAAGGCTTTTGGTATTTTTAAGCGAGTACCGATTTTATGTAAGGTTTTTCATAAATTAGTTGGGGCTTCTGATTATGCGCACGCGCCAGAAAATATGAAAAAAACTTTAGCAAACATGCATGAATCTGATAAAAATCTCGATCCATCACGTATTAAAGTAAAAACCTCGATTCTTTGGGGTGAAAATGATCAAATTACGCCGCTCCGTCAAGGTAAGAAGCTTCACGAATTAATTAATAATAGTACTTTTTACTCTTCCGATAAGTGGCGTCACGCTCCGTATATCGACGATCCAAAAGGTCTCGCTAAGGCCATTAATGAGGTGCTTGCTTAATGAGATTTATCGCGCACGCTAGTCAATTTGGTTTGAAAAAGACCTTGAGGCAATTATTCACCTTCGGTTTTAGTCATGATTCGAAAAAGCTAAAAGCCTATATTGCCGACCGTTATCAAGTGGAAGCGGAAAACGTCGCGCTCTATGGTTCGGGACGTACTGCACTTTCTGAAGCTCTTAAATATTTCACTAAGCCGGGCGACAAGGTGGCGATTACAGCTTTGACTTGTTTTGCCGTAGTTGAGGCCGTACGTAGTGCTGGCTGTGAGCCGGTTTACCTTGATGTGAATCTCGAAAATCTCCATTTTGATGCTAAAAATCTCGAAAAAGCCTGCGCGAAAAACCCAGAAATTAAGGCGGTGATTGTACAGAATAATTTAGCTTATCCATGCGATATGGCAAATGTTGAAGTCGTGGCTAAAAAATACAACCTTGCCTTGATCGAGGATCTTGCGCACTGTGTCGGGATGGATTATCCGGATGGTCGCGAAGCTGGTACGATAGGTGACGCCGTCATTATGAGTTTCGGTAAGGGGAAATCCCTCGATCTGATTTCTGGTGGATTATTATTCCTCAGTAAAACTGATAAGCGAAAAAAATCCTTCACTATTCCAACTAATCTGCCAAGCTTTGCTGATCGTTTTCGTACTCGTCTATATCCGCTTTTTGGCGCCATTACCCGTGCTTTATTCCATTTGCAGCTTGGTCGCCTTAATTTTGGTCGCCTCTATACCGCGTTTTTATTGAAGACTCATCAAATCCAGAAATCCGCTGATGCCAGGCTAGATAGTTCTATTCGCCTCACCCATTGGCAGGCCAAGCTTGCTTTATCTGATCTTAAGAAAATTAAACATCGCGCCCCACTTCGTCGATTCTATTTTGTGGAAAATCGGGAAGAATTATTGAAAAAACTCACGGCCGCAGGCTTCATTATGGATGATATTTGGTATAGTTCACCAGTTTCACCAGAGAGATACTATACCCGAGCTAATTTTAACGAAAAAGCTTGCCCGAACGCGGTTTTTGCCGCCAAACATCTGATTAATTTGCCGAATTGGTTGACGATTTTTGAGCTTGCTGAGGCTAGGCATCTCATTAATCAATACGAAGTCAATTTAGAAGGTGAAAAAATCGCTTCCTTCACTACCAAAAAATCTCTATCCGAAACTGAGGTAGAGCAAATCGATGCTCTTCGCCACGCCGCCTCACACACTAATTTCCTGCAATCCAAACAGTGGTATGAAGTCAATAAATCCATTGGTCATAAGCCTATCTTCCTGATGTTTAGTGAAAAATCCTATTGTCTTGCCATTATTAAAGACGCTAAGCGTGGCCGTTTTTTGGAGATTCCGTGCGGACCGATTCTCGATTATCAGAATCGTAATGAGCTAGAGCTTGCCATGGCCGAAATCTACCGCTATGCCAAGCAAAATAATTGTGTCTTCGTGCGTTTTCGTCCAAATCTCGAGGAGACCCCAGAAAATCGTGCACTCATCGAATCAATTCCGTCACTATCCGCTTCCTATTTTCTTCATGCCGAAAATACCGTCTTCGTCGATCTCACTCAATCTGAAGAAGATCTTTTGAAAAATATGCGCCGTCAAACTCGCTATGAAGTGCGACGTTCAGAAAAATTGAACTTCAAGGTAAAAAAGTCTAACAGTCCAGAAATTCTCCGTGAATTTCATCGGGTTCAGGCTGAAACCGCTAGGCGCCAAGGTTTTATTCCACCACGCCGTAAGGATCTTAATGCCTACGCTAAGGCCTTCGGAGAAGATTTACAGATTTACCGCGCCACCCTCGAAGGTAAGCCGGTAGCCTACGGTTTAGTCTTAACTGATGCTCTAGAAGGTGATTATTTTGAGGCAGCTTCCACCGAACTAAATTACAAATTCCCAGGCGCTTATGCTCTTCAATGGCATGTGATGAGAGATCTAAAAAAGCAGGGAAAACTTCGTTATAATCTCTGGGGAATTGCTCCGGCTGGCCAAAAAAATCATAAATTCGCTGGCGTCACTACCTTCAAGACTGGCTTCGGTGGTGAAAAATTTGATTATCTACACGCTCATGATCTTCCAGTTAAAAAACTTCACTACGGTCTGATTCGTTTAGTCGAAGACGCTCGTCGCAAAAAACGTCATCTATAAATTAAAAAGGAAACTATGAAATACACCGTCAAAACCGTCGAAAAACAATCTGAGTGGGATGAATTCGTCACCGCGCATCAGGATGCTAACTTTTTGCAATCCTGGGATTTTTATGAATTCTACTTCTCCCGTGGTTTTGATATTGTGCGTCGTGGCATCTATGACGAAAATAACCAGCTCGTCGGGGTTTATGCTGGCGAAGTCGAACCCGCCAAGCGTGGCCGTCATCTTGCCGTAGCTGGTGGACCGATTTTTGATTGGACCAACCAAGAAGTTAAAAAACTGATTTTTAATGACATGAAACTGCAAGCAAAAAAGCTAAAATGTACTTTTGTCCGTGTACGCCCACAACTCGAGAATACCCCAGAGAACGCGAAGATTTTTCAGCAACTCGGCTTCCGTAAGGCTCCGATGTATCTTTCAGTCGAATTCGCTGGTGTGCTTAATCTAGAAAACTCTGAAGAAGAAATCTTAAAAAATATGCGTCAGCGTCTGCGCCGTGCATTACGTAAAGCGGAGAAAAATCAAATCACCATCGAAAAAACTTCCGACCCGAAAGCGATTCATGATTTTTATCAAATTGAATTGCAAACCGCTAAACGCCATGATTTTTATGCCTTTTCCGAAGATTTTCTCACTAAACAGTTTGCTGCATTTGCCAAAAATAACGAGGCGGTGCTCTACATCGCCAAGCTCAATGGTGAAATCCTTGCCGAAAACTTCATGATTTTCTACGGCAATGAAGCCTCTTATCATTACGGTGTATCTTCCGAACTCGGTACTAAGTATTCCGGCGCTCCACTTCTCCATATGGAAGCCATGCGCGACGCCAGAAAACGTGGTATTAAGCGCTATAATTTCTGGGGCATTGTCGATGAAAACGACACTAAACATCGCTTCTATGGCGTCTCAGTTTTTAAACGTGGATTTGGCGTGGAAGAGTTAAAATATCTGGAAGCTAGAGATCTCGTCTTGGATAAAATTTCCTATTACACTAAAACTTTACCAATTGAAACTCTTCGCCGAAAAGTGCGTCACGTTTAATATTTTTAGTCAATTAAATACGCCTCGAATTTATCAAAAACGAATTCGAGGTTTTTTGTGATATTTCAGTAAACTCAGCTTTATTTTCTTTTTTATGCTAAAATAAGCATAAGAATTAACAAGGAAAATTATATGTCAATCAAGCGAAAATACATTGATAGTCACTGGCTAATCTTCGCATTGCAGGGTGTGTTGGCACTTCTTTTCGGCTGGTACGCCCTCTTCACAAACCTTAATAGTCTCGAGGCAATTATCGTGATTGCCGGTACGGTTTTGCTCGGTCTCGGTATTATCGAGATGTTGAACTTACTCACTCGTACCCACTTGAAGGAAACCTGGGGTCTTTCACTTCTCATGGCCGTCCTAGAAATCGCCACAGCTTTCACCATGCTCTTTGCCAAGGATCAGAACGCCATCTGGCACCTCGCCATCATTGGTCTCTACACCATTACGCGTGGTATTCTGGAGATCTTCATTGGTCTCGGCTCCGTGGATGATTTGACCGACCGTTTTATTTGGGTTCTCACTGGTATTTCCGGTTGTATTATCGGCATCGTGGTCGTAAATGCGGGGCATCTCGGTAATCTGCCATTTATTAAATATTTTGGCTCCTACATGATGATTTTTGGTATCTCTAATCTGATTTATGCCATCCACAATAAGGAACAAAAACACGAATACGAAACTGAACTTCGTGAAAAACGCGAAGAATATCGTGCTAAATCTGTCAAGAATGCTAAGAAAATTGCCGCCATTAAAGAACTTTCTGTAAAACCAGATCGTGCCTATAAATCAAAAAATCTTGGTGAAAAAACTGCACATAAGTCAGTTAAAAAATCCGCTACCAAGAAAACCAAAAAGCCAACTGCCAAGAAAATTTCTAAAAAATAAAACTCATCCTAAATAGGGCCACGTGCCCTATTTTTTATTTAGCAAGTTCATTCACCCCTGTAATCTTTGACTATTGTACGTCAATCTTGTATAATTAAGACTCAAGGAGAAATTATGAAATATAAGTTACCTACCAAGGCTGTTATTACTGACGCTGGCTTTGCTAGCCGCTATCTACCAATTACTAAAACCGTACCTAAGGCCATGCTCCCACTTGGCAATCGCCCAATCATGCAACTCGTAGTTGAAGAATGTGTGGACGCCGGCATCAAAGAAATTATCATTGTTGCTACCCCAGAAGGTAAAGGTATCTACGAGGATTACTTTAATAATTCCGTCAACCGTATCCGCAAGCAACTTGCTTCTCAGGGCAAATTAGATCGTTACGCTCCTGTGCAACACGTGTTAGATTTTCCAAAAATCACCGTCATTGAACAAGATCAAAGCTATCCATATGGTAATGGTTCACCAATCGCTTCCGCCCGTCCTTACATCCGTGACGATGAGGCTTTCGTGGTAGCTTATTCTGACGATGTAGTTTTCGGCAATTCCGACATTAAGACCTTGATCGAATCATATAAGAAACACGAAGATGCTAAGGCCATCATTATTTCTCAAGAAATGCCACGCGAAGTTTTGAATAAGTACGGCATTATCAAACTTCGTGACACCGAACTTCAAACCCTCGAAAATATTATCGAAAAACCAGCTATTGAACAGGCTCCATCTAATCTCACTTCCTATGGTCGCTATCTTTTGACTCCAGAAGTTTTTGAACATCTTGATCCAAAGAATATTGGTCTCGATAATGAGCTCTGGACGGTCGATGCGATTACTAAGATGGCCGAAACTGGCAACGTCTACGTCGAAAAAACTAAGGGTCGTTGGATGACTACTGGTGATCCAAAGAATTACGCTCTTGCTTCACTTGCCTATAATTTCATGTACGAAGATTTTGGTGAAGATATCAAGAAGTTTATCCGCGAAATCTAAATTTCACTTCTAATCTAAGGAAACCAAATCGAGAAAATATAACTGGCAGCTCCAGTTATATTTTTTATTTCATCGAACTTATGCTAAAATAGTTACCAGAAAGGTTTATATGAATACAGCAGAATGGATTTTAGTAGCGATTTTATCAATGACTTTGTTGGTCTTTCTGGTGGTCGGTATTATTTTCTTGGTTAAATTCATTCACCTACTCTCTGAGATTGAAATCATGGTGCAAACTGGTCAATCCATTGCCGAAAAAGCCGATGATGTGGCAGATAATATCAAGGATATGACCTCGGTCGGACCTCTTGCGAAAAGTTTAGTGAAGGATATTCTGGCTAAAAAGCTGATGAGTTTTATTAATCCATCTAAACCTCGTACTTCTGCGAAAAAGACGGCCACTAAAAAGACTTCGAAATAAATATCTTAAAATAATTCTATTCTAGAAATTTATGCATGCTCTATTCGCAAGCAATGCCGTCTCTATCCCTATCAAGCTTTAGTGAGTAACATGGATGACCAGCTCTCATGCCAGCCATACTCCATTGTCTAGCTTGCGTACAGTTCGCCGGACATGTCATTCCTGCGTTTGGCGCTACATAGACTGGCGCTGCTGGTTTTGGCGCAGTATAGCTTGGTGCTGGGGCTGGATGCGCACTAGATTGTGGTGATTCTTTTACTGCGGATTTGTTAGTGTCTCCAGCGCAAGTGTTTTCTGCCCAAAGACCACGCTTATTGTTCTCTGCATCTTTTTGGGCATTCTTAAACTGATTTTGATATTTATGCGGAGTATTATAGGTGTATTCGTGACCATAACCATCATAAATCATTTTATATGCTACATTTGTCCTATCATCAAGAAAGATATAAAGTAAAAGACGCCCGTACTTATCTCGTTCACCTTGTGTCGGATCTTGTTCGATATATACATTTTTCCCATTCACCAACTCACGCATTCTCTGACTGGCTTCCTGACCAAAACACTGAACCGGTTTTCTAGGGTCTTTGGTTTCAGGTGTGTCTAGACCAATCATGCGAATTCTTTCAGTCTTGCCGTTAATTACTAAATCTATAGTATCGCCATCGATTACGTTTGCTACTGAATACATGCTAGTCTTAGTCACCGTATTCGAAGCGGATGCGGACTTTAGGGTATTTTTTACAGAATTTAGACGGTCCTGATATTTTCCTTTAAGTTCATCTGGTAGAGAGCTAAGGGATTGTTCGATTTTTGTAATATTTTCATCTAAAGGATTACTTTCAGCCTCATCTAAAGATTTTTCAACGCGAGAGATAGCTTCTTCTAATTTTTCTTTATCGTAAGATTCCTTGGTTTGACGGTTAAGTCCTACAGCTTTAGTTGTCGATCTCTTACCGTCAGTGACCGAGATATTGGTTGTACTTTTACCTTCAGGTATGTCTTTTAGCTCATATTCAAATTCCCCGATATGGTTGCGAAGATTCTGTACGGCGACATCTTGTTCTGCTACCTTGAGTTTTACGAATTTACTAATACCAGAAATTTTGCCAATTAGAACTTTTGAATGTTCAGTATAATTTAACGTATACTCATCTGAAACCTCCATAATTTGAATTGGCGTGTTATTACGATCAAGTCCCGCCTGGTCCGATAAGTCAATAGTAAAATTTATGCCAAAAATGGCAATGATTATTATAAAAATACAAATAATCATTTTATTTCTATCTCCCATGTTTTTTCACTACATATTGCTCTTAGTGTATATTGCGTTAATTATATCATGTCTGTTATAAAACGATTTATGGTCTTGTTCGTTCGTGTTATAATATAAATATATTAACAAAAAGGAGGAATATGAAAAAATCTACTGGTCATTTTGTTCTCGGTGCTATATTTGGTATGGCTCTTGGTGCGATTGCTGGGGTTCTTTCTGCTCCCAAGTCTGGCAAAGAAACTCGTGCTGAAATTAAGGCCAAAGGTGGCAAAATCTACCGCGATCAAAAAGAGAATCTAGGCAAGATTTATCACGAACAGAAAACTAATTTTGGAAAATTTAAGCAAAAATTTGCAAAGAAAGCTGCTGAGATTGAAGACGAGGTTGTAGAGCCTGTCGAAGACGCAGTTTCTGAAGAATTAACCGACGACACTGAGGAGTAAATGTCGGCGCCCGCAGAGGCCTCTCCATCTACCGAGGCAAATAACGACGATTTTTTGAAGTTTTGCGAAGAAATTGATTCACCGGAGCACATCTTGGCTCCGGCGGATTTTGTGCATCTGCATAACCATACGCATTACTCACTACTTGATGGTCTGACGAAAGTTCCAGATCTTATTAAGTATGTCAAAGAAACCGGCATGCAAGCCGTGGCCGTTACTGACCACGGTACCATGTCGAGCTTGATCGAACTTTATAAGGAAGGTCAATCTGCGGGTATTAAACCGATCCTCGGACTCGAAGCCTATGTGGCGGCTAGAAATCGCACCGATAAGGATCCCGCGCATGATAAGGTGCGTTATCACATCACCTTGCTCGCTATGAATGATCAGGGGTTTGAAAATCTCTGTCGTCTCGCCACCGAAGCGGAAATTAATGGTAAATATTATAAACCTCGTATTGACCATGAAATTATGGAAAAATACAACGAGGGAATTATTTGTCTCTCGGGTTGTGCTAGCTCGGAAATCTCCGTGCGCCTAAAAAATGGCGACATCGATGGTGCCAGAAAACTGGTTGATTGGTATAAAGAAGTCTATAAAGACCGCTTCTATCTCGAGATGCAAGACCATGGTCACCCCGAGTCACCAACCCACTGGGAGGTGCAAGATCGCATCAATCAAGGTTTACAGCAAATCGCCAAGGAAACTGGTTTGCCGCTCGTGGTTACCTGTGATGGTCATTACCTCAAACACGAAGACCAGGATGCTCATGAAATTCTCCTCTGTATCGGTACGGCCGCCAATCTTTCCGACCAAAATCGTATGACCTTGAAGGATTTTCAACTTCACGTCATTCCACCACAGGAAATTATTGACCGTTGGGGTAAAGATTATCCTGACGCCATTAAAAACTCTCGCAAGATTGCCGAACGTTGTGACGTCGACATGAAACTCGGGCGTATCCTGATTCCGAAGTTTCCCGTGCCGGAGGGTGAGACCGATAAAACTTATCTCGATAAGTTGGTTTTTCGTGGCCTGGCTTTTCGCTATGGCGGTAAAACTCAGGAAGAGGTACAAGATTGGTCGGTTGAAGAATGTCGCAAACTATTATCTCCAGAAATTCTTGAACGTATCGATTATGAATTAAGCGTTGTCGACCGTATGGGCTACAATGGTTACTTCTTGATCGTGCAAGACTTCATTATGTGGGGTAAGACTAAGCGTATTATTTACGGCCCAGGCCGTGGCTCTGCGGCTGGTTCCATTCTAGCCTACGCTTTGCGTATTACCGAGCTTGACCCGATGAAATATGGTCTTCTCTTCGAGCGTTTTTTGAATCCAGACCGTATCTCGATGCCGGATATCGATACCGACATTCAGGATACCCGTCGTGATGAGGTGATTGAGTATTGTACGGAAAAATACGGCAAGGATCGCGTGGCCAACATTGTCACCTTCGGTAAAATGATGGCCAAAAACGCCGTGCGTGACGTGGCGCGTGTACTCGAGGTGCCCTATGCCGAGGCTGACCGTATCGCCAAACTCGTGCCAGATCCAGTGATGGGTCACCATGTCAAATTAACTGACGCCATCAAAACCGCACCCGATCTCAAACATGAATATGAACACAACCCGGTCGCTAAGCGCGTAATTGATTATGCCTCCAAACTGGAAGGAACGATTCGTTCGCACGGTGTGCACGCCTGTGGTGTGGTGATTGCCCCGGATGAATTGGTCAAATTCTTACCACTTGAAGTTTCCGCCAAGGGTCCACTGGCGACGCAGTATCCATCGACCCAGGTCGAGGAATTAGGTCTACTTAAGATGGACTTCTTGGGCCTATCTAACCTTTCCGTGATTAATAATGCCTTGCGTATGATTCGTAAGGTGTATCATGATGACGTCGATCTTTATAGTATTCCGCTCGATGATCAAAAATCTTATGAACTTTTACAACGCGCCGAAACCACTGGTGTTTTCCAGCTTGAATCGGCCGGTATGAAACGCTATTTGAAAGATCTTCGTGCCAGTAGCTTTGAAGATATCATCGCTATGGTGGCCCTTTATCGTCCGGGCCCGATGCAGTTTATTGATTCCTTTATTCGTCGTAAGCACGGGGAAGAACCGATTACTTATCTTCACCCTGGTCTCGAGAATGCTTTGAAATCTACTTACGGTATTTTGATTTATCAAGAGCAGTTCATGCAGATCTCCAAGGAATGGTGTGGCTTTACTGGTGGTCAGGCAGATACGCTTCGTAAGGCGGTGGGTAAAAAGAAGGTCGACCTGATGAATAAGGTGAAGCCAGAGTTTATTAAAGGTGCTCAAGAAGTGGGTGGCGCCACTGAGGAACAGGCCGAAACTTTCTGGTCGCAGCTGCTTGACTTCGCTAACTACTGTTTTAACAAGTCTCACGCCGCGTGTTATGGTTTGGTGGCTTATTGGACCGCATATCTTAAGGCGCATTATCCAGACGCCTTCATGGCCGCACTAATGACCTCTGATATGCGCTGGACTGATCGTCTAGCTATCGAAATCGCTGAGTGTAAGCGCATGGGGATTAAGGTGCTAGGTCCAGATATCAATCAGTCTTATTCTGACTTCGGTATTGTCGGCGGAGAAAACACCATTCGTTTTGGTCTGGCCGCGATTAAGAGTATGGGTAAGGCTCTGGTCGAGGAAATCGTCATCCCGGAACGTGACAAAAACGGTCCGTTCAAGTCAGTTTGTGACTTTGCGGCTCGTGTCGACGGTTCCAAGTTCAATAAAAAATCTTGGGAATCCGCTATTAAGACTGGTGCTTTTGATCGCTTCCATAATCGTACCGACCTTCTTTTTAATCTTGAAGATATTCAGGCTTATGGCGCCAAAGTCCAAAAAGATAAGGCCTCTGGCCAAACTGACCTCTTCGGGATGATGGGTGACGCCGGATCGATCCCGGAACCAGTGATTCAGCCATCACCTACCCAAGTCTCCGAAAAAGACCAATTGCTCTGGGAGCGCGATTTGATGGGTCTCTATCTTTCCGCCCACCCACTAGATAAATACGATACTTATTTCGAAGAACAAACCCATCCTTTCACGCTAGTTACTCCGGAAAATGACGGCAAGCAAGTGATTGTTGGGGGTATTATTACCAATATTCGCACCATTCTCACGAAATCCAATACCAAAATGGCCTTCGTGAAGATTGAGAGTAAGACGTCTGAACTTGAATTCCTCGTCTTCCCGAAGACCTATGAAGAATATAGTGACCGTCTCGCAGTTGACAATGTAATTAAGGTCACTGGTCGCATTAACGCTAAAGATAAGGACGGTAATATTACCTCTGATGTGAAAATTATCGCCGAATCCATCTCGGTTCTTTCTGATGACAAACTCTCTTCTTATGAGTCCACCGGTACGCGTCTGGCCGACCCAGCGGAAGCCCCGAAAAAGGAGTTCCGCCGTCGTAAGCCAGCTGGCGAAGATACTGCCAAGCCAAAATCTACCGATGTTCCAACCGTCACGATTTCAAAGCCGGCCGCCAAAAAAAGCGATTCTGACAAATCCGCATCTGATACCAAGTCAGGCACTACCACTAAGTCAAACAAGCCTGCAGCTACTAAATCTACTTCCGTAAAATCTGAGAATGCCAAGTCTGCCACTGCCGGGTCTGCTAAAACCACCACATCGGAAGAATCCGAAGCTCCGAAGCGTATCATCGCTCCCGAAGCTGATCCGCGTAGTCTTAAGCTTTTCGTTCTAGTGGAAAATCCTCAAAATACCGCCACGCTCACTTCGATTCGTGAACTTTGTGATGAATCACCAGGTTTTTCGGAAATTATTCTCGTACTCAAAGACGGCGATATTAAAAAACCGCTCCGCATGCCATTCCGCATCGAAGCTAGTCCAGAGTTGATTTCTGGCCTCAAAGATCTAGTCGGTGAAAATTCTGTGGTCCTAAAATAGTAGTTGGCCGACAAAAATTCATTCACCAAAATCAAACCAGAATTATTCCATAATTCAACTACAAAAATTAAAAAGTCTATGCTAAAATAATACTAATGAAAAAGGGTGGTCATGAATAAACTTGCGAAGTTTTTGAATGCGCATATTTCTGGTCTTGTCACTGATAAACCGGAGATTCTTGCAGCCTATTCGCGTGATATGAGCGTCTTGGAAATGATGCCGCGCTTTCTTTGCATTCCGAAAACTGCAGAAGACATTCAGTTTATCTTGCGTTTTAGTGCTAAATTAGCCAAAAAGGGATACAAACTGCCAATTGGTGTACGCGGCGCCGGTCTCGACACTACGGGTGCCGACCTGACTGACGGTCTCTTAATTTCCATGGAAAAATTTAACACCATCGAAGAAATTGACACTCGTGAAAGTCTAGTACGGGTAAAAGCTGGCATCACCCTCGGTGAATTAAACGATGCACTGGCACTCTTCGGCCTAGAACTTCCTGTAGTGGCCTCTAGAAAACAGACCATCGGTGGCCTAATTTCCATCGCTCTCATCGATGAGGCCGCCAAAAAATACGGCAGCATCTATTATTTCACTGATCGTATCGAAGTAGTTTTACCAAATGGTGAAATTTTCCAGACTACTAGCCTGACTAAGCGTGGTATTAAATTGGCTCAGTTGAAAGC